>PLZZ01000266.1:1637-2407 GCA_003153585.1 Acidobacteriota bacterium | reverse complement strand
GCTGTTTGCCGCCGGTCCCGTCTCCCAGTTCGAACGCTCCCTTCGCTTGCGGAGTTGGCCGATGAGAAGGTTTCCAGGCGCCAGCTGCGGAGCCCGAAGATTACGGACCTTCTGGATCGCCGAGAGATCCACATAGATTTGCCGGAAAGTCGAAGGATTGTCGGCGGAAAAGTGGTTTTGGTCACCGGAGCCGGAGGAAGCATCGGTTCGGAACTCTGCCGCCAGATTGCGGAGGCATCTCCGCAAAAGATCATCTTGCTCGATAAGTCCGAAAACAGCCTGTTTTATGTGCATCGCGAAGTTTCCCAGCGTTGCGAAGCGGCGCGCGTTCGGCCGGTACTTGCCGATATCCTTGATACCGCCCGCTTGCGGGAGCTCTTCTCCAGTGAACGGCCGGAAATTATTTTTCATGCCGCAGCGCATAAGCACGTTGGACTTCTCGAATTGCATCCGCAAGAAGCAATGCGCAACAACGTGTTGGGCACGCGCAATGTTGCCGAAGCGGCGTTGGAGTGCGGCGCGGCCCGGCTCGTAAATATCTCCACAGATAAAGCAGTGAGCCCCAAAAGTTACATGGGATTGTCCAAGAAATTGACGGAGCTATACATTCAGGAGCTTGCTCGAACCCGTCGCAAACCTTTCTCTAACGTGCGCTTTGGAAATGTTGCGGGAAGCAGCGGAAGTGTCATCAGACTTTTCTGGGAACAAATCCAGAAGGGAGAACCGATACTTGTCACCGATCCGCGAGCAACCCGCTACTTCATGTCGGT
>PLZZ01000266.1:0-1608 GCA_003153585.1 Acidobacteriota bacterium | reverse complement strand
CGAAAAGATCGAAGAGGACCTTTGGGCCGATTGGGAACGCCCCGTTCGCACGAAAGCGGAAAGAATCCTCATGATCGCGGAGCAGAACCCGATGGCGCGTGGAATTGTAGGCAAGATTCGCAAAATGGAGAACTTCCTTCAGCGCGATGATCGGCAAGGCCTGCTCGAATATCTCTCGGAAATCGAGCCTGGATTCAAAGGAACACAAACGCACCAGCTTTGCCCTCCGATTTCGGCTCCGAAACTTCCCGCCACTACTTTTGACTCAATGGGTGCTGCGTGAGCATCCCGCTTTCACAGCCCGATATTGGAGACCTGGAGATTGATTCCGTCACGCGCGTTCTTCGGTCGGGAAATCTAAGCCTGGGGCCTCGAGTCTCTGAATTTGAAGAGGAGTTCGCGAAGTACATGGGCACACGCTATGCCGTCGCCACCAATAGCGGGACTTCCGCCCTGCATCTTTGCGTCAGGGCGCTGGGCATCGGGCCAGAGGACGAAGTTCTCACAACATCTTTCAGCTTCGTGGCTTCCGCAAACTGTTTGCTGTACGAAAGAGCGTTGCCAATGTTCGTGGACATCCACCCNNGACACACTCAATATCAATCCGGCAGAGATTCGGGAAACCCTGACGTCTGTATATGCCTGGAAGCCGGACAAATGCAGGCTGGTCAATCGCCGGTCCGGGCGCATTCTGAAAGCAATTCTTCCAGTTCACATTTTTGGCCTGCCATGCAATATGGCTCCTATTCTCGAGATAGCGCGCGAATTTAATTTGCGTGTTTTTGAAGACGCCTGCGAAGCCCTGGGAAGCCGGTATCGTGGCCAGCTCGCCGGAACTTTCGGCGATGCCGCGGCATTCGCATTCTATCCAAACAAGCAGATGACCACGGCAGAGGGAGGAATGATCGTCACCAATGACGCGCAGATCGCGACGCTCTGCCGCAGCCTCCGCAATCAGGGCCGCGACGATCGGTCTGCTTGGTTGCGTCATATCGCCCTGGGATACAACTACCGCTTGAGCGATTTGCACTGCGCCTTAGGCTTGGCCCAACTCAAAAGAATCGGCGAGCTGCTGTCCTCGCGCGCGCGAGTAGCGGCTGAATATTCGCGCGCTTTTGCGCAGACTCCGGGCATTACTCTTCCGCAGGAGTTTCCCGAGGCGACGCGAAGCTGGTTCGTTTACGTGATTCAGCTGCAGGGAACGTCGACTGCACGGCAACGCGACAGTTTGATCGCCGGTTTACGGGCGCGCGGTATTGCGTGCCAAGCATATTTCCCTCCAATTCATCGCCAGCCTTACTTCAAGGAAATTGCGCTCTCGCGTACTCCTTCGCTTCCACAAACGGACCTGGCTGCGGAGCGGTGCCTCGCGCTTCCATTTTTCTCGAAAATGACGAGCGAGCAAATCACCGAAGTGTGTGCCGCAGTGCGTGAACTATTGTCGGAAAGCGCTGACGACCCCGGCTCCCCACAAAGCCAACTCAGCGCATCGGCGGGATGAACAGTATCAATTTCAAATCGAGCCGGAATTCGGCGCGTTCTTCATTCCTGGTGCGCACTGTTCGGATGCAGCCGCATCTCTACAGCGCCATTTGCAAAGCGAGGATG
>PLZZ01000239.1:17613-29882 GCA_003153585.1 Acidobacteriota bacterium | reverse complement strand
GCGGCCGTGTCCGCTCGAGTGGCTCGATAGCTTTGCCATGCGAAACTTCACGCGGTCGGCGAATTTCGACGATACGCTTCCGACGGGCGACGGGCGGATGGAAGCAGGATTACGAGTGGATCCGAAGCGGCTCGGCGAGGCGCTGGAGGAATGGTTTAACAGCCGAGGGATCAGCAAAGGGAAGACGGTGCGCGTCGATGTCCGAGAAGTTTAGCGAGGTCACGCCTTTCAGTTGGCAGTCATCTCTCACGAAAATATGAGGTAATGCCTTCTACGAGGGCGCGGCGTTAACCGCGTGCGATCGGAGAGCTCTAAAAATTTGAAAGAGGAGCCGAATCGAATTTTGCGAAGACTGGGGCGTTGCAGCGGTCATCGCGAAACAGGTTCGACCCCTCACTTTTGTTTTGACGCAATGCAGTGGAAACGGTAAGCAATCTCGCGGGTGGTTACTGAAACGGATTGGCGGCGTGCTCTTGGCGCGGGGTGGATTATCGAGTGCGAACGGGTTCGGAGTCAGAGCTTGGGGGCGGTATGTGCCGCGCAATCGCGGCGCGAATCTTAGGCGCAGCGGCGCGCGTCGCGGCTGCGCCGGCCGCGATGAGACGTGGCGTCTCTATGAAGCCATCCCATAGAACATCGTGAACGTCTGGCTCGATCACAACGTCCGCAGCGTGCCGCCACGGCGGGTCCTGGGTCTCCTGAATAATCGAAAATGCGCGGCCGATCACCTCAATTGTATTTCGCGGCTTGTCCTTCAATTCGCCGGGTTCGAGATAAATGCCGATGGCGATATTCGCTCCGAGCGCGCGGACGGCCCTCGTGGGCACGGCGTCAGTCAAGAATCCGTCAACGAGGGAGTGGCCGCGATACTCGACCGGCAAGAACAAGCCGGGATATGCGCACGATGCGCGCAAGGCGATTCCGATTTCGCCGGTGGTGAAGTAAACGGATTCGCCGCGCACGATGTCTGTGGCGACAATAGCAAACGGGAGCTTCAATTCCTCGAAGTAACGCGCGGTGGTGAATTTGCGCAAGAAATCTTCAAGGCGTTCGTTCGAGGCCATTCCCATGCGCGAGAGCGTCCAGCGCCCGAAATCGCGGAAGCGTGTTTCGGAGCCTTGCCGCTCCATGTCGTCGAGAGTTGCGCCGCTCGCGTAGGCTGCGCCGATGAGCGCGCCGACGCTCGTCCCGGCAAGGCAATCAATCGGAATTCCTTCTTCCTGGAAGACGCGGAGGACGCCGATGTGGGCGATTCCGCGCGCGAATCCGCCTCCGAGCGCCAGTCCGATGCGCGGCCTCTCGCCCGCGCCGCCGTATGCGAATGAGCGCAGGCCGCGTACAGCGGAGCCAAGCCATTTTCTTGTTGTGGGCATAGTGATTTCTGCTTTATTTGACACTGTAACTCAAACCGGGGATGCTTGGATTTGCGGTTGACCGCGCGGTACCCGTTTTGTAACCTCCAGCGTTGCCCCGGATGGAAAATCGGACGGGAAAAATGAAAAAACGCATCGAAAAAGCCGCGGTTCTTGGCGCCGGAACTATGGGCTCGCGCATCGCGGCACATCTCGCGAATGCGGGAATTTCGTGCTACCTGCTCGATATCGTTCCGCGCGAACTCACTTTGGAAGAACAGGCGAAAGGGCTGACACTCGCACAGCCCGCCGTCCGAAATCGCATCGTTCGCGGAGGATTGGAAGCGGCGAAGAAAGCCCGCCCTGCCGCATTTTTCACTGCTGACACCGCCAGTCTTGTCACCATCGGCAATTTCGAAGACAATCTCGCCTGGTGCGGAGAAGTGGATTGGATTATCGAAGCCGTTGCCGAAAATCTCGATATCAAACGGAATCTTCTCGAGCGCGTGGAGCAGCACCGCAAGCCCGGAACAATCGTTACGACGAATACATCTGGCTTGCCGATTCATCTCGTGGCCGACGGGCGTTCGGACGACTTCCAGCGTCATTGGGCGGGAACGCATTTCTTCAATCCACCGCGCTACATGAAGCTCGTCGAGTTGATCCCGGGGCCGAAGACGGATTCCGGGGTTGTGGAAACGCTCGACGACGTTTGCGATCGCCGGCTCGGGAAGGGCGTGGTGATTGCGAAAGACACGCCGAATTTCATCGCCAATCGAATCGGCACGTACTCGATGCTCAACTCTGTGCGGCTGATGATCGAACTTGAGATGACGATCGAGGAAGTAGATGCCTGTACTGGCCCGGCTGTCGGCTGGCCCAAATCGGCGACGTTTCGAACGGCGGACATCGTAGGTCTCGACATTCTGGTCCACGTGGTTCGAAATATTTATGAAAACGCGAAGAACGATGAATCGCGCGAGGCGTACAAAGTCCCCCCCCTCATCGAGGACATGATCTCGCGAGGATGGCTTGGCGAGAAAACTGGCAAAGGCTTCTATCAGGCCGTGAAAAAAGGCGGCGAACGCGAAATTCTAACACTGGACTGGCAGAAGATGGACTACCGGTCGAAGCAGAAAGCGCGGTTCGCTTCGATTGAAGCAGGGAAGACGATCGAAGATACTCGCTCACGGTTGCGCGCGCTTGTGGCGCCGGTGCTCGATGGCCAGGGCGGCGACAAAGCTTCGCGGTTTCTGTGGGGCAGTCTCAGTGAGATGTGTTCGTACGCCGCACGGCGTGTTCCGGAGATTGCGGATAGCATCGTGGATGTGGATCGCGCGATGCGCTGGGGATTTGCCTGGGAGCTTGGCCCGTTCGAAATGTGGAACGCGATTGGGGTTGAGCGGATGGCCCAAGCTCTAGAACGCGACGGCAAAGAGCTACCGCCATTAGCCGAGAAAGTGCTCGCCACGCCAAAGAAAGTTTTCTACGAAACGGAAAAGGGCAGCACGAGCTATTTCGACGTCGCGACCGCAACGCTCAAACCGGTGGAGGAGCCGGCGGGAGTGATTCTCTTGAAGTCGCTGAAGGATCGCACAGCGGTAGTGCAGAGCAACGCCGGTGCGAGCCTGATCGATCTCGGCGACGGAGTGATTTGCTGCGAATTTCATTCGAAGATGAATTCGATTGGCGGAGATATCGGGGCCATGATCCATGCCGGCATTGCGCGCCTGAGTTCGGATTTTGACGCCATGGTGATCGCGAACCAGGCGCCCAATTTTTCCGTGGGCGCGAATTTAATGCTCCTGCTGATCGGCGCGCAAGAGGGCGAGTGGGACGAAATTCACATGGCCGTACGCCAATTCCAACGTGTGAACATGGCCATAAAATATGCGCCGGGTCCGGTAGTTGCGGCTCCCCAAGGCATGGCGCTTGGCGGCGGATGCGAAATCAGTATGCACTCAGCGCGGATTCAGGCGACGGGCGAGTCCTACATCGGACTTGTCGAGACGGGCGTCGGCTTGGTCCCCGGCGGGGGCGGGACGAAAGAAATGCTCATCCGCGCGAACGAGCATTCGGCCGGGGGCGAAAACCTGGATTTATTTCACGCGCTCAAGCCCATTTTTGAAACGATTGCGATGGCGAAAGTATCCACCAGCGGAGAAGAAGCGCGCTCGCTCGGTTTCCTGCGGCCTTCAGACCTAATCTCCATGAATCGTGATCGGCAAGTGGCCGACGCAAAGCGGACCGCGCTGGCGATGGTTCGCGCCGGATATCATCCACCGGCGCCCGCGGAAATCCGCGTGCTTGGCGATGAGTTCCTGGCAGCAGCGAAACTCGCAATTCATATGCTCGTCCGCGGCGAGTTCGCGACGGAATACGACGGCGTGGTCGGCCGCAAGCTTGCGAACATACTGGCTGGTGGCGCGCTTAGCGCACCCCAAATGGTTTCAGAACAATACATTCTCGATCTGGAGCGCGAAGCTTTCGTCAGTTTGTGCGGCGAGCGCAAGACCCAGGAGCGCGTGGCGCACACGCTGAAAACCGGCAAACCGTTGCGGAATTGAGTTTGCTGAGGAAATCGAATCGCCTGACAAGAATTGCGCGGCCTCCCAGTTGGTCTGAGTTTGCGGCAACGCCGGGAAACCCGTGTGTCATGGATTGAATCTAAGCAGTCCGGGGTACACTTAGAACCCGCAATAGTGGAATTCGGCGCATACCCGGAACTTTCCGCGGCAAAAAAAGAAATAGCCCTATTAGGTTTAAGGAGAAATGATGATGCGGTATCGATTGTTCGATGCAATTTTCCTCGCCGGATTGGCAACGGCGTTTGTTTCCGCTCCGCTCGCGAGCGCGCAGGCACCAACTGCGGGAGCCGTTTCTGCGGTCAGCCGACCGCTGCCCGAACGAACTTATCGCGTGGCGAAGGAAATTAAAATTCAGGGCACGATTCAAAGTATCGAACAGAGCAGCAGTGGAGAGCTGCGAGGCATGCACGCCCAGATCGTGACGGCGCAGGGCACAGTAAATGCACACCTGGGAGTCAGTCCGAATGTGAACGCCAAGACTCTAGACCTTTCAACTGGCGACGCCGTTGAGATTACCGGAATGATGGCGAAAGAAGGTGGCAGCAGCGTGCTGCTGGCGCGAATCCTCACGACCCCAGACCGCATATTCATACTTCGGAGCGAGCAAGGCGTCCCAATTCTTGGCGTCGTTTCGCGCGGGAACTTTATCCCCGCGAAGGCGACAATGAAGGGGGGCAACTAGTGCCCGGGAAATTTGGACGCTGCTCAGTTTTTGTGGCCGTAATCGCGGGCGCTTTACTTCTCTCTGCATGCGGCTCGAATAGCGGCGGGGGCGGAGGCGGCAAGCCGGTAGTCGGGGGCTTGGTGGTCTATCCGGGATCGGCGACCATTCCAGAATCTGCGAATGGCGGCCAACCGTCGATTGCACAATTCACGGCGTATTCGGGGGCGACGATCACTTCCGCTACGTGGTCTGTGCTCAGCGGCACAGGGACCATCACCGCCGGCGGCGTGTTCACGGCTCCCGGCGCGCCAGAGACCGATACGATCCAGGCTGTGTCTGGTTCAAACGCGAGCCCACCGATTACCATCAATGTTGTGGCGTCGCAGCCTATAGCTGTGAGTCCTGCGGCGGTTGCGTTGCCTGCGGGCGCAACCCTGCAATTCACGACTGCTGCAGGATGCGCGGCGACAATTTGGCAAGCAAATCTAAACGGCAACTCGGGCAGTCCCGGATTCATTACGAACGGAGCGACCTGCGGGTTATATACAGCTCCGATTACGCCTCCGGCTAGCGGAACGGTGACGATTAGTGCCTCTTCAGGCGGGAATTCCGGCACCGCCACGGTGACGATCCTCTTCTCGAACGCTTCCTTGAACTCGCTTGTGAACCAAGCGAATCCCCGGCCGTACGCGTTTTCTTATTTGGGAGACGACAAATCAGGTTTCTTGTCCGTGGCCGGAACTTTTGCGGCAGATGGGAATGGAAATATTACGGGGGGAACCGAGGATATCAACAGCGGCTTTGCTGCGCCCACGATGTCGGTATTTGCGGCAGGGAGTACGTACATCGTAGGGCCGGATGGGCGCGCAACCGCAAATCTGAATGTTGGCACTTCCACTGACGTTTTGCAGTTTGCGCTTATTTCAAATCAGCATGCCCTGGTAATCCGTTTCGACACAACCGCGACGGGCAGTGGCACCATTGATATGCAGGATCCTTCACAGTTCGGCGCGCCATTTTCGCTGGGGGCTTATGCCTTCAGTGTCTCCGGACTCGAAAAGAACGGGGCTCACCTAGGCATGGACGGAAGAGTGGTGGCAAACAACGAGAATACTTTCCCACTGAATAATGGGATTCTGGATTTGAACAACGCTGGAGTCTCTGTGACGGATTTACAAGTTCAGGGAGGTTTCGGCCCCGCAGATCCGGCGACCGGGCGCGGGACTCTTTTTCTGGATTGTCCGACATTCGACTCAGATTTCGGGAATAACGGCGGCGTTTCATCCGGCACTCTCACTTTTGTATATTACATTGTGGATGCTACGCACTTGAAAGTGCTTGAAGGTGGTTCGAACACGCTTTTAGCCGGCGATTTCTATGGAGCGCCATCCGCAACGACCAACATGAGTGGGTCGCAAGTTTTTGTTGTGAGGGGTTCGGACAATAGCGGTAATCCATATGGAATGGGGGGAGCTTTCCTGACAGGCGCCGGCGGTGTGCTTGACCTCAACGATGACGGGAGCCTGACTAGTCCAACGACCAGTTCGACTAACATCACAACGCCAAACATTACGTCGGCGACTGCTTCGTTGCCTGACACCAATACGGGCCGAATTGGACTGGGCATCTCGTCGACGAACAGCAAGAACTTGACGTTCGCCGTCTACCTGTTCAACTACATCGCAGCGGACGGTTCACCTTCCACCGGCGCGGTGCTGTTGGAAACGGATACCAACGTCGGAGTGGGAACTGGAGTGGCCTACACGCAAAACGGCGCGACGACACCGCAAGGAAGCTTCGCATTGAACTTGGCAGGAGTGGAACTTACCTCCGCAGGCGAGCAGGATATCGAAGGCCAGATGAGCGCCGGAAGCGCCGGGGCGGTGAGCGGCACGCTGGACATCAATAACATTGCCACCAACGGAAAAGTGGTTTCCGGTCAAGCGTTGGCAAGCATCAGCACGATGCCCACCGTCGGCTTAAATGGCCGCGGAAATCCGTTGGTGCTCAGCGAACCGTTGCAGAGCAATACTCTCTCCTACTTCGTCGTTGACGACAATACTGCATTGCTGCTGGAAATGGACAGCTCTCGTGTGATGACGGGCACGATAGCGCGTCAGTTTTAAGTCTTTTCCCGGAAGACTCTCCGAACTTCCTCGGGCCCGCGCCCACGGGCCGAGGGTTTCTCATTTGAACTGACTCGATCTCCGATACTTTTTCGAATGCTGCCGCGTCTATGCATCAGTGTTCCTGCCTGTAAGAAATCGCCGACTGCAATCTGCAATCGGAACTGGCTGGTGAGCACGCGACCTTTTTCATCGCGATTCCATCGCTGAAGCGCAGCGCAAGTTTCCTTGATTTTGGGTTGACTGGCGGCTAGTATCAGTCGCTTTCGTAAGCACCGATTACGCATGGTGGTGCAGTGTCGCTGTCGGGGAGGGTGAAGTGAGGAACCGATTCGAGTTTCGACACGTGCTTCTAATTCTTATCGTGGCGTGCATCGTGAGCTTGATCAACTGGACCCACTCGGCGCGAGCAGCCGGGGGCGCACCCCGATACTTCGCAATTACGAACGCGCGTATCGTGACCGGATCGGGTGCGCCGATAAATAACGGAACCGTGGTGGTGGCAAAAGGGTTGATTCAAGCGGTAGGAGAAAGTGTCGCGATTCCGCCGGAAGCGTGGGTGATCGACGGCAAAGGCTTGACCGTTTATCCCGGGCTCATCGATGCAGGCACCGACCTTGGTCTGCCGAAGGAAGAACCTGCTGAAAGTGCGCCGGCGGGACGAGGACGAAGACGCGCGGCACCGTCCGGAGAAATTGCGAAGGGTCCGGAGGATCGGCCGGGCACGAGTCCGTGGCGAGTGGCGGCGGACGAGTTCAAGACGGACGACAAACGAATTGAAACCTGGCGCAACGCGGGTTTTACAACGGCTCTTACGATGCCCGATGGCGGAATTTTCCCCGGGCAGGCGTCTGTGGTTGACCTCGCCGGCGATCGCCGTGGCGACTACATCGTGAAAGCAGTGGCCACGCTTCCGATTTCGTTCACACCTGTCGGCAATTTCTGGGCGTTTCCGGATTCATTGATGGGCTCGATCGCTTATATTCGCCAGGTGTTTGACGATAGCAACTGGTACGCGCAGGCGGAGCCTATCTACGAAGCAAACGAAACCAAGTTTGAGCGTTTGCCGTATGACCGCACCGAGCAAGTTATCGGCCGCGAACTACGCGACAAAGAAATCGTTCTGCTGCCGGCCAACAATTCAGTCCAAATTTTGCGCGCGTTGCGCCTTGCGGATGAATGGAAAATCAATGCGGTGATCTACGGCGGCCAGCATGGATACGAAGTCGCGGACGCGATCGCGGCTAAAAAAGTTCCAGTCCTGGTAAACCTGAAATGGCCGGAGCGCGCAAAGGATGCTGACCCGGAGGGCGAGGAAACATTGCGGGAGTTGCGCTTCCGCGACCGCGCGCCTTCGACACCGGCGGCACTGTCTAAATCCGGCGTGAAGTTCGCGTTTTATTCCGGCGGTTTATCGGGACCGAAGGACATTTTCAAGAATGCCAGGAAAGCGATCGCTGCCGGCCTCGCGCCGGATGCGGCTTTGCGCGCCTTTACATCCGACTCGGCCGAGATTCTCGGCGTGAGCGGCCGCATGGGAAGCATCGCTCCGGGAAAGATCGCAAACTTAGTTGTGACGGATGGCGAGATCTTCGACGAGAAGACGAAAGTGAAGCACGTTTTTGTGGACGGACGGTGGTTCGAAATTCATGAAGAGCCGCCCGCAGAAAAGGCGGGCGACCATAAAACAGATGAACCGCCCGGCGCGCCTGCCAAAGACATGGTTGGCGGCGAGGGGGTAGGCCGATGAAACGCGCCCTGCTGCTAGCGACAGTTGCATTTGCTGCGCTCGCTCCGTTTTCCGTTTGCGCCCAGGATTCGAACACTCAGAAAGACAACGCGATACTGATAAAGAACGCCACGATCCTGACTATTACGCACGGGAATATCGAGCACGGTTCGATCCTGATTCGTGACGGGAAGATAGCGGCGGTGGGCACCGACTTGAAAGTTCCCGACGGCGCGACGGTGATTGACGCAAACGGCCAATACGTGATGCCCGGGATCATCGATTGCCATTCGCATATCGCTATAGACGGTGGTGTGAATGAAGGCAGCGTTTCCGTTTCGTCGATGGCAAACATCGCCGATGTTTTAGATCCTGAGGACATGAGTATTTACGATGACCTCGCCGGCGGAGTGACCGCGGCGAACATTCTGCACGGAAGCGCGAACGCGATCGGCGGGCAAACGGTGGTGATCAAGCTACGATGGGGCAAACCCGCCAGCCAGTTGCCGTTTGAAGGGGCGCTGCCTGGAATTAAATTTGCGCTGGGCGAGAATCCCAAGCGCTCGAATTTCTCGCCGCCGCCCGGAGTGGAACCTCGATATCCCGCGACCCGGCTGGGCGTGGAAGAAACGATTCGCGAGGCTCTCATCGAAGCTCGTCAATACAAAAAGGAGTGGGACGACTACAACCAGAAGAAAGCAGCGGGGAACCAGAATCTAATCCCGCCGCGGCGGGATGAGAAGCTCGAGCCGCTGGTCGAAGTGCTCGAAGGTAAACGGTATGTGCACTCGCACTGCTACCGCGCGGACGAAATCCTGATGCTCATTCGGGTGGCAAATGAATTTGGTTTCAAGATCCGTACCTTCCAGCACGTGCTGGAAGGCTACAAAATCGCAGATGAAATCGCGGCGTCCGGCGCGGGAGGCTCCACGTTTTCCGATTGGTGGGGCTACAAGATGGAAGCCTATGACGCGATTCCGTACAACGCCGCGCTGATGACCGACCGTGGCGTGATTGTTTCGATCAACTCGGACGACGCCGAAGAAGCGCGTCACTTGAATCAGGAAGCGGCCAAGAGCATGAAATATGGCGGCCTGTCAGCCAACGATGCTCTGAAGTTGGTCACCTTGAATCCTGCAATCCAGCTGGGAATCGACAATCGCGTGGGTTCGATTGACGTAGGCAAGGACGCGGACCTGGCTATCTTCAATCATGATCCTTTGAGCGTGTACGCGGTGGTGCAAAAAACGCTGATCGACGGCCGGGTTTATTTTGACCGGCAACGCGATATTGATGCGCGTCCGGCGCTTGAAAAGGAAAAGCAAGACCTGCTGGCAAAGGAAAAGAAAGCAGCCGAAGAGAAAAAAGCAGAAGGGAAAACAGAAGGTAAGCCGGAGAAGAAGCCAGTCGCAAAAAAGAAACAACCGCCGACCAGCCCTAGCAATGCAGGCAACGTCGCCGGAGGTGGCCTGTGAGCAGAGCTATCAGCGCGAAGTCCTTGAGCTTCCAGCTAATTTCATTTTGTTTGGCGCTGTCGCTGGCGTTTCCTCTGTGGTCGCAACCGGCCGCGAATGTTTACGCTATCAAGGGCGCCAAGGTTTATACGTTGGCCGGGCCTGCGATTGAAAATGGCACGGTGGTGCTTCGTGACGGGAAAATTGCGGCAGTCGGTGCAAATATTGCAGTTCCCGAAGATGCGCAAGTGATCGATGCGGCAGGGCTGGAAGTCTATCCCGGAATGTTCGATCCGATCACTCAAATCGGTTTGAACGAGGTCGGTGCGGTTTCAGCGACCGTGGATACTCGTGAGCTCGGCGCGTTCAATCCCGAACTGGTCGCTTCGACGGCGGTAAATCCGGCGACTGCACACATTCCGGTGACACGCGCAAGCGGGATAACGGAAGTGCTCGCGGTGCCGGGCATCGGCGGGTTCGATTCGGAAGGCGGCGGAGTCATCACGGGCCAGGCCTCGGCGTTCAATTTGGCCGGCTGGACAATGGACGAGATGCAAATCAAGCGTTCGGTGGCAATGGTGGTTAATTGGCCTTCGATCCAGGCGCGTTCGTTCGATTTTTCAACGTTCAGCTTCAAGGAAAAACCCTACACCGAGGCGAAAAAGGAATACGACAAGTCGGTGAATGAACTGAGCGACTGGCTTGAACGCGCGCGGCACTACGCGCAGGCGAAAGAGAAAGGTTCGCCGGATCTTTTTGTGCGCGATTTGAAGCTGGAAGCGCTCGTACCGGTGGTGGAGGGAAAACTTCCTGTGCTGGTGGTGGCCGATGATGCGCGAGACATTCGCAACGCGGTCGATTTCTGCACGAAGCAAAATCTAAAAATGATTCTGGGGTCCGGCGCAGAGAGTTGGAAAGTGAAAGACCTGCTGAAGGAAAAGAAAATCCCGGTGATTCTGGGTCCTACCGAACGGCTCCCCGAACGAGAGGACGCTCCGTACGACAAGCCGATGACCCAGCCGGCCGAATTAAACGCAGCCGGAGTTCCTTTTGCGTTTTCGAGTTTTGGCACATCTTTTTCGCGCAGGCTTCCGCAGTATGCTGGAACGGCGGTGGGGTATGGTTTACCGCATGACGAAGCTCTAAAAGCCGTAATGTTGAATGCCGCGCAAATCTTGGGACTTGCAGATCAAGTGGGCACTCTGGAGCCAGGAAAGCTGGCAAACATTATTGTGACAACCGGCGATCCGCTCGAAATTCAAACTCAAGTGCGCTACCTCTTCATCAAAGGACAACTCACCAGCACGGATAATCGCCATCGCGATCTCTACGAAGAGTACCGCAAACGTCCTGTGCCACCTCGCTAGCCCCACCGGTAATGTTTTTTTTTGGCGCAACCCCCGGGGCGAAATGAAGGTACATGTCTGCCAGATCTAGGGCCTTCCAGCGTAGTTCCGGCAATTTCATTGGCCCAAATCTTCGCCGATCACCTGGGCCCGGCGTGTCCAAAAAGTTCACCCTGAGTACTTTCGTACCATTGCCGCACCTAACGACACGCCTAAAAAATGGATATATCAGAAGAATCATACCTTCTGGGGGGACGGCGTACCGCCGGTACAACAATGGCACCACTAACGAAGGACACTTCAGAAGTAACAAATTCAGCTGCGGAGGCCGGCGGCTCAAATCGCGCTCCGGCGAAGGCGAGCCCGGCTGGGCATTTGCGGTCCGATGCTGTGTCCCTGGAAGTTCCGGTCAAGGTGCACGGCTCTCGCGTGACTGAAGTGGCGCGCGAAATCACGCCGCACACCGAACCGTTCGAGGAACAAACCAGTACGATGATCGTGTTCCCTCAGGGCGCGGTGATTCGAATGTCCACGTCCGTGAACGTGGGTCAAATGCTGGTCGTGACCAACTTGAAATCGCGTCAAGATGCGATTTGCCGCGTGGTGAAGGTTCGCACATTTTCGAACTTGCAGGGCTACGTCGAAGTTGAATTCACGCACAAACAGCCCGGGTACTGGAGCGTTTACTTTCCTTCCGAAGGACCTGCAACTGCAAACAAGCCAGCGCAACCGGCCGCACCAGCACCGGGGGTGCCCATCGTCAAGCAGGCGCCCGCAGCGTCGGCGTCGGATATTTCCTGGGCGCCGGCACCTGCTCCCGCGGTTACGGAAAAGCCGGCCGAAGCAACGTCGTTTTCGCCAGCCATCAAACCAGCAGTTGCTGATCCGCAGATTGATTCGCCAATCAAACCGGAACCGTCTTTCATTTCGATTGGTCTGCAGGAACAAGTGCAGCCTGCAGCGTCCACGATCACGGCCGCGCCGCCAGCGCCCATCACACCGAGTTTTGA
>PLZZ01000239.1:0-17566 GCA_003153585.1 Acidobacteriota bacterium | reverse complement strand
CGCAGTACATTCGGAAGTCTCTCCGGCGGCGCAACTCTTAGCGCCCAGCGCGCGGCGTCCGCTGCAGCCTCTGACGAAGCATTGGATCCCTACACCGGGGCTTCCGCCAAATCAAAAACGCGAGCAGGGCAGAACTGGATTTTGATAGCCGCTGTGATAACCCTGCTGTTTGTTGCGGTAGGCGCCGGCGTTTTCTACATTCGAATGCAGTCTGCGAACGGAAACAGCGCAAAGTCAAACTCGCCGGCACTCACTCAACCGCCGTCTGCGGCCAATTTGAACGCGCCCAAAACACCAGAAGTGAGCACGGCGCCTTCGCAGGTCTCCAATCCGACTCGTGCCACGATAGCAAACCCAGCTCCTTCTATAATCGTCAATGGAAATGCTCCGGCTGAAAAACACGATTCACCGGTTTCTGCAAACCGGCCCGGAACCCCCGCAAAGCAGGACGCACCGCATGTGACGTCCGATATGATGAACGCGACTTTGAATTCTCATCCAGTGAGTTCGCAACGGACCGGCGGCGAAGAAGCGGATGCCGCGCCGTCGCTCGACGCAGCAGCAGAGCCGCCTGCGTCCGCGAGCGGCGCACTACCTGGAGTTATCGGTTCATCCGATGTTGCGTCACCTCCCGCGCCGGAGATCAAGCCGGATGGCCCGGTGAAAGTCGGCGGACTCGTGAAGGAACCCAAGCTCATTTTCTCCACTCTTCCGATTTATCCTTCCGCTGCCAAGAATTCCAATGTGCAAGGTGACGTTGTCATCCGGGCAACGATTGACAAGAATGGACACGTAACGCACACGGAGGTGGTTTCGGGGCCTGTGATGTTGCGGCAGTCCGCGCTCGACGCTCTCAGCCGATGGCGGTATGAGCCGTCGAAACTCGATGGACAGCCGGTATCCGTACAGATGCTTGTGACAATCAGGTTCCACCGTTAGTTTCGATCCTCAGCATTCCTGCCTACAGAGTAAACCGGAGCGGGATCGCCCTGAACGCCGCTTCTTTTCGATCGTCCACGCATCGAATATAGTATCGTTGTGCTTGCAATCGGATTAGTGCATGCCGAGGTGATAGATGCGCGAAGCGGTAATTGTCAGCTCCGTGAGAACTCCAGTGGGAAAAGCTTCCAAGGGAGTGCTGCGTGCCACGCGTCCTGATGATCTGGCGGCGGTGGTGATCAGAGAAGCAGTCGCGCGGGCCGGCGGGCTGGACCCGAAAGAGATTGAAGACGTCATCCTGGGCTGCGCGATGCCCGAAGCTGAGCAAGGAATGAATGTGGCGCGGATCGCGGCCTTGCGCGCCGGCTTGCCTGTGGAAACTTCCGCCATGACGATTAATCGCTTTTGTTCGTCCGGACTTCAGGCGATTGCACTGGCTGCGGAGCGCATCATGGCAGGGCAGGGAGATGTAGCGGTGGCCGGCGGCACTGAATCCATGAGCATGGTTCCCATGGGTGGAAACAAAATTTCGCCGAATCCTTCGCTGATGGACAGTTATCCGGATGCTTATCTGGGCATGGGGCTCACTGCCGAAAATCTCGCCAAGAAATACGGCATCACGCGGGAACAGTCTGATGAGTTTTCATTCGCTAGCCATCAGAAAGCGCTTGCTGCCATCGCCGCAGGGAAATTCAAGGACGAAATCGTGCCGGTGGAAGTGAATTACGCCAGTTTCGAGAGTAACGGAAACGGGAACTCGAAGGCGAAAAACGTAAAGATCAATTTCGATACAGATGAAGGTCCTCGGAGCGATACCTCCGTTGAGGTGCTCGGAAAGCTGAAGCCTGCGTTCCACGCACGCGGAGTCGTGACTGCGGGGAACAGCTCGCAGATGAGTGACGGCGCAGCAGCGGCCGTGGTCATGAGCGCCGAGCGAGCACGAGCGCTTGGATTGAAACCCCTCGCGCGGTTCCTCGCGTTTGCCACGGCGGGATGCCTTCCGGAAGAGATGGGCGTCGGCCCCGTGTATGCAATTCCGAAAGCGCTGAAGATTGCAGGTCTGACGATCGATCAAATTGATGTGATTGAATTAAACGAGGCGTTCGCCGCACAGTCGTTGGCGGTGATCAAACTTGCCGGTTTAGATCCCGCGCGCGTCAACGTGAACGGCGGCGCGATAGCGCTGGGCCATCCGCTAGGCTGCACCGGTGCGAAGCTGACGGCCACGATTCTGCGTGAACTCGATCGGCGCAAGGGACGCTATGGGATGGTAACCATGTGCGTGGGCGGCGGCATGGGCGCGGCTGGAATTTTCGAGCGCCTTTCGTAAGGATACCGGCTCACTCGCGCTTTGCCGGTTTGAAAAGGCCAACCGTATTTCCTTCGGGATCCTGCATCCAGGCAAANNGACGTAGAAAATTGTGTAGTGATGGGGTTCGTGGCCGAGCGCGGTGATGTGGCCGGCAACCGCTTCTCCGGTATTGATCATCACAGCCGGACCCATGGCCTCGAGCTTCCAGTCGAACAAGTTGGAGTAAAATTCCTGAGTTTTTTTACTGTCGCGGCATCCGATTTCAAAGTGAACGACTGGATTTCCCATGTGTCTCCTTCGCCATACAGAATTCTCTTCGACGCTTTTGTTTTGCCCCGTCGCTAAATCGCGCTGCACGCGAGCGAGCTTGAATAATGCGCACCACTATAACTGCGGAAAGCCCCGTTCCGCAACGCGACATTTGTCCATGGCGATCGAGGGTCACAAAGCTTCAATTTTGTCGTAGAATCAAGGAATCGTTCGGTCATTCTACGGAGGACAGCATCATGGCCACTACATCGGTTTCGGCGGCGTTGAATCGCGGCGGCGCATTCTTGATTACATCCTGCCTGCCCGAAGATATTTTCACTCCTGCGGACGTCTCTGACGACCAGCGACTGGTGGGCCAAACCGCGGAAGAATTCGTACAAAAAGAAGTGGTGCCGGAAATCGCGGCGCTGGAACAGCACAAAGAAGGGCTTATGGCCCGGATGCTGAAGAAGTCCGGAGAAATCGGCCTGTTAGGCGGCGCGATTCCCGAAGAGTTCGGGGGTTCAGGCCTGGACAAAGTATCCTCGACGGTCCTCGCAGAAAAACTTTCCGCTTATGGGTCCTTTGCGGTTTCGCACGGAGGCCACTCTAGTATCGGAACGATTCCGATCGTGTACTTCGGTACGGAGGAGCAGAAGAAGAAATATCTCCCGAAAATCGCGACCGGCGAGCTGCTCTCCTGCTATTGCCTCTCCGAGCCGCAGGCCGGTTCGGATTCGCTCGCCGCGCGCACCCGCGCGGTGCTTTCGCCGGATGGAAAGAACTGGATTCTGAACGGCCAAAAGATGTGGATTACGAATGGCGGCTTCGCCGATGTCTATATCGTCTTCGCAAAGATTGATGGGGAAAAGTTTTCGTGCTTCATCGTGGAGCGCGGCGCCCCCGGTTTCTCGGTGGGCGCGGAAGAAAAGAAAATGGGCATCCGCGGTAGCTCTACCGTGCCGATATTTTTCGAAAACACTCCGGTTCCCAAAGAGAATCTTCTGCACGAAGCGGGACGCGGCCATATCGTTGCATTCAACACACTGAACGTCGGCCGTTTTTCGCTGGGCGCCTCTTGCCTCGGCGGATCGAAGAAAGTGCTGGAAGCTTCTTCGAAATATTCCAAGGAACGAACAGCGTTTGGCAAACGGCTCTGCGACTTCGGACTGATCAAGGCGAAGCTCGGCGAAATGGCCATTCGGATATATGCCGTGGAGTCCATGATTTATCGTTCCGCGGGAATGGTTGAAGCCGCCGTGGCAAATCCGAAGGCTGGCGTAGACAAAACGCAACAAGCTATGCAAGTTCTCGAGGAATACGCGATCGAAAGTTCCATAAGCAAAGTGGTCGGCAGCGAGACGCTGGACTTCTGCGTTGATGAGGGCGTTCAAATCTTCGGGGGCTATGGCTTTCACGAAGACTACCCGGTGGCACGCGCTTACCGTGACAGCCGCGTGAACCGAATCTTCGAAGGGACGAACGAAATCAATCGCATGCTGATCATTCAAATGCTGATGAAGCGTTCGATGGCGGGCATTTTGCCTTTGATTCCCGCGGCGATGAAGCTGGCGGACGAAGTGCTGGCAGGTCCGTCGTATGAGGAGTCTGAAAGCGGAGCTTTTGCTGAAGAAGAGCGCTCCCTGACGCAGGCCAAGAAAATTTTCCTACTTGCAGCGGGAACCGCCGTGCAGAAATTCCGCGAAAAACTTGCCGACGAGCAGGAAGTGATGGCGGCGCTGGCCAATGTGGTGATGGATGTGTATGCCATGGAATCTTCGCTGCGCAGGGCGCAGAAGGCGTCTGCAACGCGAGGAGAATCCGCGAGCGTTATGTGCGACGCAGCCCGAGCGTTTATATATGACGCGATGGACCGCGTCGAGAAACAGGCCCGCACAGCATTAGCCGCGACGGTCGCCGGTGACACGCTGATAACACAGCTCGCGGTGCTGCGGCGTTTCGCAAAGCATGCTCCTATCGACACGATCGCGTTAAGAGCGCGTGTTGCGAGCGCGGTGCTGGCCCAGGATCGCTATCCGTTTGAAGGGCGTTAAGCCTGAAAAACTGATTCGCTTCAGGCGAAACAAAACGCAAGTGAATAGCCTGTAGCCGAAAAGGGGCAACAAAAAACGGCAGCGTAGGCAACCTTGTATCAAATCGGTACTTGTTCGCGTTACGGAAACCCTTTTCTCTTTTCCCTCGATTTGGCCTCCTGATTCCCCGACACTGGCGAGTTTTCAACGAGTTATGGGGCATTCGTTTTGGTCTTCTGCTTGCTTCTACACGAATGAGGCAAACGAGGGCTAATGAAAATCATCCTGGAAAGGCTGAATGCATTTGCAGTCGGGGTTATCGAAAAGGCGAAACTGCGCAAGTGGATGCTAGTTGCGATCGGAATTTTCTTCTTCTTGCAAATCTATTTTGTGCGCGAATTGCTCGCTGCTGAACTGTTGTTCGGTGTTGCGTTTGGCGCACTGCTGGTTATTGGCGGAACCGCTTATCTTCTGGGAGCAATCGGTGAGCGGGGGTTGGATTTGACGGAAACAGGGATTCGCGTGGTCGCGCGTTCGGCGCGCCGGGGATACAACATGGTGGACGAGCTCAGTAGAAAGTCGTTCCGCCATCCACGATCAGAGTCTGCCCAGTAATCGCGCTCGATTAGTTCGACAGTAGAAACAGGGCCGCGGATGCAATTTCATCCACCGTATGCGGCCCTGTCCTGCGGATGACCTTGCAACATCTGCTTAAATAGCCGTTGGCCGCCGGAGTGAAAACACCCGGCTAGTCCTCGTCCCGATTCTTGCGACATTTTAATCTCCGGCACCGGCCCTGCGCTATGAGCGTTTCATCCTTTCCAAATATATGGATTGATTGGACATTTCGGCATTGGAGGCCTGGCCGGGCTTCGACCGTCCAAAAGGAACTCGGCGAAGGAACGAAGTGGTAGGGAAGCGCCAGTTCAGGTAAAATAAGACTCTTTGCGGAGAGTTAATTGACCTTAACGAATATACAAGGCACGACAAACGGTGGCAAAACGCTGGTGCGCGTCCGGCCGCGCGGATTCTGTGCGGGCGTGGTTCGAGCGGTGGACATCGTAGAGCTCGCGCTCGAAGCTTACGGCCGCCCGGTTTACGTCCATCATGAAATCGTTCATAACCGCTATGTAGTGGATCAGCTGCGGCGCCGCGGCGCAATCTTCGTGGAATCGATCGAAGAGGTTCCGGTAGGCGCTGTGCTTGTTTTCAGCGCTCACGGCGTGCCGCCGCGGGTCCGCACAGAAGCGCAGGAACGGCAGTTGCGCGTCATTGATGCCACTTGTCCGCTGGTGACGAAAGTGCACTTGGAAGCTCTTAAATTTGCGCGCGAAGGGCGCACGCTGATTCTGATCGGCCATCGCGATCATCAGGAAATCGTCGGAACGTCGGGAGAAGCCCCGGAGCAGACCCTGGTTGTGGGCAGCGTCGAGGAAGTGGACCGACTCGAAGTGCAGGACCCGAATCGCCTCGCATTCCTGACGCAGACGACCCTGTCGCTCTACGACACGCAGGAAATAGTGGCGCGCCTGCGCCAGCGGTTCCCGACTATCGTCGGACCGGCTTCGGACGACATCTGCTACGCGACGCAAAATCGTCAAGAAGCAGTAGAAGCGTTGACGCGCGAAGTGGAATTGATTTTCGTGGTCGGTTCGGCGAACAGCTCGAATTCGAACCGGCTTGTGGAAGTGGCGAAGCGCGCGGGCGTGGCGGCGCGTTTGATTGAAGATTCGAACGATATAGACGCTTCCTGGCTCACAGGAGTGACCACTCTGGGATTGACGGCCGGCGCGTCGGCTCCGGAGATTCTGGTGGAGCAAGTGAGCCAGCGGCTCTCGAATTTCGGATTTACGAATCACCGCGATCTCGACCTAATTCGCGAAGACGTGCGCTTTACTTTACCGCCGGAACTTGCAGCGCGGCAGAATCCGGTGGCGCAGTAATCCGTCGACGGTCGGATGCCGGCAAGAAAAGTTTAAGGAGCTCTTGAGTGGCGGTTAAAGTAGTCCGCCAGGCGAATAAGATCGCACTCCTCGGCGCGCCCACAAGCGCGGCCGCAATGTCGCTCGGGCACGAGGAAGGGCCTGCTGCATTGCGTGCAGCGGGATTAACCGAGAGACTAAACTCGATTGGTTACGTGGTAAGTGATCTTGGCGATGATCCTCCCCAGCAATACAAACCCGACAACGACAGTCCCCGTGCACGTAATCTTCCGAGAGTACTTGCCGCAATCGAGGCGCTGAAGCCGCGCGTCGAGCTGGCCGTTAAATCCGGCGCGCTTCCACTGATTCTAGGAGGGGATTGCTCTGTCGCGCTGGCCGCAGTAGCAGGCGTGCGCCGCTATTTCCGCCATGTGGGTATGATTTATATGGACCGCGATGCCGATTTGAACACGCCGGCAACGACGCCATCGGGCTGCCTAGATGGCATGGTTGTTTCGCATTTAACTGCCCGCGGCGCTCCGGAGCTTGTGCGATTTTGGGGTGAGCCGCCTCTCGTGCGCGAGCCAGACCTCGCGCTGTTTGGAGTGGAGCGTCTCGATCCTGCTGAAGAGCAATTGCTGAAGCAATCACCGCTCCGGCGATACCTGGCGAAAGACGTGAAGCGCATGGGCGCAAAAGCGGCGGCACAAGAAGCGGTCGATCGAATTCGCGGAAATGGCTACGAATTCTTGTTGCACTTCGATGTGGACGTGATCGCAGACTTTCAGGCGACAAATTATCCCGGCGGCGGCGGTTTGACTATCGAAGAGGTTCGCGAGGCTCTTCTGGTTTTCCTGCAACAAAAGCATCTTGCGGCCATGGAAGTGACTGCTTACAACCCGGCAAAAGATTCGGACGGGCGCGGCGCGAAATTGATTATCGATTTGTTGGCTGAAGTGCTTGGCGCGAGGCTGGACGCATTGAATGCGGCGGCAGCGTCAACACTCGTTCCTGAGCTTTCCAGCACGCCCGCAGCAAAATCTTCCGCGGAAAGTGCCGCACCCGCCCACGGAATCGACGAGCCGGTCTTGACCTCTGCGAAGGCAGGAGAGGCCTGGTCCTCTGATTCGCTCGACACTGAGAACGAGTCGGATTCCGGCGAATCCGATTCCGCCGGTCACGACGTTGGGCGAGCGGCATCCTCCAGCGAATCGGATGGATCGGCTTCCTGAACGTATCGCATACCAGTAAATCGAACTTGATATTCCACACTCCCAGTTCATGACATTCCAGGCCGCTGTGATTATTTTCGACGTGGACGGCGTTTTGGTGGACACGCGAGGCTCGTTTCAACGCACAACGCTTGAAACTGTGAAATTCTTTGTGGGCAAGAGGGTCACTCGCCGGGAACTCCATCGCTGGAAAAATCGACCGGGGTTCAATGACGACTGGAAACTGTCCACAGCTTGGGTAAATGCGCTCGGAAAGAAGATCGAATACGACGAAGTGAAAGGCAAGTTTGTCGAACTTTACTGGGGTAAGAACGGCAAAGGAAATGTGACGCGAGAAAAATGGCTGTTGCCGGCTGCGAATTTGCGGCGCCTTTCAAAACTTGCGGAGCTCTATATCTTCACCGGCCGGATCCGACGGGAGCTTGATTACACTTTGGATCGCTGCAGATGCCGGGTTTTTTTCCACGGGATCGTCAGCGTAGAAAATGTGAAGAGGCCAAAGCCGGCTCCAGATGGTCTGTTGCAGATTTTGAGTGGCCGCGATCCGGGCAACGCGCTGTACGTGGGAGACAATGTGGATGATGCTCTTGCCGCTCAGGCTGCGAAAATGCCGTTTGTGGGTATTCTGCCTCGCCGGAGCGAAGAACGCCGCCAGCGTGGTACTCGCCTGCGTGAGCTGGGAGCCCTAACTATCTTGAGTGATATCAAAGAGTTAGAAGGATGGTTGAAAAGACGGCGCAGGCACTAGATTCTTCCTATTACCTCTCACCTACGATATTTATAGCCCAACGGTTAGTACCAATCACGACACCCGTACCATTGCAGCGCCAGTCCCTAACCTACATACTTTGCTGTAGAGGCGGGGTTCTAGCCCCATATCTATGGCCACAAATTCCAACACTCGGCCGGCAGCGGCCCGCGCTTTCGTGCGCAGCCTCAACATTTTGTTGAAATTCGCGCGGATGTACGATTTTGGTCACCCCCGCACTGTAAAGCAATTCGAAACCGGCTGGAGCGAGCTGCGCACCGCGCTCGGCTCGGGCTCGGAGAACGAAGCCGGGGTCCTGCTGGGTGTGTCAGGGGACCAACTTCTGCTCGATGGCACGCCGTTGGAATCGGCAGCGGCCGAGAAGAGTTTTGCAAAGATGCTTTCATCCGCGGGCATCGCCAGCATTCACTTTTCCCCAAAAGTAACACAAGCAAGTCTGGCGCGGTTCGTGCGTGCTTTCCCCACTGGCACTGGCGCAAAGCCGGTGCAACTAGCCGAACAATTAAAAACTGCGTTGCAAGGCGATCCGCACATCCACGTGAACGAAGTGTGTTTTGTGCCGGCTGACTCCGCAGTCGCCAAATCCACAATTGCGGCGCAACTTGCTGCGCGCACGCTGGGTTTAAACTCCGAAAAATCCGACGAACTCTTCAACGATCCTGAGAGACTTTTGCAATTGATCATTGCCGCGGAAGGAACAAAAGGGTCTGGGAGTGGGCCGAGGGCTGGCGGCCTGGGCGGGGACGGTTCCGGCGACGGCAATGGCGGTAGCGGATCAGGCGGAGACGGCAGCGGCGGCAGTGGTTCAGGCAATGGCGGTGGAAGCGGAGATGGGAACGGCGGCGGCTCCGGAAATGGTTTCGAGGGGTCAGGTTCCGGTCGCGGCGGTGGTTTCGAGTCGCGAGGAGGAGACGGGCGAGGCACGGGCGGACATGGCGGCGGTCCCGGATATTACGCGGGCGACTCATCGGAAATAATTCGAGGGATTCCTGCAGGTCACGGTGAGCCCGGTGCGGGTGCTGATGGTGTTCGCATGTCAGGTCCGGTCAGTTCCGTGGGCGGTTCGGAAGGCGGAACCGGGAGCGGCGGATCGTCTGGCCCCGGAACGTGGAATATTGTCGGCGGCGATGGCGGTGGAGCAGCTTTGGAACCGGACGCTGGCGGCTTTTGGTTCAACAAGGACGGCTCGAAGCAGTCGTCAGGCGAGGGACATGGATCGGGAGCGCGGATCAGCGGCGGAGTTCCTGTTCACGGATCAAATTTAGCAAGCGAAAGCCGCTCCAGCGACTTCGGCACATGGAATATTGTTGGAGGCAGCGAAGAGGGCGCTCCTCTTGATCCCAATGCCGGCGGGTTTTGGCTCAACAAAGAAAATTCGACGGAATCCGGACCGAACGCGCGTGGCCTCAGCGGGGAAGCGGTTCCGGTAGCTCCGGGACATGCTGCGAGGGGCGGAAGTGATATCGGTTCGACGCGTGGCGCAGGTTCTGGCGGAGCAGGCTCCGGGCCCGGTGGTCCAGGCCGAAGCGATAGAAGCGGTGGATTGGGTACTTCGCCTTCCGGTTCTGTTGGCAGCATTCCAGCGGGACAGGGCGGAGGCGGGAGCCGTGGCGCGGGTGCCCGAAACACAGGTGGATCCGGCCCGAACATTTGGAAAGTGCCCGAATCAAGCAGCTCGGAACCCGGCGAGGTGAGCCGTTGGGGAAACGCTACGGCTGGAATTCGCGGCAGCCGTTCCGCGCGCGGCGCCGCCGGTTCAATGGCCGTAGAAACCGGGCTCATGACTTTGCATGAAGATGAATTAAAAGGAATTTTGCAGGTTCTGGCTCAGATTGCCCGGACGACGGATTCATCCAAAGACAGAATTGATCCGGCTTCTTTTCAATCGCGACTATCCACGCTGCCACGGCGCGCTCGCTTTACGGTGAGCCAAGCATTGTCGGCGCTGGCTGCGCAAGCGCCATCGGAAACGTCGGACAAACCGACGCTCATGAAGCTTGCGGAACACATCGCCGTCCGTTTCGCGCTGGAAAGCTACGAAAAAGGGGACATCGAAGTAAACGCGGTGCGTCAAGTGTTAGACGAAATGAGCCTGGAGCTGGACGGCT
This sequence comes from Acidobacteriota bacterium, assembly GCA_003153585.1. Lineage (GTDB taxonomy): Bacteria > Acidobacteriota > Terriglobia > Acidiferrales > UBA7541 > Palsa-295. Next base: position 7,002 of record PLZZ01000239.1, on the reverse strand, counting down.
TGCGCAAGATTTTGGGCGTGTATGAAGAGAAGATGAGTCGCCATGGAATCGAAGTGCAGTCTCACGTGGACCTTCTGGCTCAGCAGTTTTGGGCTCAGGTGGGAGATGAGAAGAAGAAAGCCGTGCTCGACTCTCCCGAGGCCTGGTGCGTTCCTCCTGCGAAGATCCGGGAATACGTGGAAGGATTGACAGCACGCGGTGAAAAGGAAGAGGCAGAGAATACGCTGCGCAATTACGCGAATTGCATCACGAACAAATCGCCCGAGCAGCGGCGCCAAACCTCCATGGGTATTTCCGAACTGGCGGGACTTTACGCGAAGAGTGATGAACGCTTGCTGGTGGAAACAATCCGCAAGGTGGGCGTTCAGCTTGCCGAAGAGCGGGATTCCGAACTGCAAAGCCTTGTAGGCGCGGCATTCGTTCGCCTGTCACAGGAAGCGGCCAATAAGCGATCGTACCCGGCGATCCAGCGCGCTGTTGAATTAGTGGAGTACGTGGAAACCGAGCGGCCTGGTCTGGGGAACAATCTGCGTCCGAGGATTGCAGTTGAGAACCGCTTGCCGGAGTTCATCGAAGAAGCGCTGAAAGCGGGCAACGTACCGAACGGATTGGCGGATCTTCTGCGACGCATGCCTGCTCCCGCATCCGAGCACTTGGCCGGCCGATTCAGCCGTTCCGGTTTTCGCGAAGATTGCGATTTATTGATTTCAATGATGGAAGTGCTGGGGCCGGAAGGACTGCAGCATTTACGTGAACAACTTCGCAGGGGCGGCGCCGTAGAAGTGACAGAAGCGATCGGCATCCTGACGCGTTTGGACGCGGACCTAGTAGTGGAAGTGCTTCCAGGACGAATGTCCGAATGGAAACGCACGACTCACGACAGAGTGGTGCGGCAGATTTCTTCCAGCGGCGGGTCCGAGAGGGGCCGATTGCTCCTGACGATATTTGACAGCCTTGACGCCCTGATCCGCCCGCTTGCGATTGATGAGATCGGAATGAGCGGAGAGCAGGGGTCGGACATGCGCTTATTGCGCCTGGCTGAAGGCGATTTGCCAAAAGACGGCACAGGATATTTGCGGTTAAAAGCGATTGAAGCGCTCGGCCGCCTTCGCACCGGGGGCGCGGAAGTTGTGCTGCGAAAAATCGCCGAAGCACGCAAGGCATTTCGCTGGGCCAATCCGAGCGAATTGAGACTCGTGGCGGCGCAGGCAATGGAGAAAATTGACCCTGAATGGATCCGCAATTTCATTCCGCGAAGCGGTCTAAGTGTTGCGGAACTTTCGATTGAGCCGCTCGACGCGGATCCAAATTCTTCGGCAATACGGCAACGACGCTACCCGCGCTTGCGGCTGGAACACGCCGTGTCGGGCATGACCACAAATCTGAAGGAAAATTGCAGGTTGGATATTCCGGAGCTGACTTTGGGCGGCGGTGTGGCAATTTGCGACCAGAGTTTGCATCCCGGCAGCCTGGTAAACATGAAACTGAACACCGGACAAAAGCCGGTGAAAGCGCAAACCATCGTTCGCGATGCGAACACGCAGGCGCGCGCGTTCGAGGTGGTGGAAATGGACCTCGAGGAGCGAGCCAAGCTGCGCAGGTTACTCGTTGCGTTGGGAAACATTCAAAAACAGTCCACGCCGAAGGATCGCAGCCGGCGCGGTACGCGTGCGATCATCATTAGTCAGACCTAAGAATATTTCGCAAACTCCTGCCGCCATCTCCCGTGTTGCGCTGATCGAAGTGAGGGCGTGACTTTTCGTTCGTTCGAAGAGATCCGAGCCGCAGAGCGGCGAACACTAACGCACCGATACCGGCGGCGCACAGCAAAAAGGCGTGTATGAAATCGCATTGAAGAACAAGCCACGCAACGATGCACATGCCCGCGGTCAGTCCATAGGTTGTCAGAGCTACATTTCGAGGCGACCAGTTCAACCCCAACAATAAATCGTAGTAATGACGGCGATCACCGTGTGAGAGCGAGCGCCCTCCATACAGCCGGCGGAGGACGGTCAGAATTCCATCGAGCAACGGCAGCGCGGCCGTCAGCAACGGGAAAGCAAGCGTAAGGCGATGCTCGCCCAGTGAGGTCATGCGATAGAAATCAAATGCAAGAAACGCGATGCCAAATCCCAGGACGGTACTCCCCGAGTCCCCCATGAAAATACCCGCGGGAGGGAAGTTGAAAACCAAGAAACCAAAGCAGACGCCCAGTAAACTCCACGCCACAGTTGTCCCTAGCGAGCTGAGCGTGAAGCCGGGGAATACGAGAAATGCAGCGGCGATGATTCCTGTGACCCCGGCGCATAGACCGTCGGACCCATCAAGGAAATTAAACGAGTTGATAAAGACCACCATCAACACGCAAGACGCGGCTAGATTGACGGGCCCGGCGAGCCAGGGCAATCGCCAATCTCCGGACCACAGCAAGATGGCACCGCCGACTTGGGCTGCGAGCCGCAAGGTTGGCGACAGGCCCCGAATGTCGTCTATGAGCCCGGCAGCCCAGATCAAGATCAGCGCCGCAAAGAAAGGCCAGACATGCATTTGAGAAAGATGGCCTGAAAAGCTTGTCCCCGCGGCAAATGCTAGAGTGATCGCGACGCCGCCCAAGCGCGGGATCGGTTTTGAATGAATTTTCAGCGGGCCAATGGAATCGTACAAATTCCAATGAACGCACAGTCGCCGCGCAAATGGAGTGAGAATTAATGTCGAGATGAACGCGATTGCTTCGGGGCGTAGCAACTTGATTTATCCAGTAGCTTTGCGCACCAGCCGTCGCACGTGGCGAAGGCGAATACGACTCATCTTAATCGCCAGGCCGCGAACGCCCCGGTGTCGAAATGCGGCGTGCGCGTCCCTCATATAAAGCCGTAACAGTCCCGGAGACAGATCTCGGTAGAACATTTTCTCGTAGGAGCCGTCTGCGATTTCTTCGGAGAGCTCCCGAAACCGGTTCAGGATTCTGTCGCGCATGGATGCGTCGGGTATTGCGCCGAAGCCGTTTTCGCCCAGAAGTACTGGTCGGATTTCCAGCCGAATGAACTTACCGTCGCGATTGAACCCTACGACGACGATCAGGCCCTCGCGTTCGAGCGGAGAGGCGACATAACCGGAGACCAGGCTTCCCAGACCGTAAAAGCTGAATGATGGAGTGTCTTGCGCCAAGCCCATCCGGCTATAGCCGCTGATGCGGTGACTGTGCGAGGCGGCGACAACCCTAAAACCGCACTTTGCAATTAGCTCCATCAGGCGGACATCTTCAGGGTCCGGGCGGTTGGTTCTCAAAACGCCAGCGTGTAGTAAGGCGATACAGAAAGTTGCGCCACGGCGTTTCATTTCTTGGGCGGCTTCCAACGCGCGCTTGGGAGTAGCGGGCTCGACTCCCGGAGTTTGGGCGGTGGCGACATCGTGTGTCGCTTTCGCTGCCGCCCAGAAGCCCACGCGGAGTTTATTTGGACCTTGCCAGATGAAAACCTCAGGCGATTCTCTTGCCGTGCGGCCGGCACCAAGCGGAATCATTCCATGTTTCGAGATCGCCTGCCGCGTCTGTGTCACGCCCTCATCGCCGAAATCATAGCTATGATTATTTGCGATCCCTACGGCATGGGCGCGAATTGATTGCAGATAATTGAGTGAATCCGAACATGCGAGAACGGTTTGGCCAATTCCTACAAGAGGGCGTGCGGGAAGCGTTTCGTCAGCGACCGTACATTCCAGATTTACGAAAGTTGCGGCGACGTCGTCAAAGTGGCAGGCAAGGCTCTGCGCCATCTCGGACCATCCGGCGCCGGCAGGGAACATCAGATTGCCGGACGGAAGAAAATCGCCGGCGATGGCAACCTTCGTGACGATTTGTTCAGAGTCGCCGGAATTCCACAGGACTAAGTTTCGATCTGTCATTTAGGTTTCAATTCTCTGCTCTCTGTTTGGTTCAGACAGCCGGCGACTGCTTTCGGACCGGCTTCCACCTGCCTGATTTGCGGCCGATCAGGGACTTTGCGGTTCCGATAAGCGCTGCAAAATTCACAATGCAAAAAGACATCGGAATGGAGAAGGGAAACGGGAGCGCATGACTGCGGCGGCACAGCCCGACTAACGCTGTTCCGTAAAACATTAACTGCAACAGAAGAACGACGCGATAAAAGGGAACGTGGCGGAGGAAAGTGTTTGATGCGAATAGGGTCAAGAGAAAGTACGGAACAAGCCATCGCAGAAGTTTGTGCGACCACAGGCTGATCGCGACTGAACCGTAACGAAAGGGATTTAGTATTCTGGGGTTTGCCATAAGAGCGCGAAAATCTTTGCTGATAATTCGGACTTTCAAGTTGTACATGGAGTCGGGCCGATTCTGCGTCAATCGAGTGAAAACGAAAGCGCGGGAATCCAAGACGATTCTCATGCCCTTCAGCGCAACCTGTAGCGGCAGAGCGAAATCGTCACCCACATTTGGGTCGAGTGGCTTCCATAGGGAGCGGCGCATGGCAAACAGCGAGCCGGAAGCCATCGTCAGCAATCCACACTTGCTTTCCTCCACTCGCAACCATGTTTCGTAGCGGAGATAAACGCTTTCGTTCTTCGCCACGCTGGTCTCCGGATCATTCTGATACCGAGGGATTCCCGTGACGAGACCGATTCGCTCGTCGGCAAAATTCTCGACGAGACAGGACAGCGCATATACCGGCACAATGCAATCCGCATCAGTAAAAACCAGAATAGAGCCCGAGGCTTTCGCGACAAGCCCGTTTTGTATCGCACTCTTACCCTGGTGCTGTGGAAACGAGATCAGGCCTACGCCGTCAGCGACGAATTTGCGAACGATGTCCTCGGTGCTGTCCGAAGAGCCATCACTGCCGATCAAAACTTCGACGCGTTCGCGCGGATAGCCGGACGAAAGGAGATTCTTGATTTTCGATTCGATGACCGACTCTTCATTGTGAGCGGCGACGATCACGCTGATCAACGGCTGGTCGTGACCTCGATGCCAGGGTTTGGAACCTCCAAGAAAGTGAAGTTTAAGCAAGAGGGGATAGCCAAAATAGACGTAGATGACAACGGCCGCAGAAAACCAGAACAGCTGCGTCATGGTNNAATCAAGTGAATTCCGCTTCGCTGAATCACCGCGCGCATTTCCGGATTCGTTAACCAGTCCAGTTCATCTTCGCGCTGGCGATGAATTGCATCGGACTCAGAGAAGCCGCGCTCAGAGAATCCCGGATGGCATGCCAGTTCGAATGTTCCGGTCGGCAGGTTTTCGAACGTGATTTTCCAAAGCGCGCCGAGATTTGTGGAATCCCGTCTGGCTTCGCAAGGAAATGAAATGCGGCTGTCCGCCGAATGAAACCCGNNGTACGTTGTAACACACCGCGGTAGCTTTGCACCAGCAGCCGACGGACGATTCCTCCTTCGTGAGGTCCACCCAAAATGCGATTTGTCGGCCAACAACTGAAGCGCGAAGCACGAACGCATGAGATGCCTTCGGCCATAGCAGAACGCGCAAACGCGACCGTGGCCGCTGGATAAATATGCGTGTGATGGTGGGAATCGGCGTGAGTGGGATGGATGCCTCTGCATTTCATCCAGCGAATTTGCGCACGGAATTCCGCCTCTAGTTCCTGTGTGGATATTTGCCAGAGCCAGAGTTTGCGAATCATGACGGGCGGTGGGTGAAAATCGCCGCTGGCATCCACCAGACTGGGAACATCATGTGCGGGCGAGATCGGTTTGCCTTGGCAAATATTCAGATGGACTCCGATGCTGAGGGCGGGCGCCGATGCAAGGTGTTCGACGGCATAATCAGTTGCAGGCATGTTGACCATTAAGGACGCGCTGGTAAGAAACCCAAAGCGATGCGCGAGAAGAATACCGTCGGATATCCCGCGGCTCATGCCGAAATCGTCGGCGTTGGCGATCAAGCGTTTTTCGTTCATTGCGCGACCCGATTGACGATGAGAGGAATCTTCCCGCCCGGAAAAACCAACGGCTCTGTGGCGATCTCAGCCGTGACGCGCATGGATGCGCCCAGCAGGTGTTGCAGCTCTTCGCGAATGTTCATCATTTCCTGGGCAGCACGGCCGTTGCCGGCGACGGCTCGAACGACCACGCGTTCCGAACGGTCGTGGACGAACTGACAGAATCGCAGCGATGTAGCTCCCTTGAGATATTGGTTTAGCGCACGGGGCGAAAATATTCGACCGTCCGCGCAACGAAGAATTTCGCTTTCGCGCGTAATGGTGGGAGTTACCCGGGGGAATGCCCGGCCACATTGGCAACGAGGTCCCAGTTTCCATCGTCCCCGGTCGCCAATTCGATATCGCACCAAGGGCATGGCGCGATTTAAAAAACCGGTCCAAACAAAATATCCTTCCGCATCTCCCGCGACGGGATCGTTGTTCTCGTCGAGTATTTCCAAAAAACCGTACTCCGGTGCCAGGTGCATCTCACCTTCTTCGCATTGTTGGATCAGGCCGCAATATTCCGTCATGCCGTAGCTATCAAATGTGTGTGCCAGAAACGCGGATTCAATTTTGTCGCGGGCCGCCGGATAAANNAAAATAGCGCGCATGGGAATTGTCTGGCCACGGCTCAAGACGAAGTCCGCCAGGATGCTGAGCACTGACGGGAAACCCTCAAGCACTGCACCTTGGTGCTCGCGCAGGCACTTTATGTAATGGGGAGCAGTGTTTTGGGAAAGGTGAAAAATGCTGAAGAGGAGCTGACGCTCGGGAAGATTATAAATCCAATAAGGAGGTGTGGTCCGGGTGGTGGGAACCACGCGCGCCCCAAAAAATGTTATTCGCGGTTGTCGCGGGTTCACTCCGGCCCAGGCTCGTTGTCGAAGTAAGAAGGCCCAGTTTTCCCTAGCGAGTTTTTCTGTGTAGGCGACTTTCAGGTTGCCGCCGGTTGTGCCGGTAGTCCCGGCGACGATGCGTTGATGCGGCAGTATGTCGCGCGAGAGAAAGCGTTCGCGGTTCTCGCGAACGCTTTCGCGGGTGATAACAG
>PLZZ01000138.1 GCA_003153585.1 Acidobacteriota bacterium | reverse complement strand
GCGTCGCCCTGCTTTTTCTTCCAGTCGGACAGCGCGGCCTTGATAGCGTCTTCCGCCAGCACCGAGCAATGGATCTTCACCGGGGGGAGCGACAGCTCGCGCACGATGTCCGTGTTCTTGATGGCAAGAGCTTCTTCGACCGTCTTGCCCTTCACCCATTCGGTAGCGAGTGAGGAACTGGCGATGGCCGAGCCGCAGCCGAAGGTCTTGAATTTCGCCTCTTCGATAATGCGGGTATCGGGGTTCACTTTCATCTGCAGCTTCATCACGTCGCCGCATTCGGGCGCGCCGACCAAGCCGGTGCCGACGTTGGGGTCTTTCTTGTCGAGCGAGCCGACGTTACGCGGATTGTTGTAATGCTCGATCACTTTATCGCTGTAAGCCATTAGTTGATTCTCCTGTTCAAAGTAACAGTGCTGTCCAACCCTTGATCAAAAATCACTTCGTCCGACAAAACAATATTTTCGATGGACGCCGAACGCCCTTTGCGAAGTTCTTCTAGGGTCTTCGCGACCACTTCATGCTGTACTTCCAGGGTTTCCAGGAATTCACCCAGCTCCTGCAGCTCGCGAAACCTTCGGGAGTTGCAGGCGCTTTTGTCCACATTGGGCGCGAAGAACACGTCGAACACCGGCGTGTCTTCGCTCACCGTGGCATGAACTCCGAGTGTGCCCTGATATTTCATCTTTTTAGTGTTCTGCCGCCGTCTGCCAAGTCATTTTACTGACGTCCACGCCTTCTTTCGCCATTTCATATAGAGGAGAAAGTTCGCGCAGGCGTTGCACGGTTTCCACCACGCGGTCCGCTACATAGTCAACTTCCTCGGCGGTGTTAAACCGGCCGATTCCGAAACGGATGGAAGTGTGCGCCAGGTCTTCGCCCACGCCGAGCGCCTTGAGAACGTAACTTGGTTCGAGCGTGGCGGAAGTGCAAGCAGAGCCGCTGGAAACTGCGATGTCGTTGATGCCCATCAAAAGCGATTCGCCTTCAACGAAGGCGAAACTGATGTTGATGTTGTGCGGCAAGCGATGCTCCATCGAGCCGTTGATAAACGTTTCGTCCAGGCGCGACATGATACGTTCGGTCAGACGTTCGCGAAGCTTGCGGAGTTTCTCGCTTTCCGCAGCCATTTCGTTCTGGCAGATTTCGCAGGCTTTGCCGAGTCCGACGATGCCGGTAACGTTCAGCGTGCCGGAACGCATGCCGCGCTCGTGGCCACCGCCGTCAATGATCGCCGCAAGTTGGACGCGGGGATTCTTTCTGCGCACGTACAAAGCGCCGATGCCTTTCGGGCCGTAAATCTTGTGGCCGGAAATCGACATCAGGTCGATGCCGTCTTTTTGGACGTCCACCGGAATTTTGCCGACGGCTTGCACGGCGTCCACGTGAAAGAAGATGCCCTTTTCTTTTGCAATCTTGCCGATCTCCGCGATGGGCTGTATCACGCCGATTTCGTTATTGGCATACATGATCGAGATCAGGATGGTCTTGGGCGTGATGGCTTTGCGCAATTCATCCAGGCTGATGCGACCGTCTTTCTGCACCGGGAGATAGGTGACTTCGTAACCGTATTTTTCGAGGCGCTTGCAGGTGTCGAGCGTGGCCTTGTGCTCGGTGACCTGCGTAATAATATGATTGCCCTTTTCGCGGTACATTTCCGCCGCGCCCTTGATGGCGAGGTTGGTGGATTCCGTCGCGCCGCTGGTGAANNACCCAACCGAATTCGTGGTTGCGGCTGGCGGAGTTTCCGAACTTTTCAGTGAAATAAGGCAGCATCGCTTCGACGACGCGAGGATCGACGGGCGTGGTCGCGTGGTTATCCATATAAATCGGGAGCTTGATTGCCATTCTATTCTCCTAAACTCTTAACTCGACGACCTCGGACATTGGAGCTTCGTCGGTCATCTGTGAAATTGTGACTTTCCCAAGAACTTCCAAAATACTGTCGTTCACTCGGCGGAGCGGTTCGCGAATCGAACAAGTGGTAGTGACGCCGCAAGCGCCGCGCGAGGTGATGCAGGACGTGATGAACAAAGGTCCGTCAATCGCGCGAATCACATCCAGCGCGGTGATCAGGGAAGCATCGCGCGCCAGTGTGTATCCCCCGCTCGAACCATGCCGTGCCGCGACCAATCCGCCCTTGGCCAGCTTCTGAAGGACTTTAGCCATCAGCGGCGTGGACATTTTGTAAACCTCGGCGATATCGGATGCGCTACAGGAACCGTGTCCGTTGTGCATCGCGAGATGCTTCAGGGCGATAAGGCCGTAGTCCGCCTTTTTCGATAGCTTCATCATTAGAGTCAAATACGACTAAATCAGTCGCACTTGAATTGTAAGTCGGGCGCTTCCCCTTGTCAAGTTTAGATGCACCCACAAGGCTATAAGACACAATAGCTTAAACAACGACCATTCTAGTCGCCTTAGTCAAATCTGATGCAGCCAATGGCGGGAAACTACCTCTGAGCGGCAGTTATGGAGGCTCAATGGTTTTCAAGCATGTTTGCGCGTTCGCGGCCGACTCTGCAGAGAGTGCCTGTGACTCCGCTGGCTGCGGGAGACGCTTTCAGCGTGGATTACGCGATCCTTAGAAGGACCATTTTGCGCCAGGGATTTTTGTGACCGCAGCGCGGGAAAATGTAGGTTAGAATGGCGCACGAAATGCCTTCTGAAGGCAACAACCAGTGATCGCTATCTATCCCGGGTCTTTCGACCCCGTTACCAACGGCCACCTCGATTTAATTGCGCGTGGCGCGATGATTTTCGACAAACTGATCGTGGCCGTTGCGCACAACCTGGAAAAAGATCCATTATTCGAAGTGAAGGAACGCATTGAGCTGCTGGAAGCTGTTACCTTCGATTGGAAAAATGTGGAAGTGGACGTGTTCGACGGGTTGTTGATGGAATACGCCAACACCAAGAACGCGCGGGTAGTGGTTCGAGGGATACGCGCCGTTTCCGACTACGAGTATGAGTTGCAGATGGCGATGATGAACCGCCACATCGAGCCGCAAGTGGAAACGGTATTCATGCTGCCGGCGCAACAGTACAGCTACTTGAGTTCGCGGCTGGTGAAAGAACTCGCGCGGCTGGGCGGCTCGGTCAAGGATTTGGTGCCACCGATTGTGGCGGAGCGGCTGCGCGCGAAAGTCAGTAAAGAGGACGCCTAATGGAACCTGCCACCGGGAGAAAAATGGAAGAGGTATTCCACCTTGCAGACCGTGTGAATCGCATCAGCGTTTCGCAAACGATGGTCGTGCTGCAGGAAGCGGAGCGGCTGAAGGCGCAGGGAGTTGACGTGGCCGACTTCGGCCCCGGCGAGCCTGATTTTCCGACGCCGGAACACATCAAGCGCGCCGCGATCAAGGCGCTGGAAGAAAATCGCACGAAATACACTTCGGTATTCGGCATTGCGCCGCTGCGGCAGGCCATCTGTGACTGGCACGCCGCGCAATTAGGTTCGTCCTATCAGCCGGCGGAGTGCGTGGTGAACACCGGGGGAAAGCACGCGATTTTCAACACGGTTTGCGCGCTGGTTAATTCCGGCGATGAAGTAATCATTGGCGCGCCTTACTGGGTAAGCTATCCCGACATCATCAAGTATGCGGGTGGAAAACCCGTGGTGGTGCCCACGCGCGCCGAGGATGAATTTATTTTGCGCGCTGCGGAAGTGGAAAAAGCGATCACTCCGCGGACGCGCATGGTGATGGTGAATTCTCC
>PLZZ01000150.1 GCA_003153585.1 Acidobacteriota bacterium | reverse complement strand
TCCAACAATCTCAGATCGCCAATTCGTCACTGCCGCCTTCTGATGCGCTCATTCCTTCTGCATCTTTCAGAGAATAAGCGGCTCGCGCCGCTGATCATGCACAACGCACTGAGCCGCCGAGTCGCGCGGCGATTCGTTGCTGGCGAGAGCCTGGACGACGCTGTCGAAGTCGCTCGCCAGGTAAACAGCGCGATGCAATTGGCTAGTCTCGATTTGCTGGGCGAAAATGTGTCGGATGAAGCCGGAGCGCGACAGGCCGCCGAGAATTACCTGGCGATCTTCGAGCGCATTGAACGCGAAAAGCTCGACTCCAACGTTTCACTCAAGCTCACGCAGCTTGGCATCGATCTGAACGAGAATTTGTGCCAAGAGCTTCTCGAAAAAATCGTCGCGCGTGCCAGCGCCCAACAAAATTTCGTGCGCATTGACATGGAAGGGTCTGCCTACACGGAGCGCACGGTGGAAATGGCAAAGCGTGTTCGCGCAAAATATGCCGCCGTGGGTACCGTGATGCAGGCCTACCTTTACCGTGCGGAGAAGGACGTCCTGGATTTGATTGCCGCGGGCTGCCGCCTTCGCCTTTGCAAGGGCGCGTACAAAGAGCCGCCAGACATTGCATTTCCGAAAAAGTCAGATGTGGATGCCAACTATGTGAAATTGATGAAGCTGCTATTGCCCAGCGGAATTTACCACGGCATCGCAACTCACGATCCTGCGATGATTGACGCCACGAAGGATTTCGTTCGCGAGAAAAATATCGGCCGCGAGCGATTCGAGTTTCAAATGCTCTATGGTATTCGTACGGATCTGCAGAAACAGCTTGTTCGAGAAGGTTTCCGGCTCCGCATTTATATCCCGTATGGCACGGACTGGTTTCCTTACTTCATGCGGCGCCTGGCGGAGCGGCCTGCTAACCTGACCTTCTTTTTGCGCAACCTGTTCCCGAGGTCTTCGCGCAATTCCGCTTCCTGAATTCAAAGGCGGATGTCCCGGAGGCACGATCCGCAAGAGTCGGAAACAATTCTAGGATTTGCGGCAAACAGCAACTCCGTCGCGCAGAGGAATGATCACGGGAAAGAGTTCACGCGAAGAATAAATCAGCTTGTTGAATTGTTGGATCGCTCGCGTCTTCGGATCTTTCGCCTTAGCGGTAACGTGGCCGGACCACAGTACGTTGTCGGTGATTAATAATCCACCCGAGCGCAGACGGGGAATCGCTTTGCGCAAAGCCTCTGGATATTGGTGTTTGTCAACATCGATGAAGATGAGATCGAATTCGCCGGGAACTTGATCGATCAGATTCACGGCATCGCCGGACATGATCTGGATGCGCTGTTCAACCCCGGCGCGTTTAAAGTACCCGCGAGCACGCGCCGCGTTCGCCGGATCGCCGTCGGTGTAATAAACTTCCGCATCCGCGCCTGCGGCGCGCGCCAGCCAGATGGTGGAATATCCGATAGCGGAACCCATCTCGAATATTCGCTTGGCGCCGGAAATTTGCGCTAATAGATAGATCGATCGTGCAACCACGGGGCCAATAATCGGAACGTCATGCTGCTTGGCGTAGCGCTCCATGTCTGAGATTACGGCGTCGCGCTTGGGCACCAACCCCGCAAGGTAGTGTTCCACCTTTGCATTCAAAATACCGGGCATTTTATTCCTTTCTCAGCTTCTATCTGAATCGCTAACCAATCGAATCGCCGGGCTTCAGTGCGTGAATCTCAAGCCCCGAAATGTCCTGCGTGATTTGACGAAGCTGCTCGGGGCGCCCGACCAGCGGCGGGAAAGTGCCAAAGTGCATCGGAACCACTTGGCGAACGCCGAGAAGCCTGATCGCCATTGCCGCTTCTCTCGGACCCATCGTGTAGTGATCGCCAATCGGCAGAAGAGCGAGATCAGGAGCGTACAGTTCGCCGATTAATTTCATGTCGCCAAAAACCGCCGTGTCGCCCGCGTGATAAATCGTCAGGCCGCCGGGAAGGCGGATGATGTAACCACAGGCTTCGCCGCCGTACACGATCTTGTCGCCATCTTGAATCCCGCAGGAATGAATCGCATTCACCATGGTGACTTCGATCTCACCCACTCGCTGAGTGCCGCCCTTGTTCATTCCATTCGTATTCGAAACACCTTTCGATTCCAGCCACACGCATGTCTCGAAAATTCCAACAATCTGGGGCTTAAACTGCTTCCCGAGCGCCACCGCGTCCGCAATGTGGTCGAAATGCCCGTGGGTAATAAGCATCGTATCGAGGCGATCGAATTTCTTTAGCGGCTCAGGGCACATCGGATTGGTTTGGACCCACGGATCAATGACGATTACTTTTCCGGACGGTGTGGTAATGCGAAAGGTGGCATGGCCGAGCCACGTCAGTTTATTGCCTCGCGTGTGAAGCATGAATGATTCCCTCGTTATAAAAACTAGCTATGTCCGGCTATGCTTCGGCCGGCAGTCATGTCGTTACTGGCGGTGGGTTTTGCCAGCAGATCGCGGAAAGCCTGTTCGAAAACGGGCCGGGGCCGCGTGCCCAGGAAATATCCGCCGATGCGCCCATCGCGCGTGTAAAAAACTGTCTGCGGCATGGTTCCTTTCCATGCGGGATTCACTCCTTGATAGAATGCGTCGAGATCGATCCCTGGTTTCTGGCGGTAATTAGGGAAGTGCGGCTGCGTGCGCGCGATGAACCGGCGAACCAGATTCATGTCCGAATCGTCGTCCATGTTTATTCCGACGACGCTCACGCCTTGTGCTTTAAACTCAGCAGCCAACTCAACAATCAGGGGGTATTCGTCACGGCAAGGTTCGCACCAGGTAGCCCAAAAATTCACGACCAGCGGCTTGCCGCGGTATTTTGCGAGGATTTGTTGGTAGCCTGCGAGATCAATTATCGCCGGATCTGGAGCTTTTGCAGCTTGCGCACCGGCCGGCTGAGCCTTCTCCCCGCCGTTCTCCGTTCGAGCGGGATGAACCGCCATCAGCGAAAACAGCAAAGCTGAGGCGAAAATCAGAAAGCGATAGTGCCATTTTCGTTTCAAGCCCATTTCCCTCAGAATGCCATTCTATCGGTTTATCTCCGTGAGCGGCAACTGCGGCAAGGTCGGAGAAAACAGGAACAAGGCCTTGCGCTTGTGCCTGCTATTATTTGATGGTATAAAAAATGCATAAGGCTATTGGCAATACTCCGGGACCATCCGGGAAATGTGATTGCTTCGAGGAGAACGCAATATGGCTTACGTAATTGCTGAACCCTGTATCGGTACCAAAGACACCGCCTGCGTGGACGTGTGTCCTGTGGACTGCATCCACCCGCGAAAAGACGAGGCGGATTTTGAAGCAGAGAAAATGCTTTACATCAGTCCGGTTGAGTGCATTGATTGCGGAGCTTGCGTTCCGGTCTGCCCGGTAACAGCCATTTTCGCTCTCGAGGATTTGCCGGAAAAGTGGGCAAGCTTCACGCCTATCAATGCGGACTGGTATACGAACAAGAAGCCCTAGGCTAAGGCTTTTTGCGCGAGCAAGTCTGTTGAGCTCGCCTAGAGATTTACCACGGCGAATCGAGAGATTCGCCGTTTTCTTTTGCAGAGTGGTTAGACTTCGAGGCCAAGCACTTTGCGCCCGCTCTCGCTGATCATGCTCGGATTCCAGGCCGGTTCCCACACGATTTCCACGGTCACATCGCGCACTTCTTCAATGGCTGCAATCCGNNTTGATGGGAATCTCCGGGTCGTAACACTGCCGCAGCGCGTCTAAGATACGTTCTCGTTCTACCGCCATCTAGATTTCTCCTCGCTCGAATGGGCCATGATATTTGATGCCGCTGAGGCTCCGCCGTTGCAAATGAGCGCTAACCCAGCGTTTCATAGCCGCATCCAGGTGTCAATCGCTTCGGCGCAAACGTGGAATCTGCGCGCGACCGGCTTTTTCGCCTTCGCCAATGCTCCGGGCCCACCGTTTTGCGGCCGAGCGCAGATCGTCGATTGCCAAACCGCGGTGATGTGCGGGAAAACGTGACAGTTTGACGATACCGGCGGCGAGCAGCGATTCCGCTCCATCGGGGTTTTCGCGGAGGTAATGATGAAACGCCGCCGCGATTTGAATGATGCCTTGCAGAAAGGTCTTTTCCGGCTCGGCTTCCACGAGCCAAACCTCCTCCCACACTTCGTGAGCTTCGAAAAATTCCTGCGCGTTAAAATGCAAAATACCACGCTGGAATTTCTCATCTTTTTCCCTGGAATTCATCGCCCGGAAATCCTTTTCCCTTTAAACTCTCTAAATCGCGAGCCATCATAGCAGCCGGCTATCGCGTGAGCGAGGACACTCGTGGAAATCAATATCAAGCTGCCCGGCGTAAAACTGGGTGTGGTCGAAGCCGATGGCCTGCGCGTCGCGCCTGCCGATCCCGGACTCGCGCAGTTGATGGACGAAGTCTGCGAACGCAAGCGCCGTGAATTTACTCTGGAAACGTTAGCCGACGCGAAGGCGGTTCGAGAGGTGCGCGCGATGTTCCGCGAGTGGGGCATGGACCCCTCGAAATATCGTCCGTCATCGGAAGCTTTGCTGCGGCGAGTGGTGCAAGGGAAGGGCCTCTATCGCGTTTCAAATGTCGTGGACATCGGAAATCTGGGATCTATCGAAACAGGATGGCCGTTCGGTTGTTACGACCGCTCGCGAATTCACCAGCCCATCGAATTTCGACATGGTATTTCAGGCGAGAGCTATGAAGGCATCGGCAAACAAACATGGCATCTTGACGGGCGTCCGTTGCTCGCCGATTCTCAGGGCCCGTTCGGCAGCCCGATAAGCGATTCCACGCGCAGCATGATCACGGAGAGCGCCCAGGATATCCTGATCGTTCTCTACGTACCCGTCGGCGCTGCCGACGCGTCCCTAGAAGTGGCGATCAAGCGGCTCATCGAGCGCCTCACGCTGTTTGCTGGAGCAGCTGTAACGCGTTCCGGCATCTCTCGACCAGCTTGACGCAGTTGGATTGCGCGATTTAGATGTTCCCGTGAATATCATAGAAACATGCAAGCACCCCGTTTCCTGGGAAGTTCGCCGGATTCAGGTTATTCTGTGAAGGTCAAAGAGGTTCAGTAGTGGCGAAATTCCAGCTAGCGCTACTCATTCACGCGCATCAACCCGTCGGAAACTTTGACGATGTGATGGAGCGCGCCTACCAGCAATCCTACCTGCCTTTCGTGCAAGTGCTCGAACGCCATCCCTTGATCCGCATGGGACTGCATTATTCAGGCGTGTTGCTTGAGTGGCTGGAGCGTGCGCATCCGGAATATTTCGCGCAACTTCGCGGGCTTGTGAAACGGGGCCAGGTGGAAATCGTGGGAGGTGGCTTCTACGAGCCAATCCTTGTAGTGATCCCTCCCGAAGACCGTTTGGAACAGATCACGAGGCTCGCGGATTACATCGAGAAACATTTTGGCCAGCGTCCAAAAGGAGCATGGCTTGCAGAGCGAGTGTGGGAGCCTCAGCTTCCATCATCGCTTGGTGCCGCGGGAGTTGAATACACTCTGGTTGACGACAACCATTTCCTCGGCGCAGGCTTTGAGTTGGAACAACTATTTGGCTACTACACTGCCGAAGATCAATGCCATTGGGTGAAACTTCTTCCCGGGCTGAAATCGCTGCGATACCTGATTCCATTCCGCGGTGTGGAAGAAACCACTCAATTTTTGCGCCGTGCTGCCGCCGAGCATCCGGGCGGGTTCGCCTCCATGGGAGATGACATGGAGAAGTTCGGCGTGTGGCCGGGAACGTACGATCATTGCTATCGCGATCGCTGGCTCGAAAAGTTTTTCTCCGAGCTTGAACGCAATGTCGATTGGCTGGAGACCAGCACGCCCGGTGGTAGCGTCTCTTCGCACTTGCCATTTGGCCGAGCCGACCTTCCCACTGCTTCTTATAGCGAAATGATGGAATGGGCGCTGCCCACACCAGCGCGAAATCGCTACCACGCGCTGAGCGCGGAATTCGCGAACCGCCCGGCGGACCTGCCTTTCCTGCGCGGCGGCATTTGGAGAAATTTCTTCTCGAAGTATTGCGAATCGAATCTTCTGCACAAGAAAATGCAGCATGTTTCGGCGAAGGTCCGTAACCTGGACCAAAGCCGCCGGCACGACAAGCCGTTTCTCGCCGCTCGCGACCAGGCCAAAACGCTCGTGCTGCGCGGCCAATGCAACGATGCCTACTGGCACGGGATTTTCGGGGGACTGTATTCGCCCCATCTGAGGACTGCGCTTTGGCGCGCGCTGGTTCAGGCAGAAGCTATCGCCGATTCTCTTGCGCATCGCGGCCGGCGATACGCCGATGTAGCAACGATTGATTTCAACGCTGACGGCCGCGATGAAATCTATTTCTACTCCGACCGCTACGCAGCAGTGCTTGTGCCTCACGATGGCGCTACGATTTCCGCGATCGATTGCCGCGAATCCAATGCCGCGTTGGTTAATTCGCTCTGCCGGAAGCCGGAGGCGTACCATGCGGCTTTGAAAAATTTAACTACAAAGAGCACGCAGGGTGTTCAGTCCATTCACGAGCAGACGCGCATGAAGGAACCGGGCTTGGAGCGCTTTCTGAATTACGATCGCTGGCCGCAGAATGCTTTTCGGTTGAAGCTTTTCGGACGCGGCAAGAAATATGAAGATTGCGCAACCGTGCGGCTCGACGAAGATGCCGGCTTGGCTGGCGGCAGATATCGCCTGGTGGACCTCTCGCCTGCAAAAGCAACCTTTGCGTCGGAGGAAAGCGTGGATTGGCCCGCGGAAAAAACATTTTCGTTTGCCACCACACCGATGGGTTTTGAAATTATTTGCGATGTGACGCTGCGGCGAATCGCGCCGGGCGCTGCTTCCGTTTTCGTGGGAATCGAGGCAGTCATAAATTTTCTGGCGCCCTCCGCGCCNNCCCGCTTCGGAATTGCGCGTCGTAGATGAGTGGCAGGGAATCAGCGTGACTCTCGGCGCGCCGAACGCGCAGGATTTTTGGGTGACGCCCATAGAAAGCGTGTCGGAATCAGAAGACGGTTTTGAGCGCATCTATCAAGGGTCGCAGATCATCGCAGTTTGGCCCGTGGAATTGGCGCCGGACGCGGAATGGAAGGGAAAGCTTGGCCTAAGAATCGAGCACCTACCGAGAAAAACAAAAGTTTGAGACGGGAATTCACCATCGCGCGGGCAGTTGCTGTAAATCGCCAGGCTCTGCTACAGTGCGCCAGAAGAAAAAATGGAGGAATCCATGGCCGTATCCAAGGAATTGCTCGACATTTTGGTCTGCCCGGTAGATAAGACGCCGGTAGTTCTCACGGCCGATAAAAATGGACTAAAATGCTCGGCGTGCAGGCGCGTCTATCCCATCCGCGATGACATTCCGGTGATGCTGATCGACGAAGCGCGTGTCGACGCGAAATAATCCGTCAGGGCGTCGACGAATCTTCCTGCTCTATGGCGGGAAGCCCAGCGATTGATCCTTAAATTGCACCCAAATCCGGACTTCCTGCGTTTTATTTTGCTTGGCCTCGTCATGGCTGTCGGGAAAAGGTTGAAACGGACTTACTCTGATCGTAGCAACTGCCCCCGAAGCCTCGCCGCCTGAAGCCGCGGCCATACGCTCGACGTGGTCTACATGATAGCTCTTGATCGGGCCGTAATAGCCGTTGGCCCCCCAGTCCTCCAAGAAATCCTTAAAGGAATACGTCGGGGTCGGCTTCCAGATTCGATAGGCCTCATCCATATTTCCTGCGGCAACGGTGTCCATAAAATGGCGGACGGTTTTTTCTTCGTTGTGAAAGCGAAGTTGATACGCAGCGAAGAGTGCAACAAGTACGATGAAGACCACACCGGTGATGATGTAGCGCATCATCTTCGCCGGCGGATGCTCCTCGGTTGAATCAAAAAGTCCCACGCACGCTCCTTGGAATTATAGTTGGCGTTTGAACAGCGCCAGGCACCCTGCAATCATGACGACTGAGATGCCCAACAAAACTAACACGTCCTTGTAAATTCCTCCAATGCCCGTGTCTTTGAGCGTCAGGTTCCGCAGCGCGTGCACTGTATACGTGAAGGGGTCGATAATCGAGATCCACCGAAGCCAGCGCGGGAAGGCTTGAATCGGATAGACCGCGCCGGAAGGGAAGAATAACAGCGTATTGAGAACGCCGAACGTCGCGCGCGGCACCAGCGGATCGTCCACCCGGACCATCAGCAGAAACATAAAACTCATCATGGCGATGGCTGCCGCGGTCACCACGATCGCCAGATAAAACAGCCGCACGGGATCCCAGATGCGCGGAATTCCAGCGATCATCCCGCCAATGACGGTCAGCACCATGCCAGCCATTAATCCTTTGATTGTGCCTGCGCCGATTAGGCCGGCTACTAGTTCTGTTTTCTTGATGGGAGTTACCAGGTAGCCTTCGTGCAGGCCGCGCGCCTTGTCATCAATGAAAGTGATTCCACCGCCGATCATAGCCACCACAAAGATGGAAAGCGCAATCGAACCCGCCAGCAGATATTTGATGTAATCGATATACGGATAGATTTCTACCGTATCCAACTCTATCTGGTTCGCCAGGCGCGGCGTCACGTCCGGAGCGTTGAGCTGCTCCACCATCTCCTGGACCCGCTCCAGAACCGCGCTCGATATGAATTGGTCGGTATTGTCCTCCATAAAAGCAATGCGCGGGCGATCGCGGTGGTAGAAGCGCTGCGAAAAATTCTGCGGCACGTAAATGACCGCGCGGACATAACCGTTGCGAAGGTCTTCGTCCGCCTTTTCCGGGGAATTATAATCAATCACGTGAAAGGTGCGCGGTCCGGCGGCAATCCCGTTAAACATTTCACGAATCTTTTGCGATTCCGCCGAATTGTCCATATCCACGAAGGCGACTTGGACGCCAGTGACCTTGCCGCCAAATGCGTAGCCCAGCACGATCAACTGCATCAGCGGNNGCTAACGATAAAGGTGGCCAATGTCATAGCGCGCTCCCGATTTCGACGCATCCCGCAAATCGTTTCCAGTGTAATGCACGAAGACGTCGTCGAGCGTGGTGCTCTGCACGGAAACCCTTCGTACCACCACGCCTCGCGCGCGCGTTAAATCCATCAACGCAGCGATGGTTGCCGGCCCGTCATTCGACGCAATATGAACTACGCCGTCGTGGTCCGTTACGCTGGAAACGTGAGCCAGTGCCTGCAACTGCGCGGCCCAATCTGGCGGAGCTTTTTCAAATTCAGCTTCGACGGTGTCCGTGCCTGAAATGCTGTCCTTCAGCCGCGCCGGCGAATCCAGAGCCGCGAGTATCCCGTGATCCACAATCGCGATGCGGTCGCAAAGCTTGTCGGCTTCGTCCATGTAGTGGGTGGTGATCAATATCGTGAGTTCGGATTTTTCACGCAGCGCGCGAATCATTTGCCAGACGTTCGTCCTTGAAACCGGATCCAGGCCGGTGGTCGGCTCATCGAGAAATAATATTTTCGGCGAATGAATCAATCCGCGCGCAATTTCAAGCCGCCGCCTCATGCCGCCGGAGAAAGTGCGAACCAGCGCATCCTTGAACTTGAGCAAATCCACATCCGACAGCAAATCGTGGATGATCTGGCCGCGCTTCTGCCGGGGAACGCCGTAGAGTTTTGCGTGGACCTCCATGTTCTCCACGGCAGTAAGCTCCGGATCTGAAGTAAGCGCCTGGGGAATCACTCCCATGGCGAAACGAACACCGTTCGCGTCGTCTCGAATATCGTGCCCGGCGATCCGCGCAGTACCGGAGGTTGGCGGCGTAAGTGTCGTCATCATGCGAATGAGAGTGGTCTTTCCCGCGCCGTTGGGACCGAGCAAACCGAAAATCTCCTGTTGCGCGACATTGAAACTAATGTCGTTGACGGCCACCAGGTCGCCGAACTTTTTCGTAAGGTGGTCTACTTCGATTGAATTCATCGTTTGCTCTGAGTCCGTTTCACGAGCGTGCAAACCAGCTCTTCCTGGCGGGCGGAGGAAGCAAGACGGTCGCCGTCATTCCCGTAAACAAACGCCGACCCGGGTTCGGAATGGATACTTTGATTGCAAACGTTTTGATATCGCGCTTCGTGCGGCTCACGTCGCGCTGCGTGGCGAAGTCGTTCTCCACACCCTTGAAAAACACCGGCCCTTCGAGCATGTCCCCTGACGGCAGTTTGATGCGCAGTTTTTGGCCGAACTCGATCGAGTCGATATACGATTCTTCCACGTCGGCGTGAACCCACAAGTGGTCCACATCCACGATCACCACGATGGGCGATCCTTGCGCTACAACTTCTCCCTGTCTGGCCACACGCACAGAGACGATCCCGTCAATCGGCGCGTAAACCTTTGTATAACCGAGTTGCGCCGACACTTGCGCGGCTGTTGCGCGCGCTTGCTCCAGCTGCGCGATTGTGGTGTTTACGGCGCTCTCGCGCGCGGCCACCTGCTTGCGGTTTTCCTGCGCGACGGTCTGGGTCGCAGCAGCGGCCTTCACTGCTTCTTCCAGCATTTCCACACTGGCTTGCGAAATTTTTACCGCGGCCTCGGCATGATCGCGGTCCTGCGCTGAAACCTCTCCTTTATCAAACAATTGCTGCATGCGCTTCAAGTCGTCCTGGTCGCGACCAAGTTGCGCGCGCGTCGGTCCGAGTTGCGCCTTGGCGGACGCCACTCTCGCCTCCGCTTCCGTCACCGATGCATCCGTCTGGCCGTTCGTCCATGAATAATTGTGGTTAGCCTCGTTGACCTGCTCTTCCAGGCTGTCAACATTAGCCTTCGCTGCGGAGAGAGTTGCATCCAGCTCCTTCGCGTCTAGCTCCGCAATCAAGTCCCCCTTCTTCACCACTGAGCCCTCGTCCACCGTCAAATTGACGATTCGCCCGGTAATCTGCGGGCTCACCACCACTTCGTTGCCGTCGATAACGCCGGTTAAGGGGATGTACTTTCCGCTCGGAGTCGTGAAGTAATACACCACGGCGGTAATCAGCAATATCACTCCGATAAATGAAAGAAATTTTCGGCCTGTCATCGGGACCTCGTTTGTCTGCGCATTAATCCGTGTTCCACAAAGTCAAGGAGCGCACGCCTCCGTATTTTTAGTGCTTGCGCGGAAAGAAAATCGTGGCCTACCACCCGGCTCATTACCGGAGCGGAGGCAAAATAAAATACGGTCATACCTATCAGCGTAAAAACAGTCTGATGCGCGTCCACTTTGCGGAATTCGCCGGATGCCACACCGTCCTGGATCAAGCCGGTAAGCCGCTTGTGAAACGGGCGAAAGTATTCGCGGACGATCCATTCGATCTTGGAAGTTTCCATCACCTCGCGTTGAACCAGACGCGGATAATTCGGATGCGAAGCGAGAAAGTCAAAATATCCGTTCACCCAGGCGATCAGGCGATCGCGTGAACTGGTCTTGGCCGCAGCGGCGCCAAAGGTGACGTTACGAAGTTGGCGCAGAAGATTTTCCATCACGGCGCGGTGCAGCCGCTGCTTATCCCCAAAGTAATAGTAGAGCATGGCCTTATTCGCATGGGCGGCCGCGGCAATTTCCTCCGTTCGCGCGCCAGCCATGCCTTGTGCGGCAAAGTGCTCTTCCGCGGCGGCTAAAATACGTCGGGCGGTTAACGGGTTTTCAACCTTTTTGCGTCCGGTTCGCATGTCTCATTATATCTCGCTGAAGAGGAGTTCTTTAACTAACTAGTTAGTTTAAGTAGCNNAAAAGATTACGCGCCGAGAGCCCCGCCGGCGCCTTCCGGAAGATCGATGGAATATTTAGTGCGGGCCTTTTCAGCATGCAGTTCAAGCGCGAGGTCTATAAGCCGGTCAATTAATTGCATATAGGGCAGTCCGGAGGCCTCCCACAGTTTCGGATACATACTGATGGACGTAAAACCGGGGATGGTATTGAGCTCGTTGACGTATATTTTGCCGGTGCGGCGCTCGAGGAAGAAATCACAACGCGCCATCCCGCAGCCGTCAATTGCCCGAAACGCCTGTACGGCGTAATCCTGAAAGACGGCCACCTGTTTTTTGGTCAGCGGAGCGGGAATCAATAAACTTGTTCCACCCTCCAGGTACTTTGCGGTGTAGTCGTAGTACTCCCGATGAGGAACAATCTCGCCGGGAATCGAAGCGCGCAAATCATCGTTGCCAAGCACGGCAACTTCGATTTCGCGGCCCACAATGCCACGCTCGATAACAATTTTCAGCGCAAATTCCGCCGCCAGATCCATCGCGGCAGAAATCTCATTCGCGGCTTTCACCCGCGTCATTCCTACCGAAGAACCCAGCGTGGCCGGCTTCACGAAGAACGGAAAACGGAATTTCTTCTTGATTGCCTTCAGTACCGGCGCGCGCTTGTGCTCCCATTCCGACCGTCGCACAACCATGAACGGGACAACCGGTAATCCAGCTTGTTCGAACAGCCGCTTCTGCACATCCTTGTCCATGCCCACGGCGGAAGCCAGGACGCCGGCGCCCACGTACGGCAGCCCGGCAAGTTCCATCAGACCTTGTATTGTGCCGTCTTCACCAAAAGTGCCGTGGATGACCGGAAACATCACATCCACCATTACGCTCGGACGCCCGGCAGCGGGCACCAGCGGTACGAGCGTGGCAGCCGTAGGATCGGAGGGGAGGATCACGCGATCGCCCGACTTCAAAACTTCCGCGAGCATATCGTGCGCGCCACGGCCCAAGAGCCATCGGCCGTCTTTCGAAATGCCGATCGGCACAGCTTCGTATTTTTCCGGATCCAGCGCGCGAATTACGGAGGCCGCGGAAGCCAGCGAGACTTCATGCTCGCCCGATCGTCCGCCGAAGAGCACGCCAATGCGCAAGCGTTTCCGGGAAATCATTGGGGGGCCCGAATGGTTGAATAAAGAATACGCATAGAAATCACAGGATTTTCTTTCCCAGCCCGGACAAAACGAGTTCGACGCCCAGGAGCGCGGTCATGTTGTGCAAGTCGATCACCGGATTAATTTCCACCAGCTCAAAGGAGACCATCGAGCGGCTGTCCGCAATCATTTCCAGAGCGAGGTGCGCCTCGCGGTAGGTAACGCCACCGCGAACGGGCGTTCCCACGCCGGGAGCGTCTGTGGGATCGACAAAATCCATGTCGAGGCTCACTGAAATCCCCGCAGTGTCATCGCTGGCAAATCGCAACGCGTCGGCCATCACCTCGCGCATCCCGCGTTCATCGATATCGCGCATGGTAAAAATATGAACGCCCGATTCTTTCACCAGGCGGCGCTCTTTCGCGTCCAGATCGCGAATGCCGACTAATGCCACATTGCGCGGTTCGACCATGGGCTTGATGCCGGCGAGTTCGGTAAGCTCCGGAGGACCGTAACCCATAATGGCGGCGAGCGGCATGCCGTGAACGTTTCCGGAAGGCGAGGATTCCGGTGTGTTCATATCGCCGTGCGCATCAAGCCAAATCACTCCGATGCGCTTGGATTGCTTGTTGAAATGGGCTGCGGTACCGGCAGTTGTTCCCACGGCAATGGAATGGTCGCCACCGAGCACCACGGGCACGAGGTCCTCGTCCAGCGTTTTCTTCACCATTTCCGCCAGTCCTTTACAGGCTTCGGCAATCTCGTCGAGGTATCTGGCACGTTTTTCGCCGTAGGGTTTTTCCTCGGGCTGTGGGACTACTACGTTGCCGATGTCTTCTACCTGACGGCCAAGCTGTTTCAGCCGCGCCTGCAATCCAGCGACGCGCAACGCCGAGGGACCCATGTCCACACCGCGGCGGCTCTGGCCCAAGTCCATCGGCACACCGATGATTCTTATTTTGTCTGGCATTTTGTTGTGTCTTTCGCGCCCTNNGCGTGGGGCACGCTGCCGTAACGGCGCAAGTCGAGGTACCACTGAAATGCTTCCTCAGGCAAGTTGTGCTCGCGAAGGCGTTTAACCAGCGTGTCATAATTTGCCAAACGCTCGCCGCCGCCGATAATTTCGCCGTAGCCTTCCGGAGCGATCATGTCGAAGCTCAGTGAAAGGTCAGGGCGCTGCTCATCCGTGGCCATATAAAAGGCCTTCATGGCGGCGGGATAGCGGTGGATGACGACCGGCTTATCGAATTCCTTGGAGAGAATCGTTTCCTCGTCTCCGCCGAAGTCGTCGCCCCATTTCGCGGGGTTCCCGGCTTTCTGCAAAACCTTGATCGCGTCGTCGTAACTGACACGAGGAAAGGGCGGGACGATCTTTTCCAGCTTCGAAATGTCGCGCTGAATCGTTTCCAGTTCGCGAGTGCGGTTTTTAACCACGGATTGCACCACGGCGCTTACCAGCCCCTCGCCGAGCTGGACCATATCTTCGAGGTGCGCGAATGAGGCTTCCGGCTCGAGCATCCAGAATTCGGTTAGATGGCGGCGAGTTTTGGATTTCTCGGCGCGGAATGTCGGTCCGAATGTGTACACCTTGCCCAGCGCCGCAGCGGTCGCTTCCACGTAGAGCTGGCCGGATTGCGTCAGGTAGGCTTTCTGATCGTCAATGTAATTCACTTCGAAAAGCGTGGAAGTTCCTTCGCAGGCTGCGGGAGTAAAGATAGGCGCGTCGGTGAGCGTGTAGCCTTGGCTGTCCATGTAAATTCGCGCACTGAGCTCTGCCTCCGCGCGTATGCGCAGAATGGCGGCCTGCCGCGGGGTGCGAATCCACAGATGGCGGCGATCCAGAAGAAAATCCACGCCGTGCTCTTTTAGTTGGATCGGGTATGGTTCTGAATCGGATACTCGCTGCACGACTTCCACTTCGCTGACGTGCATCTCAAACCCGCCCGTTGCGCGCGCTTCGGCGCGGATCGTGCCGGTGACAATCACGCTGGATTCTTGCGGGAGGCCTTTGAGGGCATTGAATGCTTCCGCATGCTCTTTCAGCGATGCCACGCCTTGAATCACACCCGTGCCATCGCGAAAAATGGGGAAAAGGAGTTTGCCCGATTCGCGCTGGTTGTAGAGCCAGCCTCGGATTGTGACGG
>PLZZ01000172.1:5315-11846 GCA_003153585.1 Acidobacteriota bacterium | reverse complement strand
ATGATCGATGGCAATATTTCGCGCCACGGTGAAAAGCCAAGCTTCGAAATTGCGCCGGGAATCGTATTGTCGGATTTTCTCGGCCACGCGGATCCAGGTTTGCTGGAAAAGATCTTCGGCTTCGGCCGGCTCACGCACCAGGCGCAGCAAATACCGGTACAGGCGATTTTGGTAGCGCGTGAGAAGCGCCGAAAGCGCGTCCAGGTCTCCGCGTCGAAGCTGGGCTACTTCGCTTTCGAGCCCCACTCGCCCCTCCCAGTAGATGGCTGCGCTGCCTATCATATCTATACTACGGATGAGGTCCTGAAAAAGACTCACCCTTCGCGCCTGGGGAAGCTTGTAAATCTTGTGCTATAAGTGAAGCTCGAAATACAAAGAGGGTTCCCATCGCTCCTGCCAGTTCTTCCGCACGGGATATTTATTTGGAGATTTCACCGAATCCGGCATTCGTGGATGAGGAAGTTTGCATACGCGCGCATGGAATGTTGCCGCAGCAGCAAATTTTAATTCGCGCCGTCACGCAGGATGACCTGGGCCGTCGTTGGATTTCACAGGCGATTTTTCGCGCGGACGCATCCGGGTTGGTGGATTTGGCTCTGCAAACGCCAATCAGCGGCAGCTATCGCTGCGTATCGCCCATGGGGCTTTTCTGGTCCATGCGGCTCGAAACGCAGGACTCGAGCATGCGGATGACATTTGCGAAAAAGGATCTATCGCCGAATCGCGTGATGTTGGAGGGTGTAATCGGTGGCCGCGTCGTGGCGTTGTCGGAGATGGTTCGAAATTTTCAAGCCGGCGAAACGCAAACGCGCGATTTGGAAATGGGAGCAGATGCTTCGGCCGGCGGTCAAGGCAGTAGTGATCGCCGGCCAATAATTGGAAGACTATTCATTCCACCGGGCCGCGGACCGCATCCGGCCGTTGTGATTCTCAGCGGCACAGGCGGCGGTTTCGATCTCGACAAAGCGGCCGTGCTCTCCCGCCATGGTTTTGCAACCCTGGCACTGGCATATTTCGGGATTTCTCCGCTGCCTACTTGGCTGCATCGCATTCCGCTGGAATATTTTCAAGCTGCGCTCGGTTGGCTTAGAGCGCAGCCGGAAATTGACTCCCAGCGTATCGGCGTTCTCGGCATTTCTCGCGGAGCGGAACTTGCGCTTCTTCTCGGCGTAAAGTTTCCGGAAATTCATGCCGTGGCGGCCTACGCGCCGAGCAGCGTCGCGTGGGCTGCCGGCGGCCGCGACAAAGCCACGGGAGAAATTATTCCCTCGTGGACTTGGCAAGGCTCGGCTGTTCCGTTCGCACCGCTTCCTCTTCGTGGCTTCATGTGGAGTTCGGCTATTCCTGTTGCCGTTTTGCGGCGTCCGGTGATGTTCCGGAACCTGTTTCGCGCCGGCTTGCGCAATCGTGAAGCGATTGAGCGCGCATCCATTCCGGTGGAACGAATGCGCGGCCCGATTCTTCTGATTTCCGGCGGCGACGACCATCTCTGGCCTGCAGCAGAAATGAGCGAAGCGATCGTCTCGCGGCTGAAGAAGCACGGCTTCGCGCATCCCGTCGAGCATCTACACTACCCGCGCGCAGGCCACATGCTGCGCTACCCTTATTTGCCGACCACTTCTCGCGAATCGGGAAATACTTATCTCCGCGGCGCGAAATTTTCCTTTGGCGGGACGCCGGAAGCCGATGCCGAAGCTCAAACAGACTCCTGGCGCCGGACTATCGCGTTTTTTAAGAGCAGCCTTTANNATACAGTGCTGAAGATTCTTCAGGATCTGCTCGAACTGCAAGCCGTGGACATGCGGCTCCAAGACGTCCGCGCGCGCCTGGCTTCCTTTCCGAAGAAAATTGCTGAATCGGACGCGCGCGTCGATGCGTCAAAGGGCGAACTAGAGCACAGCAAGGCCGCGCAACTCGCCACCGTCAAAGACCGCAAAAAATACGAGCTCGACGTCGAGGGATGGAAAGAAAAGGTCCGCAAGTACAAGGATCAGACNNGCCGGCGAAGAGTACGACCGGCGCATCAAGATTTCCGAGAAATCGCTGAAAGAAGTGGAAGAAGTCGCTCGCGGCGAGCGCTCCAAGATTGAGACTGAAAAAGCGGAGGCTGAGAAAGCTCTCGCGGAGTTAGAGGCTGCACGCGCCCGCGTCACCACGGGAATCGACGAGAACATGCTGGATCATTACGACCGCATCGTAAAAAAACATCATGGCGTCGCCCTGGCCGAAGTTCGCGACGAGAAATGCACGGCCTGCGGAATGCGCATCCGGCCCCACGTATTTCAGGAGATGCGCCGCTCGGAAAGCCAGGAAATGTTTCACTGCGAAACGTGCACTCGCATTCTTTACTATTACGAGCAGGTATCTTCCGCAGCAGCGGTTTCTTCCAACACGCCCTCTTCCACCCCAGCCGGGCTCTCCCAGAAATGAAGCGTACGGGCGGCGAAATCCTTTCGACTTTGTATTCTGCTAAGACGGTCAAGAAATGAAACGGCCTGCAAAACTCACGCCACCGGGCAGCGCGCGTTTATTCACCGAGGCTCATTTGGCTGGCCCGCCTGCGGGCGTTCACATCGCTAATATAGACGGAGCTTCGCGCGGCAATCCCGGCCCGGCGTCCTACGCTGTAGTTCTGCGGGATGCTTCCGGGAAAATCGTCCTGGAGCTGGCGAAACATATCGGCCGTGAAACAAATAACGTCGCCGAGTACTACGCGCTTCTGGCTGCGCTGGACTACGCGGCAACTCACGACATTCCCGCGCTTCGAATTCGGAGCGATTCCGAGCTTCTCGTCCGGCAGATGCAAGGCCGCTACAAAGTGAAAAGCCCGGACCTGAAGCCGCTGCACGAACGCGCCGCGAAATTGGCTCGTCAGATTCAGTACTTCGTCATCGAGCACGTCCGGCGAGAACTGAATAGCGATGCAGACGCTCTCGCAAATCTCGCGCTGGATCAGGCCGGAACGGCCGGTGGAGTCCGCCGGGAAGCCGCGAAATCCGAAATCCGCGCTCCGCATGGCGAAACGCAACCGCTCGCGGCGAAAGAAAACTCTGAACCTGTACCTCGTGGCTCAAGTTCATCCCAGAGGATTCGCGCGCGGTTCCTAAACGGTGTTCTAG
Source organism: Acidobacteriota bacterium (assembly GCA_003153585.1). GTDB lineage: Bacteria > Acidobacteriota > Terriglobia > Acidiferrales > UBA7541 > Palsa-295. Next base: position 8,727 of record PLZZ01000172.1, on the reverse strand, counting down.
TACCAGTCGAAACGCTCGATTTACCCGAAGGCAGCGAGGTGATGCTCGACGTGCGTAGGCCATTGAGTAAGTAGTACTTACTGAGATAATTAGCCCCTTCCACTTCCCATAGTTTGGTACCAACGCTCTATTGTTGCGCTCGGTTTAGGCCTATAACTTCGTTATGTCAGGGCCAAACTGTGACTCCATTTCTGGACAAACTTCCGACGATCCTTGTGCTCGCTGTTCTCGTCGCGATATTTTTATCGTTGCGGAAACACGCCCCCTCTGCTCGCATTCGGCTTTGGACCTACGCGTGGGCATTGATTTTTCTGCACTTCTTCGTTGAGGCATTCGAAACTCACCAAGGCACGCTGGAAATAATTATCGAGTCGATTGACATTGCCGCTCTGGAGCTTTCCGGAGTGGTCTTTGCTACGTCCATGATTAGCGCCGTTGAAATCCGGTCGAAACGGCTCGGATTGTTGGCACTGCTTGGCATTCCGGTGGTATTTCACGCGGTTATAGCCAGTTTTGACTGGCACATATTTCGAACTATGTCCGCGGCTCTTGCGGTTATATTCTTCGGTGCCGCCATCTTCACACTTGTGGCCCACGCACGGCCGCCGCGGTTCAACATCTTTGTGGCTGTCGTCCTTACCGGTGTGGGAATCTGGGCGATCCACGATCAACTGCACGGTAGCCCCGACTTCGCCATCAACGCCATCCTGACACTCTCCTTCGGATTGTGCGGCCTTCTTTTCTGGAAACGGTATCCCAGGATTTCTCCCGGTGTAATCGCTGTGTCCGGCGGATTTCTCGCCTGGGGCGCGGTCTTCCCGGTGGGCGCGTTGTTCGATCACTATTTGCCGAAACTGCAAATGAATCCGGAATTGTGGAATGTCCCAAAGTATTTTGTGGCTCTCGGGATGGTGCTGACGCTCCTGGAAGACAAATCGCGAATCATCGAACAATCCAGCGCGCGCGAACATGCCGAAAACCTGCTGCTCCAGCGCCTTTCGCACATCACGTCACGACTTCTAGCCGGGAAAGATCCGGCTGCGCTGTGCAACGAGGTCGCCACAGCCATCACCGACGCGAGCAGTTTCACCAAGGCCGCCCTATTGCTCGCCGCGGAAGATCGCTCGTTCCACCTGGCCGGCGCAAACGGATTTTCCGTAGAGGAGACTGATAAGCTCGAAGGGCGCGCAAGAAGTCTCACGATCGAACAACTCAAAGGGTTGTGCAACAAGGACAACCAGCTGGGAAATAATTCTTACCGCATGGCACTCCCGGATAACGAAGTCCTGGTCCCGCTCATTTCATGGCGAGGTTCATACGTGGGATGCTTATTCCTCAGCAGCGCGGAACTTGAAGACGGCCCTGACGTGTCCGAAATGGTGAAGCTGGAAGTTCTCGCATCCGACCTAGCCGTCACAATTGAAAACACGAGGCTGCATCATCAACTCGTGCGAGCGGAAAAATTGGCTGCGCTAGGCCAGCTGGTCGCTGGAGTGGCTCACGAATTAAACAATCCGCTGACCGGTATCATCGGCTATTCGGAATTGCTCGCGGAGGAGGTGCAGGGCGAGAAGGTGGTCAAGCGCCTGCAGAAGTTAGGACACGAAGCGCATCGCATGAAGCGTATCGTGGACGGCTTGCTGCGTTTTGCCCGCCAGAATAATCCCGCTGCTCGCGCTGCCGATTTCGAGGGCGCCTTGCGCGACGTCATCCAGCTTCGCGAATACCATCTGCGAAAGCTCGGTATCTCGGTGCAATGCCACGTAGACCCGAAGTTGCCGCCCATCGCCATTGGCGAAGACGAATTGAAGCAAGTCCTGCTGAATCTCCTGAACAACTCGATAGATGCGGTCGAAGACAGCGCGCAACGCGCCATCCAAATCCGCGCTTCGATACATCAGAATACCGTTGTGATTCAGTTTGAGGATTCCGGCCCGGGATTCGCCGACCTAAACCGCGCGTTCGATCCGTTTTTCACTACCAAGCCAGTGGGAAAAGGTACCGGACTGGGCCTGAGCATTTGCTACGGCATCGCGCAGGAATGCGGCGGGGAAATCGTTCTCTCGAACAAGCAGCCCTACGGCGCGAGCGTGGTGCTGGAGCTGCCTGTGACCGTCTCTGCGGCGCATCCCGCTATCGGGCTTTCAGTTTAGTCAACAGCTTCCCGCATTATCCGTTTTGAAGGTGGAAGACGATTTCTGGCTCGCTGTAACTTCGGTGCGGGGAACGATGAGAAAGTCAAAATGGAAAACTGCGCTAGTAGAGCTACTTGACGGAGTCCAGCGAGAGCTGGGACCCGGTATTTCCAATGAGACTCGATCTGAAATCGCTTCATTGCGACGGCGTTTACGCGTGCCATTTCCCACACGAAACCGCAAACGATTTGAACTGGAGTTGGTAGAATTTCTGGATAGCAAGCTGGTCTTAAAGGCCGCTACAAACCGGTATCTCGGAAAGAAAACGATTGCCGTCGTCCAAGCGGCGGAAGCTGCGCTCAAAGAGGCCGAGGCCGTTCTACAAAAGTGCCGAGAAAAAGCTCCGGGCGATCTGCCGAATTAGAATCCGGAGAACTCCGCTTCAGAACCCACCGCCGTTACTGGACTTGTTTCAAGACGTAGGAGCGGTACAGCGTGTCGCGCTGCGCGGGAATATAGCCTGCGTCGGTGATGATGCGGCGAAGCTCGGTTTCATTCGTGCGGTTGCGTACGCCTGCCGCGTACACAACATTTTCTTCAATCAATATGCTGCCCACATCATCGGCGCCAAATTGCAAACCGACCTGGCAGATTTTGATTCCGGGCGTGAGCCAGCTCGACTGAATGTGGTCGATGTTGTCGAGGTACAGCCGGCTGATCGCGAGCGTCTTCAGATAATCAAAGGCCGTCGCCTCGGGGATTTTCTTCCCCAGTGGGGTATTTTCCGGCGCAAAAATCCAGGGAATGAATGCGGTGAAGCCGCCCGTGTCTTCCTGAATCCGGCGCAGCAACTCGAGATGGTTCACGCGGTGCCGCGCTTCCTCGCCGCAGCCGAACATCATGGTCGCCGTCGTGCGCATTCCCAGTGAATGCGCGGCGCGATGCACTTCCACCCATTCTTCGGAGCGGCACTTCAATCGCGAAATGCGCGCGCGTATTTCGTCGTCCAGAATTTCAGCTCCGCCTCCGGGAATCGAATCGAGGCCCGCGTCGCGCAGCCGCGCAATCGTGTCGCGCAGCGAGAGTCCCGAAACTTCGGCGATGCAGGTAATTTCCGGCGCTGAAAAACAATGCAGATGAACCTGCGGATACCGTTCCTTGATCGAGCGCAGCATGTTTTCGTAAAACTCAATCCGCAGGTCCGGATGCAAGCCGCCCTGCATGAGCACTCCGGTGCCGCCCAGACCGAGCATCTCCTCGATTTTTTCGTAAATGGA
>PLZZ01000172.1:496-5298 GCA_003153585.1 Acidobacteriota bacterium | reverse complement strand
CCGATTCCGATCAAATCATCGGATTCGAAAAGGTCCAGCGCTTCTTGTTGTGAAATTCCCATTTTTCGTTTATCCCCTGCCGGCAATCAGATCAAATGAACCGGATTGTTGATCCGTACGATGCCTTCGCGTAGCACCACGCCATAAACGCCCAAGCAGCCCTGGTGACGAAGCGCCACTGTCTGCAGCACGGTTGGTGAAGGTGCCGCCGTCTCCGGATCGAGCGTGATCATCACGCAGCGCTCGTCTTTTTTCACCAGCTGCAGTATGACCGTGTCGCCGATCTGCAGCTCGTGCCCGATCAAGTCGTCTTCGTAGTACGGCTGGTCGTTGTCCCAGCGCACATAAAAGTTAGCACGAAATCGCCGGGTATCGAGGCTAATACCAGTTTCTTTGGAGAGCGCGCTAGCCGTGCTCAATCCCAGCACGGAGACCGGGCGCGCGTCCGTCTGGCAACGCTCCGAAAACCTCAATCGAAGAGAGCGCCCGAATCGTTCTTCCAGATAGCGGGTGAACCGCGAATCACCCATGTGGAAATTTTCGCCTTCTGGCGTAGTCACCTCAACCGCGTAGCGCGCGGTGTCGGGATTCTCCTCATCGATCGCCGGCGGATCCAGAAAACGCGGACGAAAGAGAATCAATTCGCGGCCCTGCCGTGCCGTCATCCATGGAAAGTTCGACCGGTTGCGATTGTCGATGAATGCAAAAACGCGGTCGCCAATCAGTCCGGCAAAACCCACGCGGGCTTCTTCCAGGTCTTCACCGGCCATGCTTTTCACCGGATAGCGACGCAGGATGCTTAGCTGGCCGATGCGTTCCACACTCTTACGCTCCGTGCCGGGCAGTCGCTCTGGCCCGTGATTCGAAAAATTCAAGCGGGCGCGCGCGCGAAATCAGGCCCGCTGCCGCAGCTTTTTCGAAATAGAGGCGCAGGCCGGCCAGATATTCCTCTTCCAGACCGAAATGGATATTTTCCGTAAGGTAACGTTCCAGCGCACCGGCCGGGAGATTAAGTTTCAGCGAAGCCCCTTCGGCGATTTCGCGCAGCCGCGCAAGCCCGTACTTCTTCGATGCTTCAAAGTCAGCAAAAATTTCCGGAGTCATCGCATCGCGACGCGCCGTCCAAATCGCCAGCACACACGGCTTTCCGGTTAACTCCTGCCATTGATAAGCCACATCATAGACGAAGAGCGTTTCAAATCCCGGTACCGGCGCGCTCTCCGGATCACCCTTACAGCAGTCCTCGCCGCTGGGAATTTTTCCGGCCAATTCATCCATCTTTACCGCGATGCGCAATGCCGGGTCGCCAATCACCAGCGCCGCGTCGGCAATCTTCAGCATTTCCGACGGGTCGGGCGCGGCGTCCACAAATTCGGGTTGAATTTTCCAGTGTTCGGCAGCGAGCAATCGAACCAGCGCGGCTGAACTCCGCGAGCTGGTGTCCAGAGCGATGCGCTTCACCTTTTCGATCGGTCTTTTCGCCACCAACAGAATGCTGCGCACCTCGCCTTTCGCCGCCACGGCCATTCCCGGTAGCGCGACGACGTTTTCCATGCGCTGATATTCGATGGCCGGAATGATGGCAACGTCCACGTCGCCACGCCGCAGCGCTTCGGCGCATTGCGACGGCAGCGTAAACGAGAGATCGTATTTCCCCGTGAGCGGCCCATCCGTAAATCCCCACACCAGTGGCGCGGTATTCAGGAATTCAACAATGGAAATTCGTAGTTTTGCCATATTTGGTTTGCAGACGCTTACTAAAGCTTAGCACACCGGTGCAGGGGACGCTTCCACCGGCGGCCCAGCGGACGGACAAAGAGCATGAAACTCGGCTACGGGGCGGACAAGAACCCCACCACCTCGTCTTCCAGCGGGATTTCCATCTCGTGTTTGACGCCCGCCCCGTCCGACTCGGAAGGTTTCCATCCGTCTCCCTTTCCCAAAACTTCAAACGAAGCGAACGCGTAGGGGAGTCCCTCGCAACCAAGCATCGAACTCGCATTGCAAATATCAAAGTGCAAATGCGGCTCCGAGGAATTTCCGGTGTTGCCCAGGAGCCCGAGGACCTGCCCGCGGCGCACCTTGTCGCCTACTTTTACGCGCAGCGACCCCGGCTGCATATGAGCGTAGAACGCGTACAGCCCGTTGCCGATATCCACAATAACGTGATTGCCGCCGACCGTCTCCAGCGTAATCGGGATTGCGAGCGATGCTGCTCCCGGCGTGTTTTGCGGAATGCCGTCCTTTGTCTCTGTGACGGTTCCGTCCGCTACCGCAAGGATTTCGTGTCCATACGCGCGATAATTTTTGTTGTCCGCCGGATCGCCCTTGTAAGTCTTCCCGTCGGGATAGAGTTCCACCCAGTCAATCGCAAAACGTTGCGAGATATAAGCGCGCCCGTCGATTGGAATTAACGCCCGCCGGTGTGCGGACGTGTTCGAAGGACCGTTGCCTGCCTGCCAATCATCGCCGGTCAGTGGCGCGGCGATCACCGCCACCGGATTTCGATCCACTTGCGTTGCCGGGGTGTCGATCGTTAGTCCTTCCGGATAATCGCCGATCTTCACTGTGATTCGCTGCCTGATGGAAGCCGGGACGGCATCCAGATTCTCAAAGTCTGCCCACATGTAGATGACCGCGAATTCCCCCGGCGCAATCCTCGCAGATTCCTTCGGCACGTTTCCCGGATGAACCACCTTTCCATCCAGCTCCGCGCCTGCAAAACTCGCCAGCGTCTTTCTATCGCTTGCGGAATCACCCGCTACCACGTCCACTTGTGTAAGTAGGCAATCCGCATGGCCATAGTTCGAAACGTGTAGCTCATACGCAAGATGCCATTTCCCATCACCTTTAAATGCCGTGGGCGCGATCGGAATCACCACGTCCAGCGGGACGTTCAGCGGCCTCGGCGTGTGTTCCGCGGTCTTCGCCGAATTGCCTTCCGGCGTTTTGGATGCTTCGCTGCGTTTGAAGGAAAGAGGCTGTGCCGGAACTCCAGTTTGCGTCCAAGTCCCAGTGATTTCTGATCCGGTCTCATTCATCTTTCCCTCATACAAGCCGCCGACTCGACTCACTTCAAACCGCACTTCACCCTCAAACAGCGTGGCTTTCTCGATCGGCAACGTTGCGCCTTGATCCACGCTGTTCAGTTGTCCGGCCAGATCTCCGCTGCTTGTTTTCGAAATGGTCACCACGAGACGGAGCTGGCCGCCCAAAGTTCCTTCCCACGATCCTTCAAGGCCGGTTGCAGCAGGCGTTTGCTGCGCCATCGCGCGGCTCGCCGAAAATCCTGCGATTGCCATTGCCGCGAACAACAAAGCACAGGTGCAAGCTACACCCGGCCTTGGCGCAAGACCTCCGCGCGTATTCGTTAAACGCACTTCTTTCATGCCGGGCGATCTCATGGCTTTCCCTCCGCTGTGGGCGGCAGTATTCTATCGCAACCGCAAAACTACCGACTCATCGAATGGAAGGAGTCAGTATTAACCCGGCTGGACAATCAAGCCGCGGCCTGCGTACCCTCAGCCGCTGGTTAGGTTTTCCCTCTCGATGCAATCCGACCAATACTTGGGATGGCTGGCGCTTGCGCTGACGCCGGGGCTTGGCGCGCGCGCGGCTGGGAAATTGCTTCGCGAGATGGGCAGCCCTGAAGCTGTTTTCAAAGCGTCGGTTACCGCTTTGGAGGCCCATCGTCTGCCGAAAGCGGTTGCGCAGGCAATCCATACTCGCCAGTCTCTCAGCGTCGCGGCAAAGGAACTGGCGCAGGTGCAAGCCGCCGGTTGCCGCCTGCTCACCTGGGACGAGCCCCAGTACCCCCAGCGCCTCCGTGAGATTTATGACCCTCCTCCCCTTCTGTATGTTCGCGGAAACATTGAACTTCTGAATCGTCACTCAATTTCGATAGTTGGCTCGCGTCGTCCGACCCCTTACGGGAATCAAATGGCGCAGAGGCTGGCAAAGGACTTGGCCAACTGCGGTCTGGTAATTTCCAGCGGCCTGGCTCGCGGAATCGATTCGAGCGCGCATAGGGGTGCTCTGAGTTCTGACACCGGTGCCAGCGTGGGAGTACTCGGCTGCGGGATTGATGTTGTCTATCCCAAGGAGAATAAGAAGATTTTCGAGGAAATGACTCAACGGGGAGCGATCATTACGGAATTTCCTATGGGCACGTTTCCCGCGCCTCAGAACTTTCCCATACGCAACCGGATAATTGCCGGTATGGGGATCGGAGTCGTGGTGGTCGAGGGCGCGCAGTATTCTGGCTCGCTTATCACGGCTCGTCTGGCCATGGAGTTTGGCCGCGAGGTTTACGGCGTACCCGGCAATGCCACACAACCCTCCAGCTATGGGCCGAATCAGCTTATAAAGCAGGGCGCCAAGCTGGTTACGTCTTGGGAGGATGTGATTGAGGAGTTGCCCACGCCTATCCGGGCCGAGCTTCTGCCCGTCGAGTCGGCGAACTCGGAAGAGCGGGCCGCGCTCGTGCAGCAAAGTCTGGCCCCGCCCGAGCGAACGCTCTACGACCTTTTGACTGAGGATGAATCTCGCCATATAGACGATTTAGTCGAACTTTCCGGCCTCACTTCCTCGGAGGTCCTCGCCGCCCTATTTGACCTGGAGCTCAAAGGCGTGGTACGTCAGTTACCTGGTAAGCAATTCCTCAAAGTCCTGTTGTAATCTCTAAGGGGATAGCAGCTAGGATGTGAGGGGTGCCCCAGTGCCTCCGGGCGCCGGCATTTCAGAACTGTTCACAAGGAACACCAAAAGAGAATGGGTCGATCACTGGTAATCGTCGAATCGCC
>PLZZ01000172.1:0-445 GCA_003153585.1 Acidobacteriota bacterium | reverse complement strand
ACCTACCAGGTAATTCCCGGGAAAATTAAGGTCATCAACGACCTCCGGAAAGCAGCGCAGGGAGCCGATGCAATTTATCTGGCGGGCGACCCGGACCGCGAAGGTGAAGCCATCTGCGCGCACCTGGAAGAAATTCTGAGCAATCCCCGCGAATATTCCAATCTTCGGGAAGAAACCGATGTCCCGAAGAACGGCGATGCTCCGAAAGATNNAAAGTGAATGCGAATTTGGTGGATGCGCAGCAAGCCCGGCGGGTTCTCGATCGCATTGTGGGTTACAAAGTCTCGCCGCTCTTGTGGAACAAGGTCCGCCGCGGTCTTTCGGCCGGCCGCGTGCAAACGGTCGCACTGCGGCTGATCGTCGAGCGCGAACAAGAAATTCGCGCGTTCGTACCCAGGGAATACTGGACCATCCATGCGCTTCTGGGCGCGGGAGAACCGCCCTC
>PLZZ01000225.1:10401-10572 GCA_003153585.1 Acidobacteriota bacterium | reverse complement strand
TGGTCGAAGCGGAGATCCCCGTAATGGGCCACGTCGGCCTCACCCCGCAATCGATTAATGCCTTAGGCGGATTTCACGTCCAGGGTAAAACGGTCGACGCCGCGAAGCAGCTTGAGCGCGATGCAAAAGCAGTGGAAGCCGCTGGGGCGTTCTCGGTGGTTCTGGAATCCG
>PLZZ01000225.1:0-10327 GCA_003153585.1 Acidobacteriota bacterium | reverse complement strand
TCCTTCCACTCCTCGGCTGAATTGCGCGATCAATTGCTTGCACGGCAGCGCACCTAAACGAGATAGTTCGCTGCAAGCATGCGTGCCACACTTGAACGGAGATGATTCGTATGAACGTCGAAGATTTCCGCCGCCTGTACGACTACAACTCCTGGGCCAATCGCCGCACGCTGGATGCTTGCGCGCTGCTCAGCGAAGAGCAATTCACGCGCGACCTGCGCTCGAGCTTCCGCTCCGTCCGCGATACTCTCGCCCACATTATGCTCGTCGAGTGGCTATGGCTCGAACGCTGGCAAGGCCGTTCGCCCGATAAGTTCCCGCCTGCAACCGATTTCCCCACGCTCGAATCAGTCCGCCGCCGTTGGACTGAAATCGAACGCAACCTTATTGAATATATCGCCTCGCTCAAGCCGGAAGATATAGAACGCATCATTTCCCACAAAACAACAGCGGGCATGCCGCAGGCGGCTCCGCTCTGGCAAATGTTGCAACACCTCGTCAACCATGGCACCTATCACCGCGGTCAAGTTGCCGCTATGCTGCGCCAGCTCGATGCCAAGCCCGTCTCTACCGACTTGATCTTGTTTTATCGCGAGCGCGCCGCAGCGCAGGCCAAGGCATGACGCCGCGCACTCGACGGCGCATTCCCTGCGCGGTAATCTCCTGAGAGGTTTTCTCTTCTTCCCCATGCCATGGAAATAATTCGCACCATATCGTGGATGAAGCAAATCTCTCGAGAGGCGCGCGCAAAGAATCGCGTCATCGGCTTCGTTCCCACCATGGGCGCTTTGCACCCGGGCCATTTTTCGCTAATCCGCGCGGCGCAAACCGATTGCTCTCCTGTTGTAGTTTCGATCTTCGTCAATCCCAAACAATTCGGCCCTTCCGAGGATTTCCAGAAATATCCGCGCTCGTTCGAAGCCGACCGCGCGGCGCTCGAAAATCTCGGAGTCGATTATTTGTTCGCGCCCACACCCGAGGAAATGTACCCGCCCGGTTTTCGCACCGTTGTCGCTGTGGCAGGACTCAGCGACAAGCTCGAGGGCCGCTCGCGTCCCGGCCATTTTCACGGCGTCACCACCGTCGTGTTGAAGCTTTTCGAAATCGTTCAGCCCGGCTTCGCCTACTTCGGCCGCAAGGACGCGCAGCAAGCCCGCGTCATTCGACAGATGGCGCTCGACCTCAATCTGGACACCCAGATCGCCGTCCGCCCGATTCTTCGCGAGCCCGACGGCCTGGCTCTCTCTTCGCGCAATGTTTATCTGCAGCCTGACGACCGTCGCGCCGCCACCGCGCTCCATCGTTCCCTCGACGCCGTGCGCCAGGAAATTGCCGCAGGCCAACGCGATGTCGTGCGATTGCTTGCCGTGTTGCGGCGGGTGCTCGACGCCGAGCCTGCTATTGCTCTCGATTACGCCGAAATCGTGGACGCGGAAACGCTCGAACCCGTCGTGAGCCTTCGGGGAAGTTGCTTAATATTGCTTGCTGCAAAGCTGGGTAAAACGCGCCTGATCGATAACGCGCTGGTCGAACAGGATGGCGACTCTTTCAACGTAACAATCTAGCGCCGTTCCGCTGATCTCGCTCAGTCCGTTCCCGCCTCAATCGCGGCAATCACTTCGGCCGGGTGGCCTTTCGGCGTGACTTTATCCCAAATTTTGCGAATTTTTCCGTCCGTGCCGATCCAATACGTCATGCGCACGATTCCCAGGAACGATTTCCCCAGAAAACTTTTCATCCGCCGCGCGCCATAAGCTTCGATGACTTCAAATTTCGTATCCGCCAGCAGCGGAAAATTCAGTTTGTGCTTGATCTTGAATTTGGTCTGATCTTCCGGCGTGTCCGCGCTGCATCCCACGATGGCGGTGTCCAGCTTTTCAAAGTTCTTGATGGCGTCGCGAAACTCGGACGCTTCGTTGATTCAACCGGGAGTGTTGGCTTTGGGATAGAAATAGAGAACCAAGTTCCGCCCGCGATAATCCGAGAGCGAGATGATTTCGCCGTCATCGGCCTTTACGCTAAAGCCTGGAGCCTTGTCGCCTTCTTTCAACATGCAGTTTATTCCCTTCTTCGCTCGCGCTAAGCTTCCGCCAGCACCCGCTTCAGAATATCGTTCACGACCTGCGGGCTGGCTTGCCCGCGCGTTTCACGCATCACCTGGCCCACGAAAAACTTGAACACGCCTTCGTTCCCTGCGCGATACTTGGCCGCATTTTCCGCGTTCTTGGCCACCACTGTCCGCGCGATTTTTTCGATCGCGCCGGCGTCGGTGATCTGCATCATTCCTTCAGTGGAAATGATAGCAGCCGCGCGTTTGCCCGTATCAAACATCGTAGCAAATACTTTCTTGCCGGTGGCGGCGGTGATTTCACCGCTTTCTATCTTCGCCAACAGTTCCGCCAGCGCCGATGGCGGCACGGGACAACCCTCGATGTCCTTCCCGGCTTCGTTCAGCCGGCGCAGCAGTTCGGTCGAAATCCAATTCGCTGCGGACTTCCCTGGAGCGCCTGCCTTCACCGCCGCTTCAAAATAATCCGCCAGCGCGCGCGTCGCGGTCAAAACTCCCGCATCGTAAGGCGTAATTCCAAACTCCCTTAAAAAACGTGCGCGCTTTGCATCCGGAAGCTCGGCCATCTCCGCGCGCACTTCTCCAATCAGCTTTTCTGAAACCGAAAGAGGCAACAGATCGGGGTCCGGAAAATAACGATAGTCGTGCGCGAATTCCTTCGAGCGCATTGCTTCGGTGCGTCCGGCGGCCACGTTCCACAGCCGCGTCTCTTGCACGATTTTGCCGCCCGATTCCAGCACGCCGATTTGCCGCTCGATTTCATATTCCAGCGCGTGCTGCAGATATCGAAACGAATTCAGGTTTTTCGCTTCCACTTTCGTGCCGAATTTGGGAGCGCCGCGCAGGCGCACGCTGACGTTTGCGTCGCAGCGCAGCGAGCCTGCTTCCATGTTGCAATCGCTCACGTCCGTGTACTCCAGCACTTGCTTCAGAGTCGTCAAATATGAATACGCTTCGGCCGGCGTGCGAATATCAGGCTCCGAAACAATTTCCACCAGCGGCACGCCGCAGCGGTTGTAATCGATGTAACTCCAGCGGTCGGAATCCGAAAATCCCTCGTGCAGATTTTTGGCCGCGTCTTCTTCCATATGCAAGCGCGTGATTCCGATCCGCTTTGTCGCGCCCTCGACCTCGACTTCCAGCGAACCTTCAGTCGCCAGCGGCAATTCGTACATCGAAATCTGGTAGCCTTTCGGCAAGTCCGGATAAAAATAATTTTTGCGCGCGAACACCGAGCGCTCGTGAATTTTGCAGTGCAGCGCAAGCGACGCTCGCACCGCGAGATCCCGCGCTTTNNGGCGGGTCGCCGAAGCGGCTCGAACAAGCGCAGAACGCCTTCGTCAGCGTTTTGAGCTGCGCGTGCACCTCCAGCCCAATCACCGGTTCGTACTTGGCCATAATTTCGGGTGTCACGCGATTTGCTTCCTGAGTGTTTCGGGTCATGTTGTGCGGCGCATAGCGCGACACCGGGCGCGCCGCGAACCCAGGATTATAGCATCCGTCACAATCGTTATGGCCGTTCCGGGGACGATCCCGGTTCATGCCGGACGCATGGCCGCTCGGGACGTGAACGGCCAGTCGAATCTCCGCAATTCGCTATTTATTCCGAGCGTCGGCCGCCCGAAGGGAGGTCCATCTTGAATCCGGCCATGAAATTCAGTCGCAGGGACGGAAAGCCAAAAGCCTCCTCATATCTCTGGTTCAGGAAGTTATTGAGCCGCCCGTAGATTTCGACGCCCTTGGGCAGGTGGTAGGCGAAACCCGCGTTCATCAGCTCGTATCCGTGATTTCGGAACAGGCACTGAAAAGGCAAGTTGGTTATGGGGTTTATCAACTCGCAAGCAAAAGTCCCATCGTTCGGCTCGACGTCCAGCACCGCGCCGCGAATGGTCCCGTTCATGTTGAGCATCAACCGCTTCTTCGTCCAAGTCGCGTTGAATCCAGCGGCGTTGCGCGGGCGGCGAAGCAGTGGTTCTCCCACGGAGAAGGGATCGATGGGTTCCGGAAAGCCGTCCAGCGCCAGGATCGCTGTATTCATCCACGTGTACGTACCTGAAAATTCGAACGAGCGAAAGGGATGGATACGAACGCTCGTTTCCAGGCCCCAGGCTCGCGACTTTCCGATGTTCTCCGAATCGAAATTGGTGGGCAAATCGCCGGTGGTCACGATTTGATCCTTGAATTTGTTATAGAAGTACGTGACGTCCAGAATCGCGCGGTCGTGCGCCATCCGCTGCTCAACGCCGGCATCGTAGCTGATGCTTTCCTCGGGCTTCAGCGCCGGATTATTCGTAAACGCAAGTTCGAATCCGTCCGGAGCGCGGAAGCCGGTTCCAAAACTGGCGTGCAGGCGCGTTGCGCCGAAAAAGTCGTCACCATCTCCCTGCCGCGCCATATACGCGGCGGAAATCCGCGGTGTGACCTTGGCGAGGGTATTGGCGGGAATCCCCGGTTGGCCTGTGTCGTTGTTTACCGGAACGGAATCGGTTTGCAGGCCGTCCACGCGCACTCCCACGTTGATGAACCAGCGATCGGCGGGAGTCCAGCGGTTTTCCGCGAAGAACGCATAGCTATTGCGCCCCAGCACAAAGGGCGAGTCGCTGGAGCCTTCCACGAAGGTGTTCTTGAACTGATCTCGGTCGTATTCGAATCCCGCTACCAGCGTGTCCTTGGAAGAAATCGCGATCTCGCTCCTGGTATTGGCCACCACGCGCAGATTGTTGGTGAACGAATTGCCTTCTATCGGCGAGATGAATGTGATCCGGTCCGTCGACACGCTCACAGTCGTTACCTGTTGGAACCGAGACGAAAACTGCTCAGTTTCCTGCGCCTGGTAGCCAAAAAGATTCTGGTTCTGGTGCGTGGAGGGATCAAGGCCCGGAAATAGACCGTCCGGGTTCGAACCATAGGGACCCGGAAGTCCGAGTAGGCCAGCGTAACCGAAAAAGTTTACATTGAATTTGCGGCGCGGCGAGCGCGAGTATCCCAGGCTCACCGTCGAGGTCTGACCGCGGTAGGCATCATTCGGGACTTCGCCGTTGGTTTCCAGCCGCGACAGGCTGTATGCCCAACTAAATCCTTTGTTCAGTCCCGCTCCGGTGGTGCCCAGTCGCCACGTATACAGACTGCCGCCCTCTCCCACCAACGTAAAATGNNCCGTAAAGTGCGCTCTCCGGTCCGCGGATCACTTCGACTTGCTCCACTCCTTCCGCCGGCAGCGGCGATAGATCAAAGCCGCCGCCGAAATCGTTCATTTCAATTCCATCGATCATCACCAGGTTGTAGTCCGAATCTCCGCCGCGAATGAAGGCGCTGGTAACCGATCCGCGGCCTCCGGACTGATTGATTTCCGTTCCCGGCAATCCGCGTAGCACGTCCGTAGCGACTTGCGCGCCGCGATTGTCAATTTCGTCCGCGGAGACAAGGCTTACCGAGGACGCAATTTGCGAAGTTAGCGCACCGCCTGGCGCTGCCGAAACGACCACCTTGTCGCGCAAGGCGCTCAACTGCAAATGGAGATCGCTGACGCGTTGTTCACCGGCCGGCAAGTCAATATCCACCGGCAATTGATCGAAGCCCGAAATCGTGGCCAGGATTTGGTATTTTCCCCCGCGCAAACGCGCGAAGCTGTATTGGCCTTGCGCGTTCGTTTCTCGCGTTTCCAGTTCGGCCATCGCGTAGAGAAGAGTGACGCGGGCTCCCGGCACGACTTGCCCGGCGGGATCGAAAACCGTGCCGGAAATTGTGGCATCCTGCTGATCGTGCGCGGAAGCTTTCGCTGTCGCGGAACCGCCGGTGGAGGTAACAGGAGTTTGTGCGTGGGCGGTGCAATCCAAAAGCAAAAATAAGGAAGCGAAATACAAAACGGCGGAGCGTGGTCTCATCTTTATCCTCCTCTCCCTCTCGCGCGGGAGTTGAAGGTTGTCCCGGCAACTATGTGTCGCGCCGTTCTTCCTGCGATCCCTGACCGAATCAAAGGATTCGCAAGTTCTGCGCATCGCATACTTACCAAGATTGAGATTCCGCTCGGTTTCCTGGCTCGGCGGTTTTGTCTAGCGCGGCCTTCCCATCGCAGCCTCGAATTGCGACTCGCGGCAATTCAAAGCAACGACAGTGGCACGCGCCGAAAATTCTCCGCTTTACAGTCGCGCGGCGGCGACGGATTTTCACCGTCTTCCCGTGCGCGGAGTCTCGGTTTTGTGGACGGCGCTGCATCTTCTGCATGTCGCCGCTTGCGGAATTTGGTTGCCTCTTCCGCGATCGTGCAAAAACTTTCTTCCGGCTAGTGACTGCCTCGCAAAATCACGCGGGGACGCCCGCTGTACCCCATTTCCACTTCCAGCGGCGCGTCGAAAACTTCCTGGAGCAATTCCCGCTGATAAACTTCCGCCGGCGTTCCGATGCGCGGGCACTTCCCTTTATGCAACAGCACAATGCGATCGGAAAATTCAGCCGCCAGATTCAATTCGTGCGTCACCACGATCACGCTGTAGCGGCTCTCGTCCGCCAGCCGCCGCAGTCTCCGCAGCAATTCCACTTTGCCGCCGATATCCAGATGCTGCGTGGGCTCGTCGAGCAGCAGCAGGGACGGTTGCTGCACTAGAGCGCGCGCCAGAATCACGCGCTGCTTCTCGCCGCCGGAAAGATGATCCATCCAGCGGTCTCGCAGCGCGTCGGCGCCCACTTGCGCCAACGCATTGCCGGCGAGCAGGCAGTCCTCGTCCGATTCGAACCGCAGCCGTCGCCCGTACGGATAGCGCCCCTGCAAAACGTATTCCCACACGCGCAGCGGAAACAAGAGTTCGCTTTCTTGCGCCACCAGCGCGATTTTCTGCGCGCGCACGAGCAAATCAAGCTCGCTGATTTCCATGCCGTCCACTTCAATTCGTCCAGAAAGCGGCTTCAGAAGTCCCGCGAGCAATTTCAGCATCGTGGATTTCCCGCTTGCATTCGGCCCCAGAATCGCCACCAGCTCGCGTTGCTGCGCGATGAAACTCACCGGCCCCAGCGTAAATTTCGGCGCCGATCGGTCCGTCGCCGCATACGCGTAGCTCGCCTGTTCCACTTTCAGCCGCAGGCTCGGGCTNNGGCGCACCGGCCAGCGCCGTCATCGCGCCTACCGGCAATTCCGTTGGAGCTACCACCGTTCGCGCCAAAGTATCAGCCAGCACGATCGCAATGGCTCCGCCAATAGCCGCCGTTGGAATCAGCATGCGGTAGTCGGTGCCGAAAAACATGCGCATCACATGCGGGATCAGCAGCCCGACGTACCCGATCGCGCCGCTCACCGAAACCGCCAGCCCCGTCAGCACCGAAGCCGCGATATAAACCACAAATTTCACGCGGTTTATGTTCACGCCCAAATGTCTCGCTTCTTGTTCGCCCGTGAGAATCAAATTCAAATCCGACGAAGTCGTATACATCGCGCCCGCCGCCACGATGAACACAAAGAACAGAAATCCAAGCCATCCCAGAACATTTGTTACCGGCGGCGGCGCCGTCAGATCGCCCATCAGCCAAAAAGCAATGCTGCGCAGCTCCGAACCGGTAACCATCGTCAGCAAAAACATAATGATCGCCGAAAGAAAGGAAGCCGCTACGATGCCCGCAAGCAAAAGCGTTGGGCTGTCAAGCTGCCCGCCACGCCTTCCCAGAAAATAAACCCCCGTGATCGTGGACGCCGCTCCTATAAACGCGGCAATTTGAATCGCTCCCACGACGTGAGGCGCGACGATCAGGCTTATGATCGCTCCCAGCGCCGCGCCGCTTGAAACTCCCAGCACGTACGGGTCGGCCAGCGGATTTCGCAGCAGCGCTTGAAAACCAGCCCCCGCCGTCGAAAGCGATGCTCCCACCAAAATTCCCAGCGCGATTCGCGGCAGTCGCAACCCGAAAACCACCTGCCAAAATTCAACCGGCACTTCCTCGCGGCGTCCCGCTGCCGCTTTGTACAGCGTATCCACAATATCGCGCACCGAAATCGGATACGCACCCATGCGCAGCGAAATCACCACCACCACAAACAGCACTCCGAAAAGTCCGGCGCAGGTCCAAAGAATCCGTCGCGGCGTCAGAGGGCGCACGATACGCACTCCTTCTTCGTGCACGCGCTCGCGACCATCTCCAACTGCACGCGAGCTCCGCCCACTAAGTTTCTTCCGCCCGCATTCAACGCAAACGCTTCCGGATGCAATTCCCGTGCGAGCTGTTCAATCGCGCCGATCAATCCCGGCGACGGCCGATCGATTTCATCGCTGGCCACCACCACGTGCCCCATCTCGACGGCCTTCAGCGCCTTCCACGCAGGCCGCGCCCGCAGACCGCTCAATTCGCTCGCCGCATCCGATTCCGAGTGGTCGCTTGTCAACACGATGTACTCCGGCTGCAGCCGCACAACTTCTTCGATGCTCACTTGCGGCCAATTCTGTTGCGCCACAATCGCGGATTCCGCGCCCGCCCATCGCAGCGCATCCGCTATAAAAGTATTCTGCCCAATCGTGATCAGCGGGTCCTCCCACACCACGAACAGCACGTGAACCAGCGGCAATTCCGCGATNNCCTGCGATGGAATCCAGCATCCCGCGCACCGTGTGCGGATCGCTGGTGTACACCGCTATGCCCAACCGCGCCAGCGCGTCCACCGTTTCCGCCCGGTTGATCGAAGTCGTCGCCAGAACTAAATCCGGATGCAGCGCGACAATCGCTTCCAGGCTCGGCGTCTGCGGCGAGCCTACGTGCGGCTTCAATTTCGCCGCCGGCGGCGTATTGCAAAAGCTTGTATCCCCCGCGAGCCTGTCTTCCAAACCGAGCGCGTAAATTGTTTCCGTCAGATTCGGCGCGAGCGTCACGACGTGTCGCACCGAAAACGGAATCGCCACGCGCCGCCCCGTTTCGTCCGTCACAATTTTCACCGCGCGCTTGAAGTTAGCCGATTGCACCGGCGCGCCCGCNNCAATAAAAAAGCCTCGCGAATAGATCGAGGCTCATCGCCACACTCTCTCTCGCGAAGAGTGTCAGCTTCGACCAGCTCGGGTAGGTTTCCTGACTTTCGGCTCGCGCCAAGCGCAGCCGATTACAGTGGCGGGACCGTGGCCGATTTTCACGGCCTTCCCCTCACTTTTCGAATCGTCCCACGGACTCCTCGAAAAGTTTGTCCCCCGAGCCAGCTAAGTTGTCATCGGCGAGTTTATGCGCCCCGCCTTTCACTGTCAATCGAATGGGAATTGCCCGGCTTCTAGCGGTTCTTCCATTTCGGGGCGCGCTTTTCGACTGTCGCTCGCAATCCTTCTTGCGAATCTTCCAGGTCGGCCAGCTCGTTGAGGAAAACTTTCATGGAGTTGCGCACGCCTTCGCGCAGCGGCAAACCCAAGCTGCCCAGAATGGCTTTCTTCGCCATCGTCAGCACCGGGCCGGATTGCGCCGTCACTTTCGCGCAAACTTCCTCCACTTTTTTCTGCAAATCTTTTTCCGGCACCAGCCAGTTCACCAGGCCCAACTCGCGCGCGCGTTCCGCGGACATCGTTTCCGCCGTCAGCACCAGCTCCAGCGCCATTTTCGGCCCGAGAATATAAGGCAGCACTGCCGCCGCCAGCGGAGGAAACGCTCCCAGCTTGATTTCCGGCTGGGCAAAACGCGCGTTGGGCGTCGCAATCACCAAATCACCCAGCGCAGCAAGTTCCGCGCCACCGCCGAATGCCGGCCCGTTAATCACCACCAGAATCGGCTTGGCCGTTTCCACCATCGCGGAAAACGCGTTGTGAAACGCGTCCAGCAACTGAAACACGCGCCGCGCCGTATATTCGCCCAACTCGATTCCGCCGCAGAAAGCTTTCGCCGCCGAATCCAGGACGATAAGTTTTACCGCGCTCGTCTCGCTCACCGAATTGATTCCGGCCACCAGCTCCATCAGCACCCGCTCGTTCAGCAAATTATGTTCGGGACGGTCCAGCGTCAGCCGCACAATCTCGCCTTCCACCCGGAATTTCACGAATTGGAAGTCCGCCGTCTTTGGCGCAGCCAGCGCCAGCGTCCCCAGCATTTCTGATTCGCGCGCCGCTTTGTTTATCTGCATGCTCGCTCCAATCGCCCTTCGTTACGAGCCTACGCTGTTCCAACGCGCGCAGCCACGCGCTTCCCGCCCCCTGCGCCCAATCCGGCAAGACCTGTCCATCAGAACAGGTCCCTTCTGCCTCTTGCAGTTACGTAGCGCCGGGCTTCAGTCCCGCGCCTTTCTTTGCCGTCTTTCTTTGCTCTTTCTTT
>PLZZ01000107.1 GCA_003153585.1 Acidobacteriota bacterium | reverse complement strand
CCTCTTTCGCGCCGCTCTGGTTTTCGAAGTAGAGCACCGCGACGGATTTTTGCTTGGCTGCGGCCGCGGCCGGCACGGAAGGCGATGAGCTTTTTTCCGTGGCGGGTCGGCGGCTCGAATCAAGGTCTCGCTTGATGCGCTTCAGGTCGGCGCGAAGTTCTCCGGCGGTCTGATAACGCAAGTCGGTATCTTTCTCTAGTGCCTTGCCGAAAACGTTTTCCATCGCTGCGGGCAAGCGCGGATTTAGCTCCTTCGCCGACACCGGCGCGGAGTGCAGAATGCCGTCGAAAATAACCGCCGACGTTCCGCCGGAGAACGGAACCGACCCGGTAGCCATTTCGTAGAGCACGACACCGAGCGAAAATAAATCNNCCCGGGCTGGTCAGTTGCTCTTTATCCAGCACATGCGTTTGGGTGCGCATGGATGTAGCACCCACCGATTCGGCGGCGTGCTGGTGCACAGAGGTGAGCTTTGCCAAACCAAAATCCAAAATCTTTGCCTGCCCGCGCTCCACTAGAAAGATATTTGCAGGCTTCATGTCGCGGTGCACGATTCCCTTGGAGTGCGCCGCGTCAAGCCCGTTTGCTATCTGAATGCCCATCTCCAAAAGCTCCGATATTTCGATGGGCTTCCCTGCAATACGGTGCTTCAGCGTCTGGCCCTCGAGCAGCTCCATAGCGATAAACGGCCGTTCTTCGAATTCTCCAATATCGTGAATGGTGCAAATGTTGGCGTGATTGAGCGCGGATGCAGCGCGCGCTTCGCGGCGGAATCGCTCGATCGCCTGAGAATCATGGGAGATATCGTCGGGAAGGAATTTCAGCGCGACGTTGCGGCCAAGCCGCGAGTCTTTAGCTTTGTAGACCACACCCATTCCTCCGCCCCCAAGTTTTTCGAGGACGCTATAGTGGGAGATGGTGCGGCCTACGTAAGAAGAAGTATCAGGCACAGGCCGTGCATTGTACGACAGCGCTGGCATGCTGGCAATCGCGTAGCATGTTACTCAACACGCAAATTTCACGGGTAGCCGCAGAGTAGTGAATCGCAGATGATCAGCGGATACCTTGGACCAAATACTCGGTGGAGATGGCGGGGTGGTATTGGTAGGCGAAGTTTTTTCCGTCGCGTGAGGAGATGGCGTTTAGTCCAGTTGTGACGGCACGAACTCCGGGGAGTGGGATGGAGCGGAGGAGGGTGCGTTTGCCGCCAACGCGTTCGACGCGCCAAATGTCGAGCGAGCCATCGGGACCCGCGCGCCTGACGAGGACGGCGGCATCGTCAGAAGTGAAGTCAAACGGACGGTCATCCTTATTAAGTTGAGGGAAGGCCTGCGGCTGGCCACCGTCAACCGGGAATAATTGAAATTGGGAGGAGTCGTTGATGGTCAGAAGGTGTTTTCCGTCCGTGGTCACAGCTATAGCTCTGACTCCCTCCGGAGTGATTGGCGTCTCGTTGCCATCGAGGTCAACCAAATAAGTACGCTCCCGGTGGCCGGGTTCACTGCCAACGCTAACAATCCTTCCATCGCTTGACCAACGCGCTCCGAGGTGAGTCGTCTGTGAGTGGGTGAGCTGACGCGGTTCACCAGTTCCGGTGGGCAAGAGCATAAGCTGATTAGGAGAAGCCACCGTACGGCTAATGGCCCATTTGCCATCGGCAGAAAGATCCAGGGGGTCGCCGTCGCCGAGCCGCACCGCAGGAGAACCATCCAGGTTGCGGAGGAACGCGCCGTACTCCGCGCCGCTGTGCTGGTCGCCGAAAAGAATTTGTTTTCCGTCGGCCGAAAAACGCATGCCATAGGCCCAGTCCATCCAGGTGAAATCGCGGCCTTGTGGAAAGTCGGGAGTGAGAACCATCAGGGTGAGACGCTCGCTTATCTGGTCCAAAAGGACGCGGCCGTCGGGTAGCGCATCTTGAATGTCGATGGTGCCGGGAGCGGAGAGTAGAGAGCGTTCGCGACCACCGAGACTGGTGGCGAAAAGCGAGCGATACACGCCATCCTTGACCGCGCTAAACCAAACTTCGGTTCCGTTGGGAGACCATGCGAGACCTTGAACAGAGCCATACGTTCCGCTGAGTTGTTTTCGATTGCCTTGCAAATCCACGACCGCGACCGCGCCCTTATCGTCGCCAAAAATGGAGTGATCGAGGAAGGCGATGCGCTTACCGTCGCGCGAGAACCGCGGATGACTTATCCAGCCCGCGGTCTCGTAGAGAACATGGCCCACGGGATATTCCAGGCGATACACGTGGTGTTCTGGGACAAAGCGCACCACGGCAAAATCCTTGCCATCCGGCGCCCAGTCGGCATATTGGACGGAATCCAGCACAGGGCGTGGCGCTCCCCCGCCGAGAGCCAAGCGCGCCAGCGTCCCGGTGCGAACATATCCGGGCCCAATGGATTGAAAGTTTTGAATCACAAGCAGCTCTCCGGTGGAAGAGACGGAGGCGAGGGAATCGGCCACTACTCCCAGGGAACGCAATCCCTGACCGTCGGTTTGGCCGGTGTAAAGCCCGAAAGCCGAGTCCGAGCCCCAGCGCGACGCGCAGATGAAGCCTTCCCCGTTGGGCAAAAAACGGCCGGAGTTAACGTAACCCTGCTGGAAGGTCAACTGAGAGTACGTTGGCGGATCGTGATGCGCGGTTGACCGAGCGAGAAACCAAGTGCCTGCCAGGAGCAGAGCGAGCGCGACGGCACCAATTGCGGCGAGCATCCACGGCTGAATCTTTTTCGTTGCGCCGGATCCGGTGATTGCGCGCGTGCCCGTCGAGCTGCGCAACCCGCTCAACTCACCGATCTGAAAGGCGATGTCGCCAGCGGATTGGAACCGCTGCTGCGCGTCCTTTTCCATGCAGTGATGCACGATGCGGTCCAGCGTGGGAGAAATTTCGTGATTCGTGGAGGTGAGCTCGGGCGGCTCGTGATTCAAGATCGCGCTCATTAAATCCGCGGCGGTATCACCTTGGAACGCGCGGCGGCCTGCCAGCATTTCGTAAAGCACGGCGCCAAAGCTGAAAATATCGCTGCGCGCATCCAAGGGTTTTCCGCGCACCTGCTCGGGCGACATGTAACCGATGGTTCCCATCACCACACCCGCTTGTGTGGCCGAACCTAAGGAGGCCAGCGTGGCGTCAGAGTCGGCGGGCGCAGCTTCGGTAAGTTTGGCCAGACCGAAGTCGAGAATTTTTACGCGGCCGTCGTTGGTGACGAAAATATTCTCGGGCTTCAGATCGCGATGCACGATGCCGCGTTCGTGCGCCGCGGCCAGGCCTCGCGCGATTTGGACAGCGTAATCGAGCGCTTTGCGTTCGCGCAGGGGGCCTGCGGAGAGACGCTCTCGCAGCGTGGCGCCTTCCAGTAATTCGGAAACAATGTAGGGAGAAGCAGCCGCGGCGACTGCTGCGCCACTTGTTGCGCTGGCTCCGGTCGCTTCCTCAGTCAGAGGCGTTGCGCCCACATCAAACACAGTCAGCAAGTTCGGATGATTCAGCGCGGCCACGGCTCTGGCTTCTTGTTCGAAACGCCGCAGGCGGTCGCGGTCGCTGGCCAGAGAATTCGGAAGGATTTTGATGGCGACGTCGCGCTGGAGGCGCGTATCACGGGCGCGGTAAACTTCGCCCATGCCTCCCGCGCCCAGCAGGGATTGAATTTCGTAAGGACCGAGTTTTGTTCCGGCAGCGAGGGACATTAGAGCGCGCCATTATAGAACAGGCAGGCATCGTCGTATGGAAAATAACATCATCTTTAGCTTCTAGTGGATTTGTGACAGAGCAAGTAGAATCCTCGCGACGATGCCCACCAAAAGCTCGCGCGAGAAAGTTCGGATCGTTTCGCTCGCGCCGAACGTTACCTCCATTCTGCTGGCGCTGGGCGCCGGGCGCGAGCTCGTCGGCGTGAGCAAATGGTGTAAAGACGTCGCGGAGGTAGGCCGGCGTCCGCAAGTGGGCGATTGCTGGAAGATGAACATCGGCGACGTGATGCGCCTCAAGCCCACCATGCTGATCGGCTCCGTTCCCTTCGCGCCTGACACCGTAGCGAAAATTCTTGCGGAGCCAGTGACTTTCGTTGCCATCAACCCGCGGTCGCTGGCAGACATCGAGCGCGACATTCGGACTTTGGGCAGAATCGCGAACCGCCCAGCCAACGCGGAGAAGTTGATCGTCAAGATGAAGCAATCGTTCGCTGCCGTGGCCCAAGCTGCTCGCGCTAAACGAACGGATCACGGGCCTCGTGTCTATTGCGAGGCCTGGCCGAAACCGCGAATCAGTTGCCCGCCTTGGGTTAAAGAGCTAATCGAAATCGCAGGTGGCCGGATGATTGTCGCAGCAGGCCGGCGCGTCACAGACGAAGAAGTGGCGCGCGCAAAGCCGGACGTGATCGTGCTTGCTTGGGCCGCCACCGGAGATCGAGCGAAGCCCGCGACTGCGTTGCGAAATCCCGCGTGGCAGAATGTCCCGGCGGTGAAGAAGCGGCGCGTCTTCGTGATCCGCGACGAATTGCTGAATACGCCCGGACCACCATTAATCCAAGGCGCGTGGGAGCTTTTCCGCGTGATTCACGGAACAAAGAGGGGTCTCGACTAATGCTAGTGGTGGCCGCGCTAATCGAAGCGGACGGAAAGCTGCTGGTCTGCCAGCGGCGCCGCACCGATTCGTTCGGGTTGATGTGGGAATTTCCGGGAGGCAAATTGGAACCAGGCGAGACCCCTCCGGAAGCCCTGGCGCGAGAGTTACAGGAAGAGCTCGGAGTCGTCGCGCGAATCGGTCCGGAAGTTTTTCGTACCCGCCATCAATACTCCGAGCTGGGCGAAGCCATCGATCTGATTTTCTTCGAAGCAACTGTGGCACCCGGCGACATCCGCAACCAAGCCTTCGAGACCATGGAATGGCGCTCTCCGGAAACCCTGCGCGAGTTGAATTTCTTGCCGGCCGACCGCGAATTCGTAGCCAAGCTCGCGCGAAGCACCTGACACTCCCGCTGGTGGACCATTTTTCCCGCCATCGCTAATCTCTCTCCACGATTTCTCCGAAAGAAAACTCGATTGCTCCGCATGCGCACAGGGGCAGTTATGGGTGTATTCTAGGAACGCGAAAATCATCGCCGGCGGATTTCTTGCGGCGCGCCGGCACATGAAAGGCTACGAGGGCAATCGAAGCAATGGACAACGAACTTACCGCGCCGATTCACGGGTTGGATGATGCCGAGCTGCAGGAATGGCTCGAATCGCTGGACTCGGTCTTGCAATCAAGCGGCCCCGAGGTTGCTTCGTACATTCTGGAGCGCCTGCGGGCNNCACCGCTTGCAGCCCGACTTCCCTGGCGATCAACAACTGGAACGGCGGATCAAAAGCCTGGTCCGCTGGAACGCGATTGCCATGGTTGTGCGCGCGAACCGCGAAGAGCACAACATTGGCGGGCACATTTCCACCTATGCGTCCGCGGCAACTTTGTATGAAATTGGATTCAACCATTTCTTCCGCGCGCACACGCCGGAGTTCGAAGGCGACATCATTTATTTCCAGGGCCACGCATCGCCCGGAATTTATTCGCGCGCGTTTCTGGAGGGGCGTCTCTCCGCGGATCAGCTTGAAAATTTTCGGCGTGAATTGAAGCCTGACGGCGGTCTTACTTCTTATCCGCATCCCTGGCTCATGCCCGCATTCTGGGAATTCCCCACGGTTTCCATGGGACTCAGTCCCCTGATGGCCATCTACCAGGCGCGATTCAACAGATATCTCGAAGATCGCGGCCTCAAGCCCGTAACGGACTCCAAAGTCTGGGCCTTTCTCGGCGATGGCGAGACCGACGAACCGGAATCTCTCGGCGGAATCGGTTTGGCCGCCAGAGAAAAACTCGACAATCTTATCTTTGTTGTGAACTGCAACCTGCAGCGTTTGGACGGTCCCGTACGCGGCAACGGCCAAATCATTCAAGAGCTCGAGGCCGAGTTCCGCGGCGCCGGATGGAACGTGATCAAGGTTCTCTGGGGCACCGAGTGGGATTCCATTCTCGAGCGCGACACCGAAGGCCTGCTGGTAAAACGCATGGGAGAGATGGTTGACGGCGAATATCAAAAGCTGGTCGTCTCTTCCGGCGATTACGTCCGCGAACATTTCTTCGGTTCCAGCCCGCAGTTGCTGAAATTGGTGGAACCTCTGTCCGACGAGCAGCTCCGGCGCTTGCGCCTCGGCGGCCACGACCCACGGAAGGTTTACGCTGCTTACAAAGCCGCCGTCGAGAACCGCGGCGCGCCCACCGTAATTCTGGCGCGCACCATTAAAGGCTACGGTCTCGGCGAAGCCGGCGAAGGCAAAAACGTAACCCACCAGCAAAAGAAACTCAACGAAGAGGAGCTCCGCGAATTCCGGACGCGGTTTGATATCCCGGTGACCGACCAACAATGCATCGACGTTCCGTTCTACCGTCCCGCCGAAGACAGCGAGGAGA
>PLZZ01000203.1:8413-33049 GCA_003153585.1 Acidobacteriota bacterium | reverse complement strand
TTGAAAAAAGCGCCGACGGCGACTTCGACGCCGATCATGCGGCGCTGTAGCTGAAAGACCTTAATTTCGTCCGCGAAGGCTTTTTTGTAAGCTTCCAACATCCGGATCACGTCCTGGCCATCATCTTCTTCGCCGACGAACAGGCGGCGCTTGACGTTCTGCGCTTCGCCGCTGGGCTTGATAACGTAGCGGCTGGGATTCTGGGTAACGTGCTCGATGGCGTCATCGAAGGATTCGAATTCGCCGTACGGGATGATGTTCACTCCGGCTTTTTTTAGCTCTTCCTGGCCGAAGGAGCGGTCGTCTTCGAGCTTGTCGCTGTAGGCCGTGCCGCCGATTACAAGTTTCCCCTCCTTGCGCAGCGCCTGCGCTTTTTCGCCCTGGCCCAGCGTGTCGTCGAAAATGATGATGTCCGCCCAGTCTTTGTCCTTTTCCCAGTCCTTGGACTTGGCCACGAAGCCGTCGGCGATATCGCGTTCTTTTTTGTCGGCAATGAAATAGCGTACTTCGTGGCCCTCTTTCGAGATTTGCCAGGCGATGTCGCTGATCAGACCGGTTAAAGACACGAACAGGAAGTTCTTCTTGTCCATTTAGCCCCGTTCTTTCGGGGTGGAAATCTTAACACCCTCATCGCCTTTGGACGAAGACTCGCTGATGAATTTACGGTGTCATTTGACGCACGAAGCATCCGCCCCTAATATTGAAGATTCGTTGCGCGCGATTTGGCAGGCCATGGTCGTTCTCCACACACGAGAGAACGTGGCGGCCTGGAATCGGGCATGCGAATTTGTTTCCGGGGAAGTGATGCCGAAAGAAATACCAAAGGCGTACGAGCCGCGGGAAATCGAAGAACGCTGGGCCAAAGCCTGGTTTGACGAGAAATTGTTTCGCGCGGAAAACTCCGGCGATGGCAGCGGACGGACGTTTTCGATTGCGCTTCCGCCGCCCAACGTAACCGGCTCGATTCACATCGGCCACATGCTCGAGCACACGCAGATCGACATGCTCGTCCGCTGGCATCGCATGCGCGGCGAACGCACGCTTTGGCTCCCGGGCATGGACCACGCCGGAATCGCCACCCAATTCGTCGTCGAGCGCATGCTCGACAAGGAAGGAATCAAGCGGCAGGATCTCGGCCGCGAAGAATTCGAGCGCCGAGTCTGGAAATGGAAAGCGGAGAGCGGCGGCGTAATCAAGGAACAGATGATCCGCCTCGGCGCTTCCTGCGATTGGACGCGCGAGCGCTTCACTCTCGAGCCCGCGCTCTACCGCGCCGTGCTCGAAGCTTTTCTGCGCCTCTATCGTGAAGGCCTAATCTATCGCGGACGTTACATGGTCAACTGGTGCCCGCGCTGCCTGACGGCCATCAGCGATCTAGAGGTCGTTCACAATGAGCGCGTCGGCAGCCTTTGGTACATCCGCTACCCGGTCGCGGGCACGAAAGAGCACGTTGTCGTTGCGACCACGCGCCCGGAAACGATGTTGGGCGACACCGCGGTCGCCGTGCACCCGGACGACGAGCGCTACCAGCGCCTGATCGGTAAAAGAGTTTTGCTGCCGCTCGCGAACCGCGAAATTCCAATAATCGCGGACACTTCGGTGGACCGCGAATTCGGCACCGGCGCGGTGAAAATCACTCCGGCGCACGATCCGAACGACTTCGAAACGGGCAAGCGTCACAACCTTCCGCAAATCGACGTCATGACCGACGACGCGCACATGAACGAAGCCGCCGGCCCCTATGCAGGCCTCGAACGCTTTGTCGCGCGCGCGCGAATCATTGCCGACCTTGAAAAATTAGGCTTGCTTGAAAAAATCGCCGAGCACACTCATTCCGTCGGCACCTGCGACCGCTGCAAAGCCATCGTCGAACCGCGCGTTTCGACGCAGTGGTTCATGAAAATGAAGCCGCTCGCCGGGCCCGCGGCAAAAGTTGTCCTGGACGGCTTGATCGAAGTTGTGCCGGACAATCAGCGCACCATTTTGCTGCAATGGTTCGAAAATATTCGCGACTGGTGCATCTCGCGCCAGCTTTGGTGGGGGCATCGCATTCCGATATGGCATTGCGCCGACTGCAAAGAAATGGTCCCGGCGCTCGATTCGCGCGTTGAGATCGTCGAAGGCCACGCCCGCGCTGCCAGCCCACCCACAAAATGCCCGAAGTGCGGCGGCGCGAAGCTCACTCAGGACAAAGACGTCTTGGACACCTGGTTCAGCTCCGCGCTATGGCCCTTTTCCACCCTCGGCTGGCCCGACGACACCGAAGACTTGCGCACGTATTACCCCACCAGCCTGCTGATCAGCGGCTACGATATTTTGTTTTTCTGGGACGCGCGGATGATCATGATGGGCCTGCAGTTGATGCAGGGCGCAGGGCCCGAAGAGCGAATCCCCTTCCGCCGTCTCTACCTTCATTCGCTCGTGCGCACGGCCGAAGGCGCAAAGATGTCCAAGACCAAGGGCACCGGAGTTGACCCGCTCGGTCTCACAGAAAAATTCGGCACCGACGCCCTGCGCTACATGCTAGCCAGCATGGCCGCGCCTGGCACCGACATCATTCTCAGCGAAGACCGCATCCTCGGCGCGCGCGCCTTCGCCAACAAAATCTGGAACGCCGCCCGCTTTCTGTTCCTAAATCTCGAAAAAGCCGAAGCCTCGGCCGGCATCACGCTCGAAGAACTCGCCGCCCCCGAAATCCGCGCCCAAGCACCCTACGCGATCCCCGGCGAAGACGGCCTTATCCACCGCTGGATTTTCTCGCGCCTTTCCGCCGTATCTGCGGAGGTCAGCGCCGCATTGCAGGATTTTCGTTTTCACGAAGCTTGCCAGACTATCTACCACTTCTTCTGGGGCGATTTCTGCGATTGGTACATCGAGTGGGTGAAGCCGCAATTATCGTCCGCTGACCGCGAAGTGTCAGTCGCCGCCTGGCGGAATATTTTTGCGGCACTGGAAGCTGCGCTTCGCCTGCTGCATCCGGTAATGCCCTTCCTAACCGAAGAACTGTGGCACCGATTGCCGCAGCCTGAAGGCGCTCGCTCTATAGCGCTCGCCAAGTTCCCCGAGCCGCGCGCAAATTGGACTGACCCGGCAGCGGACAAACAAATTGCGACATTGCAGGAGATTATTACCGCCGCGCGAAACATCCGCGCGGAAATGAAAATCGATCAGAAGCGAAAAGTCCCTGCGGATTTTTCCAGCAACGATGCCGCTATACGCAAGCTCGCGGAACAAAACGTCGAACCCCTTCTGCGGCTGGCGACTCTTTCAGCGCTGAATATTTCTTCCGACCGTCTCGATGGCGCAAGTGCTGCGGTTCGCTCTACCTCGCAATTTGACTTGCGCATCGCGTATGGGGAAGCGGTTGACAAAGACCTCGAAATCGCGCGCCTGAGAAAAGAAATCGACCGGCTGGCAAAAGACGTCGAGTCCAAGACAAATCGGCTGGCCGACGAAACATTCATCAGCAAGGCCCCCGCCAAAATCGTGGACGACCTGCGCGCCACCCTGGCATCGCGTCAAATCGAACACCACAAACTCCTGGAGCGTCTCAAGCAGCTTGGATAATCAAGCTGTCTCGTCGTTCTTCCTGCACTTCTAAAGCGTTGACGGATTCGGTTTCCTGATGGCCTGCCACAGTAACTCTCTGAAACAAATGAAGGATAATTCCTTGTTGCACTCAGAAAGAGAATTCAAAGCCGCGCGTTGTTTCCAATCGACGTTCTTGCGCTTCGCGGATTATTTTTTGAATTTTGGCTTCCCAGCCCGTTCCGTGATGACCTCGAATTGGCAGCCAGCGCGGCCTGTGAGGAGGAACGCTTCCTGGTTGGAGTTTCTTGAAGGGCTTATCGTAAAATGCGGTGCCTGCCGGACACGCGGGGCCGCTAACGTAGGTTCCCGTGGCCCACATGGTTCCTTCAGGCTCTTGCGCGACTCCATCCGGTCCCGTTCCAGTGAGAACAAAAAACACAAGATCGCCGGTGGTGCTATTCGCTGCGGCAATTTCCACCACATCGCCTGAACTGATCGAACTTACGTTGTCGGCGGGATCCACGCCGTTCGCAATCGCCGCGGGGTCCTGAAGCGAGAGACTTAGGGGCGCCGTTTGTCCCGCGCAAAGATTATTTGCGCCCACTGTGACGGAACCTTGGACGCTGAAATTATTCTGAACTGTGATGTTGACGGATGAATACCCTACTACACCTTCGTCATGTGTCGAGCCGTTATCAAATGTTCCCTGGTAATCCCCTGACATGGTATCGGTGGTCCCGTATTGAAAGATTGAAAAAGCTGCCGGCCCGCCTGCCCCGGTACCTGTCCACCCAGCACCGGTGTATGTAAATGTCCCATCCGCTGTGCCGTTGCACGGCGCGTCGTTCGAATTTGTAGTGAAAGTTTGGGTGGTCGAGTCCTCCTCGACAATGTTCACTATCAGCGGATTATTCGGATCGCACCAATTCTGAAAAGTGATGGAACCGGGAGGGATGCCAAAACCTCCGTCAATTGAATCCAACGAATCGGTTGAACTCAAAACATTGGGCGAACCGAGAGTAGCAACCACACCCGGATTGGAGGTGTCAAAGATGATGAAAAGGTTTTGCTCGCCAAGCGGCGCTGTCGATCCCGGAACTGCAGTGGTATATGGAGCAGCATTAGGCGATACAGTAGTGGATTGAATTACCCATTGCGCCGGAGGCGTGGATGCGAAAGTCCATGTTTCTATTTTCTGGCTAGCCGTTTCCCCGCCGGTTCCGCCGGTAAAACCGACAAACGCAGTGTTTCCGCCGATGGTCTGCGGAATATTGATCGGCCAGCTGGTTGAAAACGTCGCGTTCACGGTGCTGTCAGTGATGGTCATGGCCAGGGTCGTGCCGTCGTAGGTGATGTGGACGGACATGGTATCGCCGCTGTTCAGAATCACCCCGGATGAAGTCATATCGGTGGCAGGAACCGTGGGCGACGCTCCGTTCGTATAAAGTCCGGTAGAGTCGTCGCCTTCTCCTTCGTTGTTATACAGGTCGTATTTGACGGCCACACTGTTGGAAATTCCAGGTGCTCCACCGGTGTTGTCGGGGCCATATCCCAGCCCACCGCCGGCAGGCCCCAACGCGCTGGCACCCGCTGAAGAGTTCTGAATCGTGAACGTAATGCCATCGGCCTGTGCATCGGAAAGTTGGAACGTGAAATCTGTTATGAAATTGGTTATGTTAATCGGTGTTGTGCAGAAAGCGCTTCCAGCTTCATCCTGTTCGCCGTTCGTCAATTGCAGGCGGCTATCATCAAGGTCGGTCGACCCGTTAAATTGCATGCAGCCCGGCATTGAAAACCCCATGCCGAAATTGATGGTGGCCGCGTTTGGATTGATGGTGAAGGTCGCGGTCACGGCTGGACTGTCATTCATGCCCGGCGAGGATGCAATGGCCGTAATCGTTGTGGTCGAAGTAATGGAGATGGGCACCGTGTATTGCGTCGAGCTGTGCGTCGGCATGGTGCCGTTGGTCGTGTAATAGATGGTCGGGGTTGGGGAAGTGTCCGAAAGTTGGACGGATTGAGCCGAGCTGTAAGTGCCGGCCGCGGGCGACACATCAGGCGGCGCGGCTTGGTCCTGAATCGTATAAGTCGCTGTGGAAACCGCACTCTGAAGGAAGCCTTCGCTGATCGCGATGGCATTGAATGTCGTGGTGTCCGTTACGGTCAACGGGCCGGTGTAAAGAGTCGAGCCACTCGTGGGAGTACTGCCATCGGTAGTGTAATAAATTGAGGCGCTCGGGCTCGTACTGCTCATCGTCACCTGGAACCCGGCGCCATAAGACCCACCAGCCGGACTAAACACGGGCGCGACAGCTTGAGATTCTCCGCTTAACAATCCAAAGACATCCACTTCTTTTTGCGTGCCTACATACACTTTTCCGTTCGTGACGACCGGCACCACAAACTTCACTGCAGGTCCGAGTGTATCCCGCCCGCTAGTTAGATTGGACCCGTACAGAAGGTTGGAAACGTTGGTCGCGTTATAGGCGCGAAGAATTGCGGGCCCGCTGGAAGTGTATGCATCGGTTTCCACGGCCCAGACAATTCCATCGCTTGTTCCGTTGGACGACACTACCGGAGTAGAACCGGGGAAATTGCTCGACTCGGCCGACTTTGAAGTGGGAGATTGTGAAAGCATGTCGTTCGTGAGCGAATAAGCTTCCAGGTGTCCGCCATTTCCCCACAGATAAATCTGACTGTTCCAATACGCCGGCATACTCCAAAGTCCGGCACCGCTTGATATGGACTGGATAATCTCGGGATCGCTGGTGCAGCCGTTGCAGTAGTGGCTGCCATCGCTGGTCATCTTGTCGCGATTCACTACATAAACTTCTCCCTGCTTCCCGCTCTGGATGAGGATATGCTCAAAAGGCGCCGTCGTTTGATCAGGCACAACAAGTACTCCACCCGAACCCAGATCTTCATCGGCACCGTCCAGCGAGGCTTGATTCCAGGGAGTGAAGTAATCCGTTGGAACGGGAACTCCATTTGTGAGACCTACACGTACGATACTGTCACCGTAGTCGATTGTTGTAGAAGGAGGAGGCGCGGGAGTGGTGACCGTATCATCGCCGTTTCCAGTGGAAACGTAGATGCTTCCGGCGGCGTCGGCAGCAAGGCCCGAACCGGCTCCCCATATGCCGTTGCCTTTCCCATTTGGCGAAGTGCACCACACTCCGGTTTGGGCCAAAGTGGTTTTGTCGTAGCCCAGGAGCCAGCCATGCCAAGGGCCATTGTCTCCATGCGAGGAAAACCCGATATAAATGAACCCGTTAAGCAGAAGAAGACCAGGGCGTTGATTCGCCCACTGCGGGTTCAATGGCACCGTAGAGCCATTGCCATCGGGAGCCGTCCCTGGCACCGAAGCAGTCATCAATACCGGACCACCCAATTTCTCCGCACCCGTAGTGATGTCGATAGCATGGAGCCGATAAATAATATTGCCGCTCTCTAATGTATTCACCACGATGTAAAGGGTATTCGTGGTGGGGTCAATCGTAGGAGTGCCGGTAATTCCTATTTCGGGGTTAATGTCCTGCGTGCCGCCCACGTTGCTGGTCGAAAGTGTGGTCGCGCCATTGATGAGAAAGCTTACCATCCAGAGCTGAGAACCGGTGTCGGCGTCGAATGCATACAAACTGTCATGCTCGGTAGCAACGTACAAAACATTGTGAGTTCCGTTTCCCGGGATCGCGAGAGCGGCCACGTACAGCGGTTGTGCGTACACATAACCATCGACAGTCAGCGAAAATAATTTCCCGAAAGTCGTCGAGTTCACATTCGTCGGATTTAAAACGGTCTCCGCGGTATTCTGGCCCGTTCGAGCAGTATTGTAATGCTGCGTGAGGATGCTTGTTTGCGCGGACGAAGGCAACGACATCAAGAGCGTTGCAAGAACCAGCAGCACCGCGTTGCGGGAAATTATCGGAATGGGAAATCTCCTAGGGAATTCAACCATGAGAGGTCGTCTGGCAGCGAAACCTGCGGTGTGCTGCCGTGCCATACAGAACTCGAGAGCGGGTTTCGCGAACCTATTGAAACTCGAGCGAAATTTCATATGCGCGAACACCTCGGTCGGGTTGGCTTAAGGATGGTCAATGGGTCACAAAACTACACGGATAGCAGTTGCACTTAGACGACCGAACGGAGAAGGGTGCCGCTTATGGGGCACCCGTAACCGCCGGCGAATACAGGACTTGGCTAAGAAGTGACGGACCGCGTGTAAGCATCGAGCATTGAATAGGAACCCATTTGCCATTTTCTGGAAAATAGCAGCACAAATTCCTGATTGGTGGGTCGACGGGCATTTACAGTCCATCCGGGCGCGGCCGCCGTGTGGCTTGTGGCCGCGCCCCCGCTCAAGTATGCTTTCCGATTCCCTATGCCTACCAAGCGAATGGCTAATTTGCCGGGGACGACCGACCGGCGCATCGATGCACTGTTGACGCTGCTCACGGAGAATTCGACAATCGTGATCAGCGGCGAAAAGATTGCCAAAGAGATCGGCGTGACCCGGCAGCAGGTTTGGCGCTGGGTGCAAAAAATGCGCGAATTGGGCGTTCGCGTGAAGGGTCATGCGCGGACGGGCTATCACATCGAGCGCGCGCCGGACATTCTTGTCCCGCAGCTTCTGAGCCGACGGCTATTCGGCACGCCGTTCGCACGCCGTATCTATCACTTCTTCAAAACTGATTCGACCAATACCGTGGCAATGCAGCTCGGCGAACAAGGCGAACCACACGGCGCGCTGGTGCTGGCGGAAGAACAAACTGCAGGACGCGGACGCGCGGGCCGCAAATGGATTTCAGAAAAATCCGCGGGAATCCATTGCAGCATTTTGGTGCGCCCGCCGATTTCTCCGGCACATGCGCCTTTGCTCACGCTCGTGGCGGGACTCGCCGCGCGAGACGCCGCGGCCGAAGAACTTGATGTTCTTCCGGACATTCGCTGGCCAAATGATTTGCTCGTGCGCGGACGAAAGTTCTCCGGCATCCTCACGGAGATGCACGCCGAGCCGGACCGCATGCACTACGCGGTGATCGGGATCGGCATCAACGTCAACCAGACAAAGATGCCGACGGAACTCGCCGATTTTGCAACGTCGCTGCGCATGGAGACCGGCAAGGTTCATTCACGTCTCGAAGTCCTGATTCGGTTGCTGCGCCACCTCGACCGCTACTACAATCAATTTATCGCGGAAGGCGCCGGGCCGATCCTGCGGCGCTTCGCAGAAGTCTCCAGCTATTTTCAGGGGAAACGTGTGCGCATTACGACTCCTATAGAAGTTTTCACCGGCACGACCGCCGGGCTCGAATCCAGCGGAGTGTTGCGCGTGATGCGCGATGACGGCGGCGGAATCGAAAGCGTGCTATCCGGCGACGTCGCGGAGGCTTCCTAATGCTTCTTGCACTCGACGTTGGCAACACGAATACGGTGCTGGGCGTCTTCCGCGCCACGCAGCTGGCGGCCCATTGGCGATTGACGACCGCGCGAGATCAGACCATCGACGAGTACGGAATTTTAAGCCGCGAACTATTCACGCTGGCGGGACTCGATCCGCGCGAAATCGGCGGAGTAATTATCAGTTCGGTTGTGCCGCCGCTGAATTCCACGCTGGCGGGCATGGCGGAACGGTACTTCGACAAGAAAGCTCTATTCGTCGAACCGGGAATTAAGACGGGGATGCCGGTGCACTACGACAATCCGCAAGAGGTAGGCGCGGACCGCATTGTAAATAGCGTGGCGGCATTCGAGAAATACGGCGGCCCGTGCATCGTTGTGGACTTCGGCACGGCGATTAACTTCGACGCGGTTTCGGCGCGCGGCGAATATATGGGTGGAGTGCTCGCACCGGGCATTGGAATTTCGGCCGAAGCGCTGTTCGCGCGTGCGGCGAGGCTGTTTCGCGTGGAGATCAAAGACCCGGGAAAAATCATCGGAACGAACACGGCCGCGTCCATGCAGGCCGGCCTTTTTTACGGGTATACCGATCTCGTTGACGGCATTTTGGAGCGCATGAAAAAGGCCATGGGAGCGAAGGCGAAAGTGATCGCCACGGGTGGACAAGCGGCGCTGATCGGCACGGCATCCCGGCACATCGAAACCATTGACGAATTCTTGACACTGGAAGGGCTGCGAATTATCTGGGAGCGGAACCAGGACGGCGCGAAAGAGCGAGGCGCCACTCAAAAACAGCCATCCGCTGCGCCACGCACCAAGAACTAAACTTTATCGCGGCATTTTCAGAATATTTTGTGAAGCGAGAATAAATAACCACAGAAGCCCGGCACGATGGCAGCCTTCAACTATTTCAACTACTTCACTGAAATTGAAGATTATTTTTGGCGCAAACGCGGAGCACATCTGCTGGTGTCGCCTCTGGATTGGGCCATCGTGGAAACCTGGCAAAAAGCCGGCATTCCTCTGGGGGCGGTGCTGAAAGGAATCGACCGGGCGTTTGAGAGTTGGCAGCGCTCCCGGCGTGCGGCAGGTGGACGACAATTGAAAAGCCTGGCGTATTGCGTTGACGCGGTGCTGGATGCAGCGGCGGAAGCGGCGGAAGCGGCGGTGGGCACTGGGCCGGAAGTGAAATCCTCGCAGCCGGCGGCAGAACCTTTTTCGCGCGACGAGCTACGCAAATATCTCCAACGCAATGTCGCGCGTCTGCGCGATGCGTCGGCGAAACAGCGCGAGATTGCGGAAAAGGCGGGGAGTGCCGTGTCCGCGCTTGCAGCTCGTTTCGATGAAACTGCCAAACGTCTGGAAGAAGCTTTGCCGCTGCTCGATTCCCCGGGAACGCTCGATCTCGAGGATCTCGAAAGGCGGATGACCGTGCTCGAAGAGAAATTATCGGCGGCGCTTTCGGCGGATGCGG
Organism: Acidobacteriota bacterium; assembly: GCA_003153585.1. Lineage (GTDB taxonomy): Bacteria > Acidobacteriota > Terriglobia > Acidiferrales > UBA7541 > Palsa-295. The sequence continues at coordinate 22,644 of PLZZ01000203.1, read as the reverse complement.
ATGAAGAGACGCTGCTTTCCGTACGGCGCGAAATGGATCGCTCGCTGGCGCCTTACCGGCGTAAGATGTTCGCGGAACAGTTAGCGCAGCTCGAGCGGCAATACATACAGAAGCGGCTGTTCGAGCATTTTAATGTGCCGCGGCTGAGTTTATTTTATCTGACGTAATGCGGAGCAACCCTCCGCGCCCCGTGCAGAGCCTGCACTCAATTTTCATGCCGCCAATGGACGTCACAATCGAAAAGCTGATCTACGGCGGCGATGGCCTGGCGCATCACGAAGGGTCCACCGTATTCGTTCCGTTCGTTCTGCCGGCGGAGCGCGTCGCCGTGTCGCCCGTCGAGCAGAAAAAGAAATTCGTTCGCGCGCGTGTGGACAAATTGCTGGCGGCTTCGCCCCAACGCACGACGCCACCGTGTCCGCATTTCGGCGTTTGTGGCGGATGCAATTACCAGCACATCCCTTACGAAGCCCAGGCGCAATACAAGGCGGACATTCTGCGCGAGACCCTGCGACGTATCGGCCGAATCGACTGGATCGGCGAGATTAAAACGCATGCTTCACCGCCTTGGGGCTATCGCAATCGAGCGCAATGGAAAATTCGACCGCCGTTGGAGTCAACGATTGGCCCAACTCAGGCGAACTCGGAAACGGTTGGCAAGACCGTTGCGAAACTCGAGATCGGGTACTTTCGCGCGAACTCCACGGCGCTATGCGCGGTGGAGGAGTGCGCGATTCTGTCACCGCTTCTTTTGAAAACATTGCTGGGGCTACGACAGGCCTTGGCATCCGGCGCGCTTCCGCGAGAACTTCGCGAGATCGAAGCGTTCAGTAACGAAAGTGGCAGCGAAGGGGCGCCTGAGGGCGAGCCAAAGCTTTTGCTTACCGCTATTTTCGCCGGGTTTCCTTCGCGGGCCGCCGAGCACGCTGAGACTATACGGCGCATTGTGCCGGAGGCCGCCAGCGTTCTATTCCACGATCCCAGCCACGACCGCATGGAATTGTTCGGCCCGGGATTTTTGGAGACCGAAGCTGCGGGCACGAAATATCGCGTGGGCCACTTTTCTTTTTTTCAGGTTAACCGCTTTCTCGTTGACGATCTGGTGCGAACGGTGTGCGATGACGAGAATGGCCGGCTGGCTCTCGACTTGTACGCCGGTGTGGGGTTGTTTTCCATTCCGCTGGCGAAACGCTTTGAACGGGTGATCGCCGTCGAATCGAATCCCGCGGCCGCGCGCGACCTTGAGGTCAACATGCGCGGGCAAAGCACGATCGAAGTTCGGACCGCTGATGTGGAACGATTTCTGGAGCGGAACAAGGAACGTCCGGAGTTTGTGGTTCTCGACCCGCCGCGTGACGGGTTGGCGCCGGATGCGGCGAAACGCCTGGGACGACTGCAGCCTGCGCGCATCACNNCCTGCGCTGTGGATCGCATCGGCCTTTGCCGCGGGTATTGGCATCGCCAGCCGATGGCAGACATCACCGAAAGTCTGGTTTGCAGTTGCGACTGTGGCAATTGGCGCGGGTGTGATTTTGATTTGGCGAAGGCGAGCGGCATCCGCCTGGTGTGTTGCATTGATCGCGTGGGTTGCGCTTGGAGGGCTGGCAATCGGAGTGGAGCGCGCCTCCGTTTCTGCGAATCACATTTCCCGGCTGATCGCCAGTGACACCGTTGATACGAGCGTTCCGCTGCGCTGGCGCGGACGACTACGCGAAGATCCACTGAAGCTGCCATGGGGACTTCGCTACGAAATAGATTTGGAGAATGTGGAATCCGCCGGCGTTGTGCTCCCCACGACTGGCGGCTTGCGTGTGAATTTTTACTCCGGGCCGCGCGCGACGGAGCCTTTGCAAGGTCTGCGCGCGGGCGACCGCGTGGAAGCCCTGGTAAAGGCGCGTCCGCCGCGCAATTATCTGGATCCGGGTGCATTCGACGTTCACGGATTCCTAGCGCGACAAAAGATCGATGTCGTTGGCTCGCTGCGCAGTGGCGAATTGCTGCAGGCAATCGACCGGCCATCGCCCACGCTGCAGCAGCGGCTGGCCAGAGCGCGCGGCAATCTTCTGGCGCGCGTCGATTCCCTATTCGCGGATCAACCCGAGCGTGCGGCTGTGCTTCGCGCGATGTTGCTGGGCGACCGCAGCTTCGTCGATTCGGACGTGGTGCTTGCATTTCAGAAGACGGCGGCCTATCACGTATTGGTGGTTGCGGGGCTGCACGTGGGGGCGCTGGTTGTTTTTCTTTATTGGCTTGGGCGCCGTTTGCGATTGCCGTCAATTACGATCGCTTTGATGACACTCGCGGCGCTTGCCGCGTACGTCGGAATTGTGCAGGACCGCCCGCCGATTCTTCGGGCTGCATTGATTGCGGCATTCTATTTATGCGCGCGTCCGCTATTTCGCCGCGTTGAATTACTCAACACGATTTCGGTGGCGGCGCTGGCGATTTTACTCTGGAGACCTTCATCGCTCACCGATTCGAGTTTCCAGCTTTCTTTTGTCGCTGCGGGAGTGATTGCGGCGCTTGCGCTTCCGTGGATCGAACGCACGAGCGAACCGTATCGCGTGGGCTTGCGGCACTTGGGCGACGTCACGCGCGACGGAGCACATCCGCCGAAGGTGACGCAGTTTCGAATTGATATGCGCGCGATGTCGAACTGGTTGTCGGCGAGGCTGCCTCAGCGAATCGCTCCTCGCGCGAATGAGCTACTTTCGGCGCCGGTCATCGTCGGCTTGCGATTGTGGGACATCGTGCTGCTTTCGGTTGTGATTCAGTGGGGGATGCTTCCGCTACTGGCACAGGATTTTCATCGCGTGAGCCTTGCGGGGCCTCTGAGCAATATTCCCGCTGTGCTGCTTACGGCGATTATTGTTCCTCTTGGTTTTGTGACGTTGCTCGCGTCTTTCGTGTGGGCGCGTCTTGCGCTGCTGCTTGCGAAGGCGCTTGGTCTTTGTGCCGCGCTTCTGCTTTCAACCGTCACGTGGTTTGGCCGTTGGCCGCGGTTGTCCTATCGAATTCCCGGCCCGCCGATGTGGCTTGGGATCGCTTTCTTCGTGGCGTTTGTTTGTCTCGCGATGTGCGCGCGAGCTGTAGCGGCACGCCGATTAGATCCTAGTGTCAGGCGCAAGTTGTCTCCACCAATTCGGCCCGTGGAATGGGCTTCGGCGCTTGCTCTGGCTTCGTTAACGTTGCTGGTGGCATCGCATCCGTTTGCGCCGAATCTTGAGCGCGGAAAACTCGAAGTGGATGTCCTGGATGTTGGCCAGGGCGATTCGATTTTCGTCGCGTTTCCCAACGGCGGGGCTATGTTGATCGACGGCGGCGGGCAAGCCGGGTCGGAATCCGTTGGCGGTTATCACTCAGGAACAGACGTCGGCGAGGAAGTCGTTTCGCCATACCTGTGGTCGCGCGGAATCAAGAGTCTCGATGTGGTAGCGCTTACGCACGCGCATCACGATCATCTCGACGGTCTTCGCAGCGTGCTCCAGAATTTCCGTGTCGGAGAATTGTGGATCGGACGCGATGAGGAGACTCCTGCATTCAAGGCGCTGCTCGCGGAGGCGCGCTCTCGCGGAGTTGCGATCGTCGAAAAGCAACGCGGGAGCGATTTCCAGTGCGGCGGAATCGAAGGGGATGTGCTTTGGCCCGAGGATATTTCCACCGTGCAGCAAGCATCCAATGACAACTCGTTGGTGATGAGGCTGAAGGATGACGCGGTGAGCTTTTTGCTTCCAGGTGACATCGAAAAAAAGGTCGAGGCCGCGTTGGTAAACGATCATTCCGCGATCGCCGCGGATTTCCTGAAGGTGCCGCACCACGGCAGCAAGACTTCCTCGATCGAATCATTCGTGGCGGCGGTGGCTCCGCGCGTAGCGGTGGTTTCGGTCGGAGAAGGAAATCAGTTTGGACATCCGGTGGAGGATGTCGTCGCGCGTTACGCACGGGCCCGGGTGCGATTTTTGCGCACCGATCGCGATGGCGAAGTTACCGCGCTGACGGATGGACGTACTCTTGATGTGCACACATTCGCGGAATCGCATCCGCGCTGACCGCTGCGTATTTTTGGAATTTCAGGTATTCAGTCGCGCTACTCGCCGGATTCGGCGGAGGACTGATTGCCCTTCTGGTATTCCGCGATAAGCTTCCGCGCTTCTTCCGCGCGCGGCTCGAGGACGTAGACTTCGACGCCGTGAGTTCCTTCAGGCGACTCGCGCAGCGGAAAAGGATCGTTCGAAGTGGAACCGGGCGAACTGATGCCAGCGCTTTCGAGAAGTCCGCGAACTACCATGGCTTCCGCCGTTGTGGCGGCAGTATAAGCAACGACAACACGCTCTTGCGATGGGTCGTGGGCAGGTTTGTGCGATGAATGTTCGGTCATTTAAATTCCCCGGGGAATATCCAAGAACACTGTTCCACAGTACTATTGCACGCTTTGGGAGCCAAGCTCATAATGAGGCTTAGAAGGATTCTTCAAGACCCGTCATGGAACCCACTGAAAATAGCCCGGTTTGCCGGCCCACGCAGGCGCAAATTGACGACGAAAGCCGGCGTATTCGGCGATTGCGCATTTTGGTCCAGCTAACCCTGGAATCGATTGCAGCGGGCGATTTAACTCCGGAAGAAGCCTCGGGTATGATTGCGGCGACCCGCAGAGTGGCGTTGGAAATGTTTCCCGGCAAAGAGCGCGCATTTGATCTGCTGTACAGGCCCAAGTTTCAGCGCGTGATGCACGCCATCTACCGCCTGCAGTAAAGGCAAATCTAATACCCGTAGCGCCCTCTCAACCACATCCGCAGCCATACGATGGCAAGAGCGCCGATCGTTCCGATGAGCGCTTTGTACTCGCGGTTACGCCGGAATTGTTGCCACGAAAAAGTCTTTTTGGGCTCGCTTTCCGACGGAAGCCTCGCGGCGCTAAAGACTTTCGGGAAGAAAAGCGGCACGCTCGCGGAATACTGTTGGAATGCAACGCCAAATTTTGCGCGCAGATCGTCTTCTTCGTTGCGCATCACGGCGTAATAAAAAACGGAAAAATAAAGAGCGACGAGCAGCCCGGCCCACAGGGAATGTCCGGCAATAATGAATCCGACGGCGAGAATCGCACTGCCAAGATAGAGCGGATTTCGCGTGCGAGAGTAAATCCCGGACGTCGCCAGTTCCTGATTCTTGCGCAACTCCCCGGAGGCCGCTGCTCGAACGAGCAATCCAAGAGCGGCGACGGCCGCGCCGATCGCAATCCAATGGCGCGTCGGCGTGGCTAGCAACCAATAGAGAACCGCTACGGGATAGCCAATGCGCACGCGCCAGCGCATCCAGAATTTTCTTGGCTCGCTCACGAACAAAGCCTCAGGCGGCGCTCGACTGCGTCGACAACCTGGTGCGCTGTGGTCGAAAGCATGGCAGGCGAGTAAGACGCGCGGAGGAGGGAAATCGTTTCGCGAAATCGCGGCTTTGGCGCCGGCGAGGCGGCAGTCAGCGCGTGGACGATGGCACCCAACGATCCGAGCCGCGGGAGAGACAATCGCTGCTCAGGCATCTTTCTCGTGGCGCAGCCGAGCGAGAAAATCGCGCGTGGAATGGTTTTTGGGGTCGCCAACGATTGCCACGCGGATTCCCAGCAGCGCCGCCAAATCACGTTCGGGAACGGTATCGGCGGTGTAGTCGGTACCTTTCGCATGCACATCGGGTTGAAACTCGCGCAGCAGCGCATTGACGTCGAGTTCGTCGAAAACTACAACGTAATCCACCGCCGCCACGGCCGCTACGAGCGAAGCACGCGCGCGCTCGGTCAAGATGGGACGGCCCGCGCCTTTCAACGTGCGGGTGCTGGCATCGGAATTCAAGCCCACCACAAGCAAGTCGCCTTCTTCGCGCGCAGCTTGTAAATAACGAACGTGTCCCACGTGCAGCAAGTCGAAAACGCCATTGGCGAACACGACTTTGCGGCCGGCACGACGATGCTCGTCGAGGACGTCGTGAAGGCCTTCGCGTGAAAGTATTTTTTCGCGGGTGTCCATAAAAGTGTTCAGCGCTGGGTTGTGGCTTCGCGACGCAACACGGCTTCGAGTTCCGCCCGCGTAACAGTTGAAGTTCGACGCTTCATCACGACGATTCCGCCTGCATAATTCGCGAGATGAGCAGCTTCCAGGTAGGAAGCCCCGGCTGCAAGTGCCAGCGTAAAAACCGCGATGACCGTATCGCCCGCACCGGTAACGTCCACGGGAGTGTCAGGACCGTAGATTGGAATGTTGCGGGAGTGTGGTCCCCTTCCAGCGCCGCTTTCAAAGACGGCCATGCCATCCTTGCCGCGCGTAACTAGAAGAGCTTGGAGACGCAGATCAGACAAGGCGCGGGCGCCCAATTCTTCCAGCTTTCGCGCGTCGGTGCCGATGGCCAGGTGATAAGCCGCTTCGAGCTCAGGTTCATTCGGCGTTGCGGCCGTAATTCCGGCATCGCGATAGTTCAGCAATCGATAGCGTGAGTCGAGCGTGATACATTTCGCGCTAAGCTTGCGGACGAGGGCCGGCGACGCGGCTCCAAGACCATAGTCAGAAATGAGAACCGCGTCTGCGCGGCTCGCAGCCTGGCGAGCTTTGCGCTCAACCGAATCCTGGATGCGCGCCGACAGCTCTTCCCGAGGCTCGCGGTCCACACGAAGAACTTGTTGCTCGGTGGTATGCGTCCATCCAGCGAGATAACGCGTTTTCGTGGAGGTCACCCAGTCGCGGGTGCGAAGGATTCCGGATACGTTCACTCGCTTTCGGCGGAAATAATCCAACAAGGCCTTGCCGCCTTCGTCTTCGCCCACTACGCCGACGGGCAAAACGCGCGCGCCAAGATCCGCGAGGTTGTTTACGGCATTGGCGGCGCCGCCGGGATAAGCCTCGGTGCGGCGATGCCGCAGAATCAGCACGGGAGCCTCGCGCGAGATACGCGAGATTTCACCGGAGACAAATTCGTCGAGCACAAAATCTCCCACCAGGCAAATCGTCTGCCGCGGGAAGGAAGCCACGATGTCGAGCAGGCGCGTAAGGTCTACGCTGGCGTCCGTAGTGCGCACAGCGGCTCGAGCTGCGGCGCTCGAATGCCGCTTCGTTTTTCTTGGCCGAGCGTTCAATACATCTCCTCGAATCTCGGAATGAATGCGCGACTTCCCATCAACAGGACGGAACGTATCACAGCCTCAGTGAAGGTGCCAATCCGCGCATATTTTTTCGCGCGCCAACATCGTCGGATACCTCACTGCGAATCGCCAACGCGGGATTGCGCTTTCTTCATAAGGGCTTGCCAGAAATCATCTGCTTTGTCCAGGTGTAGCGAAATGGAGCAGATGCAAAGATCCATCGATGGAGGAGGTTCCGTCAAATTAAATTTATCCTTCTCCGTGCAAATGAGAGCGGTGGCCCCTGACTTCCTGGCGTGTTTCTCAATCTCCGCGATGTCGGATTTGGAAAAGCGATGATGGTCGGGAAAAAACCTATGGCCGGCAATTTGGAAACCCCAACCGCGCAGATCCGCAATGAATGCGGCCGGATTGCCTATTCCGCAGAACGCAAAAAGTGTTTTAGAGCGCGCTTCCGATAGGGTGAATTGTGGACGGGCAGGCGAATAGATCGAAGCGAGTTCGGTGTGGGCGTAAAAAATGGGCGCTTCCGAATAGCGCCGTACGACGGATTCGATTGCGGGGACATGGTTGCTGCGCGTGATGACGATCAAATCCGCGCGATCGAGCGCGGAGCGCGGCTCGCGCAAACGCCCGGCCGGCAGCAAATGTCCGCCGCCGAAAGGCTTGCTTGCGTCGATCAAAACGATGTCGACGTTACGCGCGAGCGGCAAATGTTGAAAACCATCGTCGAGGATAAACCAATTTACGCCGCCTTCGGCAAGTGCCAGGCCACTCTTGTAGCGATCTGCACCGACACCGAGTAACACGCGTTCTCCTAAACGAGATTGCAAAAGTTGTACTTCATCGCTGGTGGAAAAGACGCTTGGGCGGCCCGTCGTTTGGGAAGTCTTTGCGGATACTCCGACAGTTTTGCCTCGATACCCTCGGGTAAGGATTCCAACGGTTTTGCCTTCCGCAAGCAGGCGCTCAGCGACCCATAGCACCATTGGCGTTTTGCCGGTCCCGCCAACTGTCAGGTTCCCGATGCTGATGACAACCCCAGGTAAGCGGCGCTGGCGAAGAATTCCCTTCCGGTATGCCCCGGCCCGGAGAAGCGCCAAAAGGCCGTAGGGTAACGACAGCGGCCACAGGAGTGATTCCTTCAGTGTCACGCCGCGCTTCCCTTTTTATTGCCCTCGGCGGCATTTCCACCATTGGCGGCAGCGCCATCGTGACAGCGTTCGCTTTGGGCAATCACCTCCATGATGCGTTTCAGCGAGCGCGCCGTCGCCCCGCGGTTCCGTTCTGATAATTCGCGCGCCGCCTTCCCCATTCGTTCGCGCATGGCATTATCCTCAATCAATTGGACCCAGACTCTTCCCAACTGCTCGCCGTTCGCAACTTGGACGCCGGCATGTGCATCGAGAAACTGGTCCGCCATCTCGCGGAAGTTTTCCATCGAGGCTCCGAAAACGGGCGGGCGCGAAAAGCATGCAGGTTCTAAAATGTTGTGCCCACCGGCGCGGACCAGCGAGCCTCCCACGAACACAGCATCCGCCAGCGAATACAGTCCTGCAAGCTCACCAATCGAGTCGAGGACCAGCACATCGGTGTTTTCGCCCAGGAGCTTACTGAGGTCCAGTTGGCTTCGGCGAGCGGTATTCCAACCACCTTCGGCGATAATTTCTCCCGCGGCGATAAATCGATCGGGCTTTCGAGGCGCAAGTATTAGCAACGTTCGGCGCCATTGCCGCTGTACCGCGTCGTATCCTGCGAGCACGGCCTGTTCTTCTCCCTCCACAACGCTGCCGGCAACGAGCACCGGCCAGCGCTCTTGCTGCCGAATCTGCGTTTCGAGCCACGCGCCGAATCTTCCGATATCGGCCGGTTCCACGTCATACTTCAAGTTGCCAGTGATTTCCACGCGGTCTTCGAGCGCACCCATACTGACCAGGCGCTTCGCGTCTTCTTCACTCTGCGCCAGAAATAACTCCGCATCCCGAAGAGTACGTTCGAAAAATTCCCCAAGCAGAAATCTCCATCGTTCGAAGCGGGAGAAGGACCTTTCGGAGATGCGCGCGTTCGCGAAAATCACCGGAATACCGGAGCGGCGGGCTTCCCGCAAAAAATTGGGCCAAATCTCCGTTTCCATCACAATCACGAGTGCCGGTCGAATCGTGCGCAAAGCTCGGCGCACCGGCACCACCCAGTCGAGAGGGAAATAAAATATTTCGTTGGCGGATTGTAATCGCTCGCGCGCGAGTCGCTGCCCGGTTTCCGTCGTGGTGGAAACGAAAATCGGCCGACCCGGAAACTCGCGATTCAGCCCCTCCACCAGGGGCTTTGCGGCGAGAACTTCACCCACCGAAACTGCGTGTATCCAAATTGCTCCGCCCCCGAGCGCATCTCCGGCACTGCCTACCGCCGCGCCACTTGCGTCAGCCGCGAAGCCCGTTGGCAGAATTCCGAGACGTTCGCGCAAAGCCCCGGAGTGCTCGCCGCGCCGCCAGCCCCGCAACGCAAAGTATGGCGCCAGTACGAGCATGCCGACTGCCGTGATAATTCGATATAGGAAGTACATGGGAAGGCATTGTGGCGACTCGCGATGCCCGTACGTGCCAGGCACTTCCCGCAGCGACTCCGCACACAAAGCAGGTATTATAGTGGCAGCGAGCGGGAACATGCACAACTTCCCGCTGAAACCGAGCATCGAAGTCGCAAGCCGGGAAAGTCCATAGATGATTCGAGCCAGCGCACTAGTTCTAGCGTGTTTCGTGATGTGCGCGAGCGGGTTCGCGCAGTCACCCGGCGTGAAANNAAAGAGAAATTCGGCAAGGCAGACCCAATACCGGCAGGAATTCTTCCGGTGGAAATTTTCCTGCGCAATGACTCGGACCATCCGATTCGCATTGATCTCAACACGATCCAACTGGAAGTCCACTTTCGCAACGGCCAGCACCAGGATATTGACTCGCTCAGGCCTTCCGACGCGGCATACCTGATCGCTCACCCACAGGGCCCTTCAGGGCCTAAAAATCAACGCATTCCGCACGTTTCCCTGCCAGGCGGCGATAAAAAATCCGCCAAAATCGAAGACATTCTGCAGCCGCTTGCACTCGATGCGGATGTGGTCCCGCCCATGGCGACGATTCACGGGTTTCTTTATTTCGATTTGAGCCGGGACATGTCGCTGGCCGGCGCTTCCGTACTGTACGTTCCTGACGCGGTGGTGATCCCGGGGAATAAACCTCTGATGTTTTTTGAAGTCCCTCTGGCCAAGACACCGCAGGACTAAACGTCGCTTCTAGATTCTCGAAACACCTTTTCCACAAGCAGCAGACGGATGCTCGTCCTAATGCGGCGCTGGTGGATCGAGGATGATTTCGAAATACTCCGCAGGACTCGTTCCGACGTTTTGGATTTGATGTTGGTCGCCGGGAGCGACGAAAGCGGCCGAGCCGGGCCCGAGCTTGGTCGTTTTATCGCCAATGGTGACTTCCACCTGGCCCTCGCTGATCAGAAACATTTCTTCCTGTTGGTGATGATGGGCGTGATGCGGCGAGCTTCCCGGCAACAGAAAGACTTCATGAACATGGAGGTGAACTCCACTATGAGATAAACCGTCGAGAATCGGGCGAAAGGTGGCGTTGGCCTCTTTCTGAGAGGTCAGGTCTTCGAAGCGATAGGTCCGGGATTGCAACGTGCTTTGTCCGGAACCCGACTTCGGGAACAGAAAAACAGCTAGGCAGACCAACAGGAACTTTGGTTTCATCGCACTGAGTTCCTCCCGTCAAAGTCTAACCGCTGCCGGGTGGGTGTACTAGGATTGCGGGGGCGCCTGTGCGGTCGCGATTACCCCTCGGGAGGCAAAGGAGCGCCGGCAAAAACATTGCTTTGGAAAGGTCATGCTCTGGCGATAACGGACACGGATTTGCTATCAAAAGCCCTCTTTTCTTGACGAAAGACGCTAATCCTGCTACAAAAGTCGATTCTGTTTAATAACTTCTCGCAATCTGTAGGCTCCCGCCAAGGAGTCTTCATCCGGAGGAAGGCTGAATGTGCTCTTGTCTCTTCAAACGTGTGGCCACCCGCGTAGTGGGGGCATTTTAATGCGCGCTCTTGTGTCAGGTGACGGCTTGAATGTCTTCCGCGCCGTGCTGAAATCCGCGGCGGCGGTGATTGTAACGTTGTTCGGTGCTGCTGCGGCTCAGGCGCAAGCTCCAGGCGAGGCGCCTGGCGGCGAGGCCAATCTAAAGCTGCCTGATTTGTCGCAGGTCAATTTTCTGGGAATGGACGGCCACAAACTTCTGCTATTCGGGATCCTGTTCTGCATCTTTGGACTGGTATTCGGCATGGTGATTTACACACGGCTGAAGAATCTGCCGGTTCATCGCGCAATGCGCGAGATCTCCGAGCTGATCTACGAGACATGCAAGACTTACCTGATTACCCAGGGCAAGTTTCTTTTGCTGCTCGAGCTGTTCATTGCCGTGGTGATAGTGCTGTATTTCGGCGTCTTGCTGCACTATGAAGCCGTCCGCGTAATTATCATCTTTTTGTTCAGCGTGTTGGGAATTGCGGGCAGTTACGGCGTGGCTTGGTTTGGTATTCGCGTAAACACATTTGCGAATTCGCGAACCGCTTTCGCCGGCCTGCGCGGCAAACCGTTTCCGCTTTACCACATTCCGCTCCAAGCCGGGATGAGCATCGGCATGATGTTGATCAGCGTGGAACTGCTGATGATGCTTTTGATCCTGCTTTTTGTTCCCGGTGACTACGCGGGGCCCTGTTTCATCGGCTTCGCCATTGGCGAGTCGCTCGGAGCAGCCGCGTTGCGAATTGCGGGCGGCATCTTCACCAAGATTGCGGACATCGGCTCCGACTTGATGAAAATTGTCTTCAAGATTAAAGAAGACGACGCGCGCAATCCCGGCGTAATTGCCGATTGCACTGGAGACAACGCGGGTGATTCCGTGGGTCCGACCGCTGACGGCTTCGAAACCTATGGCGTCACGGGAGTGGCGCTNNGTGTGGATCTTCGTGATGCGCATCGCCATGCTGTTCGCGAGTGCCCTGGCGTACTTCATCAACGACCTGATCGCCAAGGCGCGCTTCTCGAACGCGGATGAAATGAATTTCGAGTCTCCACTTACTTCGCTGGTTTGGATCACCTCGATAGTTTCCATCATTATTACCTACTTGGTGTCCTCCGTGATCATCCCACAGCTTGGCGACGACCCGACGCAGTGGTGGAAGTTGGCCACAATTATCTCCTGCGGAACATTAGCTGGAGCTGTGATTCCGGAGCTGGTAAAGGTTTTCACGTCCACTGAATCGCGGCACGTTCGAGAGGTGGTCACCTCGGCGGAGGAAGGCGGCGCGTCTTTGGGCATTTTGTCGGGCTTCGTGGCCGGAAACTTCTCGGGCTACTACCTCGGGCTTGCGATGGTCGCGTTGATGTCGATCGGTTATCTGGTCAGCTTGCAGGGGCTCGGTGCGCAGATGCTCGCGGCTCCGGTTTTCGCTTTTGGCCTGGTTGCCTTTGGTTTCCTCGGTATGGGTCCGGTCACGATCGCCGTAGATTCGTATGGTCCGGTTACAGACAACGCGCAATCTGTCTACGAGCTTTCGCAGATTGAAGCCATACCGAACATCAAGCAGGAGCTAAAGAAGGATTACAACATGGACGTGAACTTCGAGCGCGCAAAGGATTTGCTCGAAGCAAACGACGGCGCCGGAAACACTTTTAAAGCCACCGCGAAACCTGTGCTGATCGGCACAGCTGTTGTGGGCGCCACAACCATGATTTTCTCGATCATTATGGCGTTGACGAACGGCATCACCGAGAACGTGGACAAGCTTTCGCTCCTGCACGCGCCATTTTTCCTCGGGCTGGTTACCGGCGGCGCAATGATCTACTGGTTCACGGGCGCGTCCACGCAGGCGGTGACGACCGGCGCTTATCGCGCTGTCGAGTTTATCAAAGCCAACATCAATCTCGAGAGTGCGGAGAGAGCTTCGGTAGCCGACAGCAAAAAGGTGGTTGAAATCTGCACGAAGTACGCGCAGAAGGGCATGCTGAATATTTTTATCGCGGTGTTCTTCGCTACGCTGGCGTTCGCGTTCGTGGAACCGTTTTTCTTCATCGGTTACCTGATTTCGATTGCCATCTTTGGCCTGTACCAGGCCATTTTTATGGCAGACGCCGGCGCCGCATGGGACAACGCGAAAAAGATTGTAGAAGTGGAGCTCAAACAGAAGGGCACGCCGCTGCATGACGCGACGGTGGTGGGCGATACGGTCGGCGATCCGTTCAAGGACACTTCGTCCGTGGCTTTGAATCCGGTCATCAAGTTCACCACGCTCTTCGGCTTGCTTGCGGTCGAGTTGGCGGTGAAGTTGACGCTCGAAACCGGGGGAAATTTAACCCACGTTCTGGCTGCTGTGTTCTTTCTGATTTCCTACACCTTCGTTTACCGGTCATTCTACGGCATGCGGATTAAGTCAGCGGAATAACGGGCCGAGCCACAGGGGGAACTGTTCATGGCAAATGCGAAAAATGCGATGGGCCTCGCGCTAGCCGTTTTCCTCCTGCTCGGCACTGGCGTCGCGGCGGCGACGCGACAGGAAGAAAAATCGTCAGCCGCTCAAGTGGAAGCGGAAAAGAACGAAGTGAAGAATTTCGTTCTGACCCCGGACAAGCTGGATAAATATGCCGCGGCGGTGAAGGGCATCCGCAAAGTGCAGAAAGACGATCCGGTCTTAAAAAAGCAGATGGATGACGACAACTCCCGAAACCCAAACAACACAATTGCGGGCAGCGTTGCAACTATCGAGAAATATCCGCCGGTGGTGAATGCATTGAAGAACGCCGGCCTGCCTCCCCGTGATTTCGTGGTGATGACCTACACATTGATCAACTCGGCGGCGGCTGTTCAGATGAAAAAGTCGGGAGCGATCAAGGAATATCCAGACTCGGTGTTGCCTGACAACGCTTCTTTCGTTGAAAAAAACTACGACCGGATCGGCAAGATTTTTAACAGCACGTCCGATTCTTCCGATAACGCGCCGCCCAAGTAGGCTGTTTTTCGCTTCAGGCCTTCACCAAACCAAGGAATTGACGCGG
>PLZZ01000203.1:0-8381 GCA_003153585.1 Acidobacteriota bacterium | reverse complement strand
GTCGTTACCGCGAGGTCGCGGCCCTGATTGAGCTGCTCTTCGCTGAGTCCCGGCCAGCGCGTATAAACTTTGCCGCCCTTGATCCCGCCGCCCATCACGAACATGCAGTTGGCGTGGCCATGGTCGGTGCCGCGGTTGCCGTTTTCGTGCGCGGTGCGCCCAAATTCCGACATGCTGACGAACACGACGTCTCCCATGCGGTCGCCCATATCCTGATGGAACGCGGCGATTCCCTGTCCTAGATCGCGCAGTAGATTCGATAGCTGGCCCTGCACGCCGCCTTCATTCACATGGTGGTCCCAACCGCCGCTATCGAGGAACGCTACTTCCAGGCCGACATCCGCCTTGAACAGCTCGGCGATTTCTTCCAGGCTCTGCCCGAAGCGGCCTTTGGGGTATTGCGCGCCATTTTCCGGTTGATATGTATCGGGATTAATTTTCTTCAATTGGTCCACAGCTTCAAAAGTTTCGTTGCCAACTCCGCGCATGGCGTGGTCTACGGTTTGCGCGTACATCGCCTCGAAACCGCCTTCCACGGTTTGCTGTGGCCCGTACATCTTGAATTGCTTTAGATCTGGTATCGCAATGGCGGGCGCGATTCCCTGCAGCGTTCGCGGCAAGTAAGGGCCGAAAGCCACAGCGCGAAACGGTGAGGGCTTTTCTTCCGGAATAGTTTGCATCGCGCGATTTAGCCAACCATCTACAGTGGACTTCAGTCCCGGCGTGCCGGACTCCATGAAATCTTGCGCATCGAAGTGGGACCGGGAAGGGTCGGGCGAGCCCACCGCTTGCACGATCGCAAGCTGGTTGCTCCTGAATAGCGGCACAAGCGGCTCAAGACTGGGGTGCAACCCGAAGAAGCCGTCAAGATCCAGCGCGGCGTCCAATCCGCCCTGTCTGGGTTGCGGAATCGCGATAGTCGGCCGCATGTGGTAATAATTGGGTTCGCCGAAGGGTACCACTACGTTCAAACCGTCCATCGCGCCACGTTGAAACAGCACGACCATTTTCTTTTTGTTTGGCCCAGTCGTAGCCGCTACCGCGCGCTGCAAAAACGACGGCAAAGACGCCAGGCCGATCATTGCGACGCCGCCGCTCTTCAGAAAGTATCGCCGGGAAATGTTCATCGTAATTCTCCGTATCCGCAAAACCGACAATTCCTGCCGGTGGGTTTCACTATCGCCTCTGAAACTCAGGGGCGCCGAGGACCAGCCCGGCAATCAGTCCTTCATTCACCTGCTTTACCGGATCGTCCANNTCGCCAAGCATGGACTTCAAATCCACAGTCGCGCCGGCCACTTTGTCTCCTGCAAAAGAGAGCGCGAAATTCAAGCGATTCAGAAGGGCGCCAGTGTTCACCCAGGTTTCGGCTTTGTCGGAATATCCATTGGGCGGCTGGCACAGAAACAGGGGCTCGCCCATTCGCCCGACCCATTGCGCCGTGGGCAAAGTGATCGTCACTTCGGCGTTTAGCGCCCTGGCGGTGCTCGCCACCAGCTCGTAAGGCGTTTTCACCTTCGCGCGATAGGTTTCTTTGGACCAAAATTCCGGTGAGTAAATCATGGTCTTCAAGACGCTGCGGATGTCTCCCTGCGTGGCAGAGTATTCCGCAGACATCCTCTGAATCAGCGCCGGAGGAGGGTTGTCCGATACAAAGTGACGCGCGAGCTCCGTGGAGATAAATGTCGCAGTGTTCGGATGGTTCGCCAGCATTTTCAGCGCTTCTTCTCCGTCTTTTTNNCTTTTTCCCCGCCATAATTGAACGTGCGGCCCATCACCACTTTCTTGCCTTGCGCATGAATTCGGTCGTCGTAGAAAAATTCAGGATCTTTGCGCGGCTCGTGCACCGTCCAACCCGTCAGGCATTCGGCCATTTGAATCACGTCTTGCTGCGTGTAGCCACCGTCCACACCAACGGTGTGTAGCTCCATAACTTCGCGCCCGTAATTTTCGTTGAGGCCGCGTTCTTGCTTCTTCTTTGCTGGGGCAGCCGTTCCAGAAGCGGGCGAAGAAGTTATCGGTCCGGGAAAAGTTCCTGGTGTTGGAGCCACTCCACCCGCGAAGGCACCGCCATAGCGCGGGTGCCTCATTTCTTTCTCTGCCTCCATGCGACGTACGGCGTTGGGATCGGCGCTCTCAGAATTGTCCAGATAAATCAACATGGCGGGACTTTTCGCCGTCGCCAGCAGCAAATCCTCAAATTTTCCCATGGTGTGAGGGCGTATGGTGTCGCGCACGTATGAGGTCAACAACCACTTGTCCTCTGCTTTATTGGCGAACACGTTGAAGTGGTTGAACCAGAAATCTTCCATTACGGCTTGCAGTTGGCGATTGCTATACACTGCACGGTCCACTTTCGCCATGGAAAGCTCCGCGACGATTCGCCCTGGACCTTGAAGTTTCGCAAGCTGCTGCTGCGCCTTGTCCAGATTTTCGTTTCCGGTGACGATCACCTGGGACTCTGCGTCGCGCTGCTTTTCTTTCATCTGCTGCTCGTACTGTTCCTTCGTAATGCCCTCTTTCTTGATTACCTGCCCCGGCTGCGGATATTCTTCGATTAGTTTTTTCGCGGACATGTTCAGCGTGGGATATCTTTGCAGCCGTTGATCGAGCGCGGCGTCGTCAATCGAGTCAGGATGAAGTTGCTGATCGACCCATTTCTCCAAGCCCATTTTGCGGATGCGTTCTACGTCTCCGGGCCGCGGCCCGTATCCGAGGCGGTTCATTGCATGCATAATTGCTTCGTCTTCGGTCAGCTCGGTGATGGGAAGCTTTCCTTTGAATTTCTTGTCGAGGTTCGACGAGGTGGAATTCTCAGCGGAAAGCGCGCCAGGAATGCTGGTGACGCTGATCCCATCATTGCCCGCTTCGGCATATGGAATACCAACGGCAAGAATTCCAGCTGCCACAAGTGCCAAGCCTAGCGTGGACACCAGGAAGCCCGCGCCACCAGTATCGAGCCGCTTCCGCACACGAGACGTCTTTTTGCTCATTTGGGAGACCTTCCAGATGTCGCCTAGCCGCAAATCGAGCACGAACGAAGGCCTTAGTTGCTTCATTTCATTCTAACCCTCAGACCTGGCAAAAGTTGCAGGCGGCCCTGGGATCGGCCCAAATAGTCAATAGAAGCGGAGAAATTCGGGGAATTTACGACCCGAAAGAGGCATTGACTGCACCAAACTAGTCCATCAAATCGAGCGCCCCGAAACACCCTTCGAGAAGTAGCTCCCCAGAAGACGCGATCTAACATTGCGCTTCTCTCGTGGAAGAACGGCGGTTAGACTCTTGCCGCGCGAGCCTGCGATAGACAAACATGATGGGAACGCCGATACACATCTGGGTGATTTTTGGCATAGCGATCCTGGTAGCGCTCGTGCTGGACCTTGGCGTGTTTCATCGCAAGGCGCACACAGTTCAATTGAAGGAAGCCCTGATTGAAAGCGGGGCGTGGATCAGCATTGCCCTGCTTTTCAACCTNNTGCTGATTTTTCAAGCATTCAAAATCCCGCCGAAGTCGCAACATCGAGTGTTGTACTTCGGAATCGCCGGGGCGCTGGTACTGAGGGCCGTCTTCGTTCTTGCGGGAATCACGCTGCTCCAGGCATTTCATCCGATCATGTATTTTTTTGGAGCGATCTTACTTTTCACCGGCCTGAAGATGTTATTCCCTCGGAAGCGCGCGCTGCGCCCGGAAAACAATTGGATGGTTCGCGTAGTGCGCCAGTAAATTCCTGTAGTGCAGGACTACGAAGGCCAACAGTTCCTGGTGAGGGAAAGCGGGAGATGGAAGGCGACTCCGCTGTTTCTCGCGCTCGTCGCGGTGGAAGCGATGGACATTATTTTCGCGGTGGATTCCGTGCCGGCAGTGTTGGCGATCACGCGGGACACTTTCATCGTTTATTCGTCAAATGTGTTCGCGATTCTGGGCCTGCGAGCGCTTTACTTTGCTCTTGCAGACATCCTTCCGCGCTTCCGATTCCTGCATCAAGGGCTGGCAGCGATCATCATCTTCGTGGGAACGAAAATGATCGCGAGCGAACACTTCCCCATTTCCGCCGTTACTTCTCTCATCGTCATTGCGATAGTTTTGGGCGTGACAATTGCAGCATCCCTCGTATTCCCGAGGCGCGGTGTAAACCCAAAGGCACCCTGAATACTGCGCCGTCGTTACGAGACGGGCCGATTCTGACGCTCCGGCGGCGCGCCAAGCATCTAACGTTGATGAACTCTAGGCAGAGCAGCACGGCGCGCTCCACGATAAAAAAGAGCAATCGGTCTGGCAAACATAAAACGACAGAAATACCAAAAAACTGCAAAGACGCCGAGTTGGAGGTAAATGGCGGCCCAGTAAGGTTGACCAATTTACAGAAAATCTTCTGGCCCGGTTTGGGCCTGACAAAGCGCGATCTTCTTCAATATTATGTGGACGTTTCATCCTGGCTGCTACCGCACCTTAGAGATCGGGCCATGGTGATGAAACGGTATCCAAACGGAATCGCCGGTGAGTTTTTCTTCATGAAGCGCGCGCCGTCGCCGCGGCCTTCGTCGATTCCGATCTGTTCAATCAAACATCATTCCGGCAACGTAATCGACTTTCCCATAGTCCAGGACCTATCTTCCCTTCTGTGGGTTGTGAATCTCGGATGCATCGACCTGAATCCGTGGTACGCAAGATGTGACGACATTGACCGCCCGGATTATTTGCATTTTGATCTAGACCCCACGGAGGGTGCTTCCTTCGGCCAAGTGCTAGAAACTGCGCTGATCGTGCGCGATGCTCTCGCGTCTCTGAAAATCAAAAGCTATGCAAAGACCACGGGCTCCCGCGGTGTCCATGTGTACGTTCCTATCGTGCGAGGTCCTCTCCAGAAACAGGTGTGGGCCTTTGCTAAAGAGTTCTCGAAGGAATTGGCCCTGCGGAACCCGAAAATCGTCACTGCCGAATACCGCATCGCGAAGCGGCCTTCCCGGCGCGTCCTGGCGGACTACAACCAAAATGCCTGGAACAGGACCCTGGCGTCGGTTTACTCGGTCCGACCCAAACCGGCGGCGACCGTTTCAACTCCCCTCACCTGGGAAGAAGTGGAACGCGGAGTTCGCATGACGGATTTCACAATGCAGAATGTGCCGCAACGCCTGCGCAAAGTTGGCGACCTCTGGAAGCCTTTGCTTTCTGAGCGAGGAAGGGTGGACCTGGGCGGATTCCTATGACCTTGGCGCTGAGCAGAAAATATCATCCTATGGAGGCGCGCCCTGCAACTGAACTACCAGCGGGTGCGGAATGGCAATACGAGCCCAAATGGGACGGGTTTCGCTGCCTCGCTTTTCGCGACGCAGAGCGTGTGGATTTGCAGTCGAAATCAGGAAAACCTCTCACGAGATATTTTCCGGAACTTATCGCGGCATTGAAGGCTTTGAAATCCAATAAATTCGTATTGGATGGAGAAATTGTAATTCCCGTAGGCGGCAGTTTGTCTTTCGACGATTTACTGATGCGGATTCATCCGGCTGCCAGCCGTATTTTGAAGTTAAGCCAGCAATCACCATGTGTCTTCATCGTTTTCGATTTATTAGTTGATGAAAAGGGACGATCGCTGGCGAATCTGCCGTTGCGCGATCGTCGCAAAGCGCTGCAGGCATTTGTACACAAGTACTTGGATGAAGACGGCACTATCCGTTTGTCACCGACCACGGACGACATCGCCATTGCACGCAAGTGGTTTCGTATGGGCGTCGGCCTGGACGGGATTATGGCCAAACGCGTGGACCTTCCCTATCAACCGGGCGAGCGCACCGGTATGCAGAAGATCAAAAAGCAAAGAACCGCGGATTGCGTGGTTGGCGGATTTCGCTACCTGGAAAAGAAGCCGCTTGTCGGCTCCTTGCTGCTCGGTCTGTACAATGACAAAGGCTTGCTCGACCATGTGGGGTTCTGTTCGTCAATCCATGATGAGGATCGCCCGGCCTTGACTAAGAAGCTGAAAGCGATGATCAAGCCGCCGGGATTCACGGGGAAAACTCCCGGAGGGTTAAGCCGATGGAGCACCAAGCACTCGATGGAATGGGAACCGCTCAATGACAAACTCGTTCTTGAGGTTCAATTCGATCACTTCACCGGCGGGCGTTTTCGTCATGGAACGAGATTCTTGCGCTGGCGGCCGGAAAAATCTCCTCGGCAATGCACCATGACGCAAGTGCAACGCGAAAGCCGTTCGGCGCTGGACCTGCTTTAGATTTGAGATGCGCCTCGATCAAACGTGACGCGGCGCCGGCTCCAGGGATTCGGCCACGCTCATAAGGGCGTCTTCCATCACTTGTAATCCTTCATCGAATTCCTGGTCGGTAATTACCAGCGGCATCAGAAGACGGATCACGTTGCCGTAGCTTCCGGCTGAAACCAGAATCAGTCCGTGCTCGAGGCAATGCCGAAGAACTTTGTCCGTTTCCTCTTTCGCAGGCTCCCGGGTTGCCCCCGGCCTGACGAGCTCCAGAGCGCGCATGGCGCCAAGTCCACGCACATCGCCAATCAGAGGCCAGCGCTTTTTCCATTCGCGGGCACGGGTGTCAAACCTCGTTCCGATTTGTTCCGCGCGCGCCGGAAGATTTTCGCGCTCCAAAGTCTCGATAACCGCAAGCGCGGCGGCACAGGCGAGCGGGTTGCCGCCATAGGTACCGCCCAAACCGCCGACGCCCGGAGCGTCCATGATTTCCGCGCGTCCGGTGACGGCAGCGAGCGGCAGCCCATCCGCAATCGATTTGGCGCTGACAAGGATGTCGGGAGTAATTCCATATCGCTCGCAGGCAAACATGGCGCCCGTGCGGCCGAAACCTGTCTGCACTTCATCGGCGACGAGCAGAATCTTGTTGCGGCGGCAGATGTCCTGGATGATGGTGAAAAACTCCGAGGGAGGAGCGACGAACCCACCTTCGCCGAGGACGGGCTCTACAACGACTGCCGCGACTGCTTCCGCTGCCACCACGCGTTTGAAAGTGTCTTCCAGATGGTGCGCGCAGAAAACCCCGCATGAGGGATATTGCAACGAATACGAACACCGGTAGCAATAGGCATAAGGGATGCGATAAATGTCCGTCGCGAAGGGCTCGAAGCCGGCTTTGTACGGATGCGTCTTGCTGGTGAGTGACATAGTAAGCATCGTGCGGCCGTGAAAAGCGTCCTCAAAACAAATAATTGCCGGACGGTGCGTGTAGCAACGCGCTATTTTCACGGCGTTTTCGATAGCTTCAGCGCCGCTATTCACAAGAACTGTCTTCTTCGGGAAGGTTCCCGGCACAAGAGAGTTTAGTTTCTCGGCTAGTTCGACATACTTCCCATACGGAGCGACGCTGAAGCAGGTGTGCACGAACGCGTCGAGTTGTTTTCGGATGGCTTCGACAACGCTCGGCGCGCGGTGGCCCACATTCACCACACCGATGCCGCCGGCAAAATCGAGAAACCGGTTTCCGTCTACGTCTTCAATGGTGGCGCCTTCGGCGCGCGCTGCGAAAATCTGCGTGGCGTGCGACACTCCGCGCGCGACGGCAGCCTGCCGCCGCTGCATCCATTCCTGCGATTTGGGGCCGGGTATCGGTGTGCGCAACTGAATTGTGGCCATGTCAGTACCATCCGATCGGCTGTTCGTTCAAATTGATGTGGACTTGCTTGGTCTCGAGATATTCCTCGATGCCCCATGGCCCCAATTCCCGGCCGAATCCGGACTGTTTGTAACCACCCCAAGGCGCCTCGACGTAAGTTGGCTGCATGTGATTTACCCAAACAATTCCCGCGCGCAAAGCTTTTACCATGCGAAGCGCCTTGAAGATATCGCGCGACCAAATGGCTGCGGCCAGCCCGTAGGGTGTCGCGTTGGCGATCCGCAACGCTTCGGCTTCGTCCGCAAACGGGATGACCGCCGCTACCGGGCCAAAGATTTCCTCTTGCGCGATGCGGGCGGAATTATCCACATCGTAAAAAATTGTGGGTTCGACGTAATAACCTTGTTTCATCGACGCTGGGCGGCCTCCGCCGGCAGCAAGTTTCGCTTCCTTCTTGCCCAGTTCCTGATACGAGCGCACTCGGTCGAATTGATCCTTGCTCACCAGCGGGCCCATCTTGGTCTCGCGCTCGAGCGGCGGCCCGAGACGAATTGTTTTTGCTTTTGCGCTCATCGCTTCCACGAATTTCGGATAGATGGACTTCTCCACCAGGATGCGGCTACCTGCCGAGCAGACTTCTCCCTGATTGATGAAAACACCGAAGAGCGCTCCGTCAATCGCAGATTCGAAATCCGCGTCGGCAAAAAATATGTTCGGCGATTTGCCGCCCAGCTCTAGCGTGACGCGTTTCACCGTGTCAGCCGCCGCCTTCATGATGGCTTTGCCTA
>PLZZ01000155.1:5933-27403 GCA_003153585.1 Acidobacteriota bacterium | reverse complement strand
AGCCCAAGGCGACACCGAAGGCGCAGCCGCTACAGCATGAAGCTGCACCAAAGCCTCAGCCTCAACATGAAGCCGCGCCAAAGGCTGCGTCCAAAACCGCGCCAAAGCCCGAATCGAAACCAGAGAGCAAGCCCGAAGAGAAACCGAAGCGCTAAAATAGAGTCAAAGACAGGTTGCATCTTGCATGCCCGGTTTTTGCGTCCGGACCTGCAACTGTCTCTTCGCAGCCCTATAGTCCCCTTGAAACTAAGTTCTAAGTTTCGTTCTCCGGCCATCCGCGCGAATTCTTGACCGCACAGCGCGGGTCTAATACACTAATCGTTTCGCCAGGGTGAGGGATTTGATTAAGATGCGCCGCGCCAGTGCGGGATTGTGCGTGCGGGACAAGCGGGGACTGCGGCAAGACTGCGGCGCCCAACCGGCTCACAAATAGAACAATTGCTCAGGCAGAGGAGAACGACCGTTGCCGAAACGCACGTTTCAACCGCATGTGCGCCGCCGCCACAAGAAACACGGCTTCCGCAAGCGCATGAAGAGTCAGGGTGGAAGGAAAGTCCTTGCGCAACGCCGCAAGAAGGGGCGCCACAGTCTCACGCGCGTCTGATACGCCGCGACTGAATCTTCCGCGGAACTGCCGACTGGTGCGCCGCTCGGAATACGATGTGGTGTATCGCGAAGGGCGCCGCCGGACGAGCCGCGAGTTCACGATATTTCTACGTCCCAATGGCCTCGAAATCAGCCGGTTTGGCTGGAGCATAAAAAAGGCGCTGGGTAATGCGGTCCGGCGCAACCGAATCCGGCGGCGCCTACGCGAAATTCTAAGATTGCATCGACAGGAGATTGCCACGGGATGGGATATTGTGATTCATCCGCGCACGACAGCCGCGACGGCGGAATTCTTGCCGCTGGCGGCCGAACTGGTGAAATTGATTCCGCGCACACCGTAGCGGTTCATTCTGATTCCGGCGGGGAAAGCCGGCGATCGGCAGGCGCATGGGTTCTGCTCGCGCTAGTTCAATTCTATAGAGTTTTTCTTTCGCATTTTTTCGGAGGCGCTTGCAAGTTTGATCCTTCGTGCTCGAAGTACGCGCAGGAGGCAATTGCGCGTCACGGGGCGCGGCGCGGTGTGGTGCTTGCGCTGAGAAGGCTGGGGCGCTGCCGTCCTTTCACGAAGGGCGGGTTCGATCCTGTGCCGGATAGGGAAGAAGGCAAGACTTCTGGAATGCAGATTCCCCACGCTACGCACTCTTCCGCGGTAAGTTCGTTCCAAACTTTAAAAGCGCGTTTCACGGAGAACGCTCCGCGTAAGCAAGACAAGGAGCTGCTTCTGTGAACGAGATGTCCGATCAGATACGCGCGGTAGTGTTCGTGGTTATCGCGCTGGTGATTCTTTTCGCCTGGGGGCATTTCTACAAGCCTCCCGTGGCGCCGCAACCTCAACCCGCGCAGACGGCAGTGCAGGAAACAACGCCGCAAGTTCCTAGCAACTCGTCGGCCGGGAGCGGAGGTATAAGGCAGGGAACCGCCGCGGTGGCCGCCGCCAGCGCCACCCGGATTCAAGCGGCAGAAGAAAAATCAGTCGTCGTGGAGAGTCCGCTCTATCTGGTGGAACTTTCGAATCGCGGCGGCGTGGTGCGAAGTTGGAAGCTGAAGAAATATTCGGACGATCAAAAGCCGGCGCATTTGCTCGATCTGGTAAACAATTCCGCGGCGCAGCAATTGGGCTGGCCATTCTCTCTGGTGCTTTCGGATTCGCAGCTCGAAGCGAAGGCCAACTCGGCGCTCTACGAAGTGACGCCTGGGCCGGGTAATTTAACTGCGCCGACGGAAATTACATTCCATTGGAGCGACGGCCATCTGGACGTAACCAAGAAGCTGAATTTCGACTTGGACTACGTGATGTCTGCCGAAGTTTCCGTTTTGCTGGACGGCAAAGCGATTCCCGCAGGGATTGCCTGGCGCGGGGGATTCGGGGACAGAGCGGTGTACAAGGCCGCCTCACTCGTCACCGTTTATTACAAGCTCAATGACAAACTGAGTCTGCTGCAATATAAAAAGCTGGGTGTGTCCGGAAATCAGAGCCAGCCGGCGCTGCAAAACGGGCCGATGGAGTATTTGGGCATCGAAGACCAATTTTTCACCGCGGCATTTTTGCCGGACGGCGCGGAACTCTCGCTGTGGCACTGGACGCAGGACCACGGCATCGTGGACGACGGCAAGCCTGCGAGCGAGCCCATCGCCGAGATGGCGGCCGGGACTACGATCGCGGCGCCATTGGTCGTGCGAGTTTTTGTAGGCCCAAAAGACCTAAAGATTCTGGAAAAAACCAAGCCGCCGCTCGCCGAGCTGATTAATTTCGGATGGACGGGAGTGATCGCCAAGCCGCTTCTGTGGATTCTGCAGACCATCCACACGAAAGTGCCGAATTATGGATGGTGCATCATTCTGCTGACGCTGGTGATCAATTTCGCCATGTTCCCGCTGAAGATGAAAAGCTGGCGTTCGATGCAGAAAATGCAGAAAGTAGGGCCGGAAGTCCGGCAGATTCAGGATCGCTACAAGAAGTATTCCATGAGTGATCCGCGCAAGAAGAAAATGAATGAAGAAGTGATGGCCATCTACAGCCGCGAGGGCATCAACCCGATGGGAAGCTGCCTGCCGATGCTCTTCCAGATGCCGATATGGTGGGCGTTGTGGCGCGTGCTGAATGGGGCGATTGAGCTGCGGCATGCGCCGTGGATGTTCTGGATTCACGATCTTTCGGCCAAAGATCCGTTTTACATTCTTCCGATAGGAATGGCCATCATGATGTATTTGATGACCAAAATGACGCCGCAGACGACCACCGATCCGGCGCAACAGAAAATGATGGCGTTGATGCCGTTGATGTTCGGGTTTTTCTTTTTCAATCTTTCCAGCGGACTGAATCTGTACATGTTCACGAGCAACCTCGTCGGTATCGGCCAGCAAGTATATTTGAACCGGACCGAGCCGCTCCCTTCCAAGAGTAAATTCAAGAAGAAAGCGCTCAATGAGTGACGAACGAACGGCGGCCACGAAGAGGCCTTTCATGAAGGAACATGCACAGGGTGAAGCACGGCTGGATCGCGAACGCGCGGCGACGGAGCTGAAACGCTTTCTCGATCTCGCCGTCCGCGAAATGGGGCTGGCGATTGAATACGAAATCGTCAATCCTGATTCGGTAGCCGGCGGCTCCGGAGAAAAAGATGTGGTCGTCGCGTTTCACGGAGCAGATCAGGATTTTCTGCTCGAACGCGATGCGGAGCTTCTATTGGCGCTCGAACATGTTGCGCATCGATGGCTGCGGTTGGATCCCCGCCTGCACGATCGCGTACGCTTCGATTGCGGAGACTACCGGACGGCGCGGCTTGCAGAATTGAAACTCTCGGCGCGGGTGGCCGCGCAACGCGTGCGCGAAACGGGCGAGACGTTTCGTTTTAATCCAATGTCGCCGCGCGAGCGCCGGCTGATTCACCTGGAATTAAATGGCGCGCCGGGTGTGCGTACTGCAAGCGAAGGTGCGGGCGACCGCCGGCAGCTTGTCGTTTATCCTGCCAATAAGAAGTAACTGGAGGTCGTGGAAAGGCGTTATTGATTTTGGAACGGCCGTGCCCGCTTTGTCCAAGCTCTCTGATATATTTCAATTTCTTAAACTTCCAGCGTATATCCCTGCTTGCCCACATTGAAGCATTGGGTTTGGCCAATGCGATCGGAGCGGCCGGCGGTTTCGTGGATGTGGCCGCAGAAAAGATAGGCTGGCTGGGCGCGAGTCACCCATTCGCGCAACGTCGAACTCCCGCCATGCTTGCCGGGCGCGAATTCGTCGAGCCTGGTATTGAGCGGGGGGAAATGCACGACGAGATGGAGAGATTTCATTCCATCAAATGCCGCGAGGGCCTGGCCTATTTCTTCTTCGGAATATTCCCCGGGCGTATCGAACGGTGTGATGTTGCTGTAGCCAAGCCCGGCCCATTGCGTGATGCCAGATGCGGATTCAAGCGAGCGCACCTGGCGGTGAAAGTCCAGGAAGCCATAATGCTCGCAAAAAGAGCGATTCTCGGCCTGCGTTTCGTGATTCCCCGGCAACATCCAGACGCGCTGGCCCAACGGTTTTAGTATTTCTCCGCAGCGTTCTAGGCCTTTGCCGAAATTCGACAGGTCCCCAGCAGAAATATACACGTCCGCTTGCTGGGAAGCGATGCGTTCGAGCGCGCGTAAGTCTCCGTGAATATCGCTGAAGATCAGGACCTTCATGGCGTTTCTCCCGTGCGCTGCGGCGAAAGCTTTTGCATGCGACGCAGTAGCATGCCGTCAGATTGCCAGCCTTCCTCGATTATATTTCCAGCTTTGTCGAAAACCACGCGATAGGTGAAGGGTTGCGGACTCTTGTGACGCGTATTGACGAAACGATTCTCGCCGAAATCGACAACGTGATATTCGCCCTCCATCGAGGTGCGAATCACTGGAAAACGCGAGAACTGCCAGAACAATCGGACTTCGGGAAGCAACAATGCGCGAGCAACGAATTCATCCGGCGGAGAATCCGCGATGAAGTGAAATTCCAGAGCCACGGGACTTCGCAAATCGAAGCGAGCCTGATATACGCCATCGACCGAGCGGATTACTCCACCCCAATCGAGGAACGATGGCGGCAACGGCAGAGCGCCCATGCGATCGATTGAAATGTTATTGGCCGAAGCAAAGGTTTTTACACGCTGCAACGCGGCGTGATGCGCGAAACTGCAGACGAAAAGATACGCGACCATAGCGTACGTTCCCGCCTGACACCATGTGGCGCGGCTCACGTGGAATCCCCAGTCGTCGATCGCCGGGAAGAAAAATAACGCGGCGATGACGCAACTTGTAACCGCCACAATCCAGAGATGAAATGGAAACCCGGCTGCATCCGCGGCCATCCATGCCGCGACGGCGCCCAGAGTGAAAAGCACCCACATCCAGGCGGCGCGCATCCGGCTCTTCGCGCGATCGCGATAAATCCACGCCGCGATCTGGGGCAATAGAATAATCGCCGTGAAGCTGAAGTCGATGATGAATAGCAAATCCCAGGACACGCGTCGCTGTGAGATCGGCGTCCACATTCGCGTGCCGAAAGACGTCATCCCGTCGAGCAGTATGTGGCTGGCGATTCCGATTCCATAGATTAAGGTGAGCGTGGCCCAAGAAGGGGTTTCGATGCCGCGACGCCTCGCGATCCAGCGGGTGAGCCATGCAAGAAGCGCAGCAAAAAAGGGTAGTCCGACAAAGGAATGCGTGATTCCGCGGTGATATTTCACGATAGCCAGCGGATCGCGAGAAGCTATTTCTGCCACGATGTCGATGTCGGGAAAAACGGCGCCAAGCGTAGCCGCGAAGATTGCGACGCGGCCTTTGCGCTCTGCAAAATATCCTTTACCCAGAAGCGCGCCCGCAATGCCGTGAGTTATGGGGTCCATGGGAGGTTCGAAAAAAGAAAAGTGTACACGATTGAGGCGGGTCAGGCGATTTCGATTAAAGGCGAACGCCGGGAAATGATTTCACCGATTGCGCGCGCAGGAACCTCGTGGCGTTCGAACGCAGCGAGTGCGGAATCCGCCGAAGCCGGCGCGATTGCGATGAACAGGCCGCCTGAAGTCTGCGGGTCGAACAGCAGCGCGCGAAATTCATCGGCAACATTGTCGGCGAAGCTGACGCAGCTTTCGCAAAAATCGCGGTTGTTTTTCATGCCGCCGGAGAAAAAATGCCCGCGCGCTGCTTCAATCGCTCCCGGAAGGCAGGGAATGTTTTTGTGATCGATTTTCATGGAAACGCCGCTTCCGATAGCCATTTCGCGTGCGTGGCCGAGAAGGCCAAACCCGGTGACGTCGGTGACTGCGTGCACGGGCCGGCCATTTTGTGAGGCGGCCTCCACTTCATGCAATGCGTCAGCGGCGTCGCGATTCAACCGCGTCATCGAATCCGTTGCGGCGGCAACCCACGCTTTCTCGGCGAGACCTTGCTTCAATGCGGTAGAGATCACACCGGTTCCAATTGGCTTGGTAAACAGAAGAACATCCCCTGGCTGTGCGCCGATATTCTTCCAGACTTTTTGGGGATGGATTACGCCGGTGACAGCGTAGCCAAACTTCAGCTCGTCATCGCGAATGGAATGTCCGCCGACAACCGTGCAATTTGCCTCTGACATTTTTGCGAGGCCGCCGCGCAGAATTTCTTCGAGAATCTCCGGCGCGCCTGAAGCTGGGAAAGCAACAATCGTCAGAGCGGAAATCGGGCGTCCGCCCATGGCATACACATCACTCAACGAATTGGCT
Source organism: Acidobacteriota bacterium (assembly GCA_003153585.1). GTDB lineage: Bacteria > Acidobacteriota > Terriglobia > Acidiferrales > UBA7541 > Palsa-295. Next base: position 21,074 of record PLZZ01000155.1, on the reverse strand, counting down.
GCGGCGACTTGGCCAAACTGTGCCGGGTCGTCGACGATCGGCGTGAAAAAATCCACGGTTTGAACGATTGCCAGATCGTCAGTCAGGCGGTACACGGCGGCATCGTCACTGGTTTCGAAACCGACGAGAAGATTTGGATCGGTTTGTGGCGGCAGACGCTTGAGAATCGAATCCAAAATGCTGGGACTGAGCTTTGCGGCGCAGCCTGCGGCTTTTGCGGTGGTGGTTAAGCGAATTGTCTCGGCCAATGAATCTCCCAAGTAACTATCGTTTGTTGATTATAACGCTTCGAAGCCTTGGAATTTGGGCGGGGAAAGAACTCTTGATTAGAGGAAAGTCTCAGGCGCGCGCGGCGACTGAGCGAATCGGGATCGTGACTGGTTTCGATGTTTCCGTCGCACTAAGCATTTGGCAGCTCCCGTCGAATACAGCTCCAGGCTCGATGATGAGGCAAGGACAATGGATTTCGCCCGTCACGATGGCTTTGGTTTTCAGTTCTACTCTTCCACGGGCGCGGATAACCCCGTCGAACCGCCCACTGATGATTACGTTGTTGCCATCGATCTCACCCTCCACCGAAGCATGTTCTCCCAGAATCAACGTTTCTTCGGAGACGAGAGTTCCCTTCATCGACGAGTCGATGCGAAACGTGCCGCTAGACTCAAGTCTGCCCTCAAGTTTTACGCCGGGCTCTAGAAAGCCTGTCCATTCGCCGGAGTCATGTCGGTTTCGGTCAAACCATGCCATGCGTGGTCCTATCCCTGTGCCGTTTGAGGTTCTTGAGGGCAAATCTATTTAAGCATTAATTGGTCGTAGAGGCGGGTTAAATCACTATCGTCATAGTATTCAAAGATTAACTGACCAGGTTTTCCGGTACGACGCGGTTGGATCAAGACGCGTGTTCCGTATTCACGCTGAAGATCTTCGAGAGCAGCCTTCGTGTTCGGATCAGGTTGAAGCAGCGACCCCGCAGGACGTGGTCTTGGCGCGCGAGTGGAAAGTCGCTCGACCTGACGGACCGTCATGCCCCCGCGTGCGACGCGGTGCGCAAGCGCAACGCGCTCTTTGGTGTCGGCTACGGCGAGAAGGGCGCGGCCATGGCCCGCGGTAAGTCTCCCGTCCTCCAGTAAATCCAGAATCGGCTGCTCAAGCTTAAGGAGCCGAAGCGCATTGGCGATGGTAGCGCGGTCCTTGCCGGTGCGCTCTGCAACTTGTTCTTGTGTAAGGTGAAACTCATCGGTGAGCCGTTGGAATGCATGGGCTTGCTCGATCGGGTTGAGGTCCTCCCGCTGGAGATTTTCAACCAAGGTCATCTCAAGAGCCATGTCGTCAGGCACGTTGCGAATCACAATCGGAACGCGGCTAAGACCGGCTCTTTGGGCCGCACGCCAGCGACGTTCGCCCGCGATGAGCTGGTGACGGGCGCCGATTCTGCGGACTACTAGCGGTTGAACAATTCCGCTAGAGCGAATCGAGAGCGCAAGNNCCGTCAATCGGAGCCAGTGCCGGCACCGCCGCTGCCGCTGGTCCCGGTGCTGTCGTCGGGCGTGTTGGAGCTGGCGGGTGCTCCAGCGCCGCCGCTGGCCCCTGCGGTGGCGGCTGCGGCTGATTGGGCTCCGGATCCCTGATCAGAGCGCTCAGGCCCCGACCCAACGCGTTTCTGGGCATTAGCGATAACCTCCTTGGCAAGTTGAATATAGCTCTCCGCGCCTTTACTATGAATGTCGTAGAACATTACGGGCATGCCGTGACTTGGGGCTTCAGCCAGCCGTACGTTTCTGGGAATTACAGTATCGAATACTTGGCCACCGAAGAAGCTCCTTAGATCTGCCGCTACCTGCTTTGAGAGAGTCGTACGGTCATCGTACATCGTCAGTAGGATACCCTCGATAGCAAGGGAGGGATTGATCGTGCGGCGCAGGCGCATCAGCGTATCGAGGAGCTCCGAAACTCCTTCAAGGGCCAGGTACTCGCATTGGATGGGTACAAGGACTGAATCGCTTGCGGCTAGGGCGTTAAGCGTAAGTAGATCGAGCGCCGGTGGGCAATCTATGAGAATGTAATCGTACTTTTCCTTTATGCCGGAGATGGCCGCTCTTAGGCGATATTCCCGATTCTCCATTAGGACAAGCTCTACCGACGCGCCTACCAGGTTCTTGTCCGATGGAATTAGATCTAGTCCCTCGACCTGGGCGTCCAACGTTACGCGTTCGATTGGCTCATCGAGTATTAGCGTTTGATAGAGAGTCCTTCTAGCCGGATCCTTCGGAAAACCAAGTGCGCTAGTTGTGTTGCCTTGCGGATCGCAGTCAATCACGAGCGTTTTCTGTTCAGAGGCTGCTAAAGAAGCGCCGAGGTTAACTGCAGTAGTTGTTTTTCCAACGCCACCTTTTTGATTTGCGATCGCGATGATGCGAGCCAATGCGATAGCCCCCGGTATGCAGCCGCGAATCTAGCAGAAAGCTTTTAGAACATGCAAGACGTTTCACGTGGAACAGTCTTCGCGGAATCGAAATGTTCCACGTGGAACATCGATGCCTAGTGGCTCCCTAGTCTGAAAAGCCAACTAGGATAGTTCGGCTATGTGACCAGGGGATAGGCAAGGGCTTGGACCACCGCCAAGGCTTTTTCAACATTACTTGAGCGGCGTCATCGGCCCCCAGCCAAAGAATTAGGTTTCCACCCAATTTGATTGCACCAAACGCCCACTTTATGAGTTCTTCGTGTCTACCGATGGCTCGAGCCGTAACGAAATCGAACTCCGGACCTTCTGCGCGGAAATCCTCAAAACGTCCGCGGTATATTTCGGTGCGCTCGAGGCCGAGCTCACGGATCGCTTCAGCCAAAAAGGCCGCTTTTTTGGCGTTCGATTCGATAAGTATCACCTCTAGAGCAGGAAGGGCGAGCTTTAGCGGGATACCGGGAAAACCAGCGCCAGAGCCAACGTCGGCGAGCCGACCATTTCGATTTGCAATGCTAGATGCGGCAAACATGCTCTCTCCAAAATGAAATCGCAGAACTTCGAGAGGATCTGTGACAGCTGTTAACGAGATCGTTCGGTTCCAGTGCAGCAGAAGCGAGATATATGTGCGAATTGCAGAGCAAATGTCGGCCGTGGCCGAAACACCATAGGTCCGGAGTTCCTCAGAAATGACACCATCGGTGAGAACTGTCATCTGAACATAACGCCTATCTATAAGTAAGTAATAGACTTGTCACACACATATGCTATTTTAGCGACTCACTTGCCGGACCTGTTCCTGTGGCCCTGCGCAGCTTTGCAGGGGCCAAGATGCCAATGCTGAAATCCGCGATGAAGTGAGCCACGATCGTTGGGAATAGGCTACTTGTCCATGCTCGGACAACGGAAAATATGCCTCCTACTATAAGCGTAGTTGTTAAGCCTTTGCGTCCTTGATAAACATGTGCCAGAGCGAAAAAGACTGCCGAGCCGAGAATTCCGGCTACCACGTACCCGCCTGCCCAATCCTGAAATGCACGTTGAACGAAACCGCGGTAAATGAACTCTTCACACATGGCCACAGTGACGACCAGTGCAAAAAATATCAGGCGTTCAACAGCGTCCCGAGGAAAGAGTTTTAGAGCAAGTTGAGGCAAGACGCCCTTTATTTCTGACGGTTTTGCTACGAGACGACGGAGGCTGTAGATCTGGTTGACCGAAATTAGAGTGGCAAGAACAATTGCAATTGTGATGGCGAGAGCGGGCTTGGGAATTGCCACTCCGAGCTGGGCAAGCGTGATTCCGTGGGCGCGAGTGCGCCAAAGAATAATCACCGCGGCAAGCCACTGAAAAGTGATCGTGGAAGCGTAAATCGAGAGGCGGTCCATCTTTGACGTTTCGGGAGAGTCTAGTAATTGGCGAATCCGACGTCGTCCCAGGACAGGGACCGCGACGCCGAGAAAAATCAGGATGAGTGCGAAGTCCCAATGCATCTCACTAGATGAAAGCATTTTTGGGACGAGTGGGCAAGGCGAACTCTTGTTGACACCGGCAGAGCGCCCTCGTATCGTTCTTGGTTCTGTTCAGCGGACAAGCATGAAAATACTTGTGATCGGCAGTGGCGGGCGCGAGCACGCGATGGTGTGGAAGCTACGGCAGAGCACCACGGTTGAGGCGGTGTGGTGTGCCCCGGGGAACGGGGGGATTTCCAAGGACGCGGAATGCTTTCCACTGGATTTGAAGGACTTGAATGCGGCGGCCGACCTAGCTAGCAAGCTCGGAGCGGAGCTCACCATTGTGGGGCCGGAGGTGCCGCTGGCGAGCGGGATTGCGGATGAATTTGCAAAGCGCGGTCTTGCGATTCTAGGACCTTCGCAAAAGGCTGCGCAGCTCGAAGGCAGTAAGGTTTTTGCCAAGAGATTTATGGAGCGCTTCAAAATTCCTACAGCGTCGACGTACGGAATTTATGATTCGCCGATTGACGCTTATACGTCGCTTTGTTCGGTTGATTGGCCGCTGGTGGTGAAAGCTGATGGATTGTGCGCTGGCAAGGGCGTGCTAGTGACTTCGTCGCCTGACGAAGCGGCCGCGTTCATCGATCGCCTCATGGAGAAGAATGAGTTCGGCGACGCGGGCAAGCGCGTTTTGCTCGAAGAAGGACTTGCAGGGCGCGAGCTTTCGTACATCATCCTGATGGATGGAAAGGATTTTGTTTCTCTTGCGCCGACACGCGACCACAAGCGGGCTTACGACAATGATGAAGGCCCGAACACAGGCGGCATGGGCGCCTTTTCGGGCGCAGATATTTTGCCGCCGGAGTTGGAGAAGAAAATTCTCGAGACGATCGTGCAGCCAACTCTAGCTGGTCTGGCGAAAGAGGGGCTGAACTATTGTGGGTTTCTTTATTTTGGATTGATGCTGACCTCGGATGGCCCAAAAGTTCTCGAATACAATTGCCGGCTCGGCGATCCCGAGACGCAAGCGATATTGCTGCGCGCAGATTTTGACTTCGCCGATGCGTGCGCCCGTGCAGCGCGCGGGGAGCTTGCGTCGGTTCAGGCAAAATCTTCGAATGGCGCAAGCGTTTGCGTGGTCGTCGCTTCGGAAGGCTATCCTGAGAACCCCAAAATCGGCAAAGAGATCACTGGGCTGGAAGCGGCCGCGACTGTTTCAGGTGCATTGATCTTCCATGCAGGCACTCGACGCGAGGGCGAGAAGTATTACACCACTGGTGGTCGAGTGCTCAGCGTGGGAGCCATCGCCGCGGATTTGCCAGCGGCAAGCAAGATTGCGTACGAAGCAGCCGGCAAGGTCAGAATCGCTGGGGCACACTATCGAAAGGATATCGGAACCTCCAAGGCGCCGCGAGAGGCGGCCGCGGAAGTATCGAAAGGATGAGGTAGGTCGTCTATTCATGTGTATGGCGCATAGGTTTCTCATGAAAGAAGTTTAAGATTCGGAACAAGGAGATTAGCCGGTGGCTAAGGAACACAAGCAGGAAGCTGGGGCTCTGATTGGAATTCTGATGGGTTCGGATACGGATTTCCCGGTGATGAGCGAGGCGGCGAAAACCCTCGAGAAGTTTGGGATTCCGTACGAATTGGAAGTGGTGTCTGCGCATCGCACACCCGCGCGCGCGCATGAATATGCAACAACAGCGTCTAAGCGTGGCTTGAAAGTTTTGATTGCGGCGGCGGGCGCTGCGGCGCATCTGGCGGGAGTGATCGCGGCAAACACTACGCTGCCGGTGATTGGAGTCCCCATGGGAACAAGCTCGTTGAACGGACTCGACGCGCTGCTATCGACTGTGCAGATGCCCGGCGGAATCCCGGTCGCAACCATGGCAATTGACAAGGCGGGCGCAGTAAACTCCGCGATTTTTGCAGCGGAGATTTTGGGGCTTTCGGACCCCGAAATCGCGCGGAAACTGGTCGCGCATAAACAGGATCTTGAGCGTTCGGTGGGTGAGAAGAATGCGCGCCTGAAGCAACAGCTTGCGGACAAGAAATAGACTTGAGCGACGATTAAAGTCGCCGGCCTGCGGATGGCAGTGTTTTACTCTGCGATATGCTGAAAGACCGGCGGACTGCTAAAGTTTTTCCATCAACTATGTGTTGATTCAGAAACTGGGGTGCAACAGCGACGGGGCGCCCTCAGGACGTTCCTTTTCCAGGCGGGGATTCTTCGGCTCGGGCGGAGGCTGGAGAATCCATTGAAAGCCTGATTCGACGCCGATCGTGGAGATTGTTTGGCGTGAGTTCGGGGGCGCGACGATGCCGATCGCCGCGCGCAAGAACTGGATCGCATCCGCCGCCAGAATTTTGTTGCTTTCGCCCTGCAGAAAACGGTCCCGAACGTTCCGCATTTTCACGTCCGAAGAACAGAGTTTTTCGATGCCAGCATCCTTATTTCGAATCAGGTCGATCAGCGAGGGCACGACGCCTTCCGGCGGGTAGTGAAATTCGACGAGGGTGCGCGGCTGGCCCTTTTCCGGGGGCCACAATTGAACGTACTGCGGCAATGAAACGTGCGTGTCGAAATAATCTTCGCGCTGCATGGACTGCCGAAGCGTAAAACTTAGTTGCCAAATTTCGGGACCGTACCCTTCCATGTAGTCCGCGAGAATCAGTACAGCAACCGGCTCGTTCGCGGGCAAATCTATTCTGCCGTGAAGATTTCTTGCGATTTCGTTCAGGCGCTCGGAGACACCGTGGCCGATGGAATCAATATCGGCAGCCTCGGCAGTCGGTTGGGCCTGCTGCAAGTGAGGAGCGATCGAAGCAACTTGACCGTGAAGGTGGGGAAGATCTTTGTCGAGGCGGGCGAATTCCACTTGCGAGGATGGAGAAATCCATTCGACGGCGCCGAGAAAAATTCCCACGCGCCTCGAGTTGAGCTCGACCGGGGCCGGCAGACGGGTCTGAGGTTCGATGGGATTCTCGATGGTGGCGATTAGAATGGCATCTTTTACCACTGCGATAATCACGCGTCCCGCTGCAAGGTTTGCGATTATTTCGTCCCCGGGTACGTCCTGCCTCTGTTGGGCTGTGGCATTCGGCGAACAAAATAAAATGAAAACGAGAGACGATGCGCTAAGGACGGCTACGGCAATAAATGAAATTCCGCGGCGACGCGAAGGGAGAAGGGAGAAGCGGAAGCAATGGCTCACACTTCGACGGTACCACAAATCCTCAAATGGCCGACAATCCCGGGCTACGACCGCCATGCTATACTTGTAAAACAGTGAACGTACGGTAGCTGTTCACATTCACAGCGACGATGAGATCCCCGAAAAGCATAAAACACAATGGCAGGCTCGTGTCCGAGATTCTCGAGTCGCACCGCCGCTTCGTTCGCGGCGACGAAACCGGCACTCGCGCGGATTTATCCGGCGCGAATCTCTCTCGCGTGAATTTGGAGCGCGAGAATCTGGACCTCGTCGACTTTCATGGGGCGAACCTGGAAGGCGCGAATTTGCATGAGGCTAGGCTCTCTTCGGCGAACTTGAGCAAAGCGAAACTGCGCCGCGCAGACATGCGCAAAGCTGATTTGACCGAAGCTGATTTGAGCGAAGCGGACCTGACAGACGCGAAGGTCGGCGGCGCGGAACTTTTCCGCACGGATTTGCGTCGCGCCATACTGCGTGGGGCAAATTTGGTGGCTTCGAATTTCCGCCTGGCCGAAATTCGCGGCGCGGATTTCACGGGAGCGGATCTGAAGACCACGGTCCTCCGCGAGACAGATCTCGACGGAGTGAACCTTTCAGGTCTGGACCTGAGCACAACGCTATTGCCTCGCGGCTACAAACCTCCAGATTCCACGAAGAGTTAAATGAAGAAGAGCGCCAGTCGAAACATGCCGTGGATTCTGGTGGAGGACTACAAGCGCGGCAAGGGCTGGGTGGGAGCCGAACAGTGCGAAGCCCGTGCTCGCGCCTACTGCGAATTACTGGAGCGCGGCCAAATACTTTTCTTTCGCGAGCCACCGTTTGACCTGCCTGCGGCCGATCAGCAATTTCTCCTCGAGCAGCAATGGTCTGAGATGCGAATGCACAAGAACGTTTCGTACAGGCCGAGTGAGGATTTGTTGCGCGGAGTCTCGGGCAACCGCGAGACGGTGAGCCGCGTTCATTCAATCATGCGGAATTACAGCGCTCAGGTGACGGAGTTCCTGGCCAAATTTCTGGCTCCTTACGCCGGCAAATGGAATCTGGATTTCGCGAGTTTTCGGCCGCTGGAAGAGGAAGGCCGCGATTTGCCGCTGCACAAGCGCAACGATTTGCTGCATTTCGACGCCTTTCCCAGCCGGCCAACGCACGGTGCACGAATTTTGCGCGTGTTCACCAATCTAAATCCCTCGAAACCGCGCATCTGGCAGTCCACTGAAGGATTTGAAGTGCTCGCCCGGCGATACGCCGGCGGCGCGGGGCTGCAGGATATTGCCGAAGACAATTCATTCTTGAGCCGCACGGTGCGAGACTTGGGCTCAAAGCTCAATATTGGAGTGATCGGACGAACGCCCTACGACATGTTCATGATTCGCTTCCATGATTTCCTGAAAGAGAACACAGCGTTTCAGAGAGATTGCCCGAAGACACAGCTGGAATTTCCGCCGCAGGCTACCTGGATTGTCTTTACAGATTGCGTCGCGCACGCAGTGATGTCCGGCCAGTATGCCATCGAGCAGACATTCTTAATTCCGCCGAAGGCGCTGGTTGCGCTGGAGTCTGCGCCCTACCGCATTCTGGGAAATATTGCCGGCCGCGCTCTGGTTTCTTAAATCAATCAGACCGAATTTCTCATCTGAAAGATTCTTCCACCGAAGCGTCACTTGCCAGCGAGAAATTCGGCGGGATCTTCTCCGAAGCCTGCGGCGGCGCCGCGGACTGAAGTGGTGCGGCGGCGAGTTTCTATGCCGAGGCGCTTTATTTTTTGATTGAGGGTGGAGAGCGGAACCTGAAAACGCTCGGCGGCTTCCGTCTGGTTCCAATTCGTGCGCTCGAGCATGTCAACGATTATCCGGCGCTCGACTTCCTCGAGGATTTCGAAAAGCGAAGGCGAAGCAGCATTTCCGCCCGGCGAGCCTGGCATGGGCGGTAAGAACTCGGCGAGTTGCAGGCGGACGCCTTTGACGATCTCGCGGGTGCGTACACTTTCGGGGAGAAGGTCGGTATCCATGGCTTCCTGGGTAGAAAGCACGATGGCGCGCTCGACGACGTTCTCAAGCTCGCGAACATTGCCCGGCCAATCGTAGTCCATGAGAAGTTTCATCGCACCATGAGTGAACCGGCGCGGGGGCTTGCCATTTTCCTGGCAGAATTGCACGAGAAAACGCTCGATGAGCAAAGGAATATCCTCTTTACGCTCTCGCAGCGGCGGCAAATGCAAAGAAATGACGTTCAAGCGGTGAAACAAATCTTCGCGGAAACGGCCGTCGCGAACCAGCTTGTTCAAATCCTCGTTGGACGCCGCGAGGATGCGGACGTCTACCTTAATGATTTCGGTGCCGCCAAGGCGCATAAATTCCCGCTCTTGAATCACGCGCAGGAGCTTGGCCTGGGTCTCCGGGGTAATGGTAGAAATCTCGTCAAAAAAAATAGTGCCCTGGTCGGCGACTTCGAACAGACCTTTCTTTGAAGCAATGGCGCTGGTAAATGCACCCTTCACATGTCCGAAGAGCTGTGATTCGAGAAGATCGCCTGGAATTGAACCAGTATTGATGGGAATGAACGGTTTATCAGCGCGCGTGGAGGCGGAATGGATAGCCTTGGCGAATACTTCCTTGCCGGTGCCGCTTTCGCCGGAAATCAAGACGGTGGACCGCGACGGCGCGACCTGCGTAACGAGGTCGAGAACAGTCTGCATCTTTTCGCTTTTGCCGATGATGTTCGGGAAATTATATCGCTGCTTCAGCGCTCGCTTTAGCTGAACGTTTTCGTCGCGGAGCCTGCGGCCTTCAATCGCGAGCGATATCTGCGCTATGAGCTCGTCGTTGGACCAGGGCTTGGTGATGAAATCCTGCGCGCCGCCCTTGAAGGCCGCGCGAGCCATATCGATCGAGCCATAAGCGGTGATCAAAATGACGGCGAGTTGCGGATCGCGACGCCGGATTTCGCGCAGTAACTCGATGCCGTTGCGATCAGGCAGGCTGACGTCCAGGAGCATAAGATCGAACGGATGGTCTTCGAGTTGGCGGAGGCCGGCCTCCCCGGTTTCCGCTAGCGTTACCTGGAAACTCTCCGAAGTGAGAAGAGCTTCGAGTCCTTCGCGAATTTCCACTTCATCATCAATAACAAGAATTGACCCTCTAGGCATGGACGGTTTTCCTGGCTACGGGGAATTCCAGCCGGAACGATGTTCCCTTACCCGGCGTTGAGCGCACATCGACTTTGCCGGCGTGTTCTTTTATGATGCCGTAGCTCACGGAAAGGCCTAATCCAGTGCCCCGTCCGGTGGCTTTGGTGGTAAAAAATGGATCGAAAATGCGATGTAGATTCTCTGGTGGGATGCCCGAGCCGGTGTCGGTGACTTCGACTGCAACCGAGCCGTTGTGCGCGCCGGTGCGCACTTCCAGCATGCCGCCGCTCGGCATGGCGTCACGAGCGTTCATGAACAGGTTCAGAAATACTTGTTGGAGACGCGTGATGGAGCCAAGAACGGGTGGCAACTGCTCGGTATAGTTCTTGATGACGTTCACCTGCGCCGTTTTGAACGGATGTTGTACCAGCGTGAGGGTTTCTTCCAGGACGGAGTTCAGATTCACTTCGACGAACTCCGCTGCGCCGGTTCGCGAGAAATTGAGCAGATTGTTGACGATTTCGCTGGCGCGGAAGGTCTGCTTTACGATCCGCTCGATTGTTTTTTGGCGCGGATCGTCGGCGGGAATCTGTTTCGCGAGCATCTGGATGTAATTCGAAATCACGGCGAGCGGGGTATTCACTTCGTGCGCCACGCCGGCCGCCAGCAAGCCGAGCGAAGTGAGTTTCTCGGTTTGCACCATTTGCTCTTCCAGGCGCACGCGTTGCGTGATGTCGTCGAGAAGAATGAGCCGGCCCAGGCGGGCTCCATTTTTGCCCACGAGCGGCGCGATGGAAGCGTTAATCACCAGACGGCGTCCGGCGGGCGTGTTCAGATGGAATTTATAGATACCGGAAACGTGATCGCTGGTAGCGCGCAAAGCAATTTCGGCTACTAGATCCTGCGGGAGAACGTCCTGCAGGTGACGCCGAAGCGCTTCACGGCGAGGAATGGCGAGCAAATCTTCGAGTTGCGGATTCCAGGATTCGATGCAATCTTCCAGATCGACCGTGAGTACGCCTATGTTCAGTGATTCGACGATGTTCTCGCTGAAATCCTTCAGCCGCTCGATCTGCATGGCCTTCTGCTCGAGCGATTGATAGAGCCGCGCATTTTCGATGGCGATGGCCACGTAACCCGCGATGGTGGAAAGCAATTCGAGATCGTCAGTCGAGAGATAATCGCCATCAACCGTCTTGCCGAGGCCCAGAATCGCGACGGTGCGGTCGCGGAAGCGGCAAGCGATGAAATAATTCAGATCGAGCTCTTCCAGCGTGCGGCGCACGGAGTCGGATTCCTGGCTTGCCGCCCGCGCCGATTCGAAGAACAAACACCCGCGCTCCAGAGCAGGACGCGAAGGGTCGAGAAACGATAGATCGAGCGGACCTTCAGGCCGCAGTCCCATGGAACGCGAGAGGACGAACTGTGCCGGACGCGCAGGGTCTTCGAGAAATATTGCGAGCCGGTCTACCAACAGGGTTTGCGAAATACGGTCGAGCACGGAGCCGACCAGGGGTTCGAGGCGCACCTCGTTTGTGAGGGCGCGTCCGAACTCGATGAGCGTGCGGCGGTAATTGAGCCGGTCGCGATAAAAAAAACGGTCAAGGCGAGTCTGAACCCATCCTCGCACCGGCTCAAACAAAAACGCCGCGACAACGATCGCGATAACGCCGCCCGCCGGACCGGTGGGCCAGCGCGTGTGAAACGTCTCGCCTATTAGGGCGATGCCCGCAAAATAAATACCGACAACCGCAGCAGTCGCAAAAGTGTAAGCCAGTCCGCGCTTGAAGATGATGTCAACGTCCATCAGGCGGTAGCGGATAATGGCGTAACCAAAACATAGTGGGATGAGTGCCAGTGAAAATACCGAGAGTTTCATCCACGGCGCAGGAACAATACCCATAACGTACGGCACGATATAGAACAATAGAAAGGGTAGCGAGCCTGCGAAGGTTCCACCGGTGACCCATTTCAATTGCTGCCGTAGGACACCACTGGGTGCGCGGCGGTAACTGAAAAGGAAAATGGTGGCAGCAATCAGAAAATAGATTCCGAGATTCGCCTGTTCCACTTTATCGAGCCAGTATCGTGTGCTGAATGCCGGCAGAAAATTCAACGTCCCGAAGGCGATGAAAATATGCAAAGTTAGAAGCAAGGCCGGCAGAGCGTAGGTGGCAGTCAGCTTCGGCCAAAGAGTGCCACGGCGCTCCGGGAATACGAGCGCAAAGTGAACGAGCAAAGCCGGCTGCAAGAGCAGCGCTACTACGTTGGCCCAGTAAATCGTTTGGTCGAAAGAATTCAGTTTTCCGGTGTAGTGGAAGCTGTAAAGAATAAATGAGGCCAAGCAGAAAACGTAAAAATGTATTGCGCGCGGTGCATTCCAACGGCGAACGAATATGAACAGCCCGATGAAAAGATATAGGAGCGCTGTAATACGGAGATAATCCTCAATCGAGGATGAATTGTCCTGTGGCGCGGTTACCAGCCGCGTCTCAAAGGCGGCCTCGCCTCGGCGCATTTGATAATGAACTTCAGCCCATGGCCCCACGCGAAATAACACGCGTGTGACGTCGGTGGCGCGTTGAATCGGGACGGCCCGGACCGACTCAACGATGTCGTTCTGCTTTATACCGGCTCTGGCGGCTGGCGAGTCAGCGACAACGTGCCAGGCAGTTACTCCCTGAGCCGAGTCCATCCAGGTGACACCGTCGTCAGGAAGAACAAAGCGGGAGCGTTGCTGGAAATTGAGGACAGCGAAGACCACGGCGGACAGGGTTATAAGTGCGAGGAGGACTGCGCCGAGCCGCATTCGGAGACTGTCATTCATCCAGCTACACCCGTAACCTCTGCCTAGAACCCATATAATGCAAGCACGTCAGCTTCCAGTAAACTGCAGATTCTATTAATCATAAGTATTTTATTTTTATAGGCTTGCGAGAGCGGACGGTTGAAGAAACTCATGGGATACCATTTGTGGGAACCATCTTCCCGTTTCCAGTACACTGATTTTAACTGTTTTAACTAGAATTGAAAACTAAGTCCACCGCGGATGAATCGGTAGGTCGGGATCAGGACAACTTGGCCGTCAGGAGTGGCTAAGGGAACGTAACCCTGTGCAAAGAGGTTACCGCAGTCGGCCAGGAGTTCCGCGTGACCTGGGATGAAGCTTGGCAGCGGTTGGTGAATCCCGAGGCTCAGATAAGGGTCGAGGTGATAGAGAGACTCGCCATAAGGATCCATTGCAGAGACCACCGGGCCATTGATCCATTTGTAGCCAGCAGTAAACCTCGTCCCAATGCGGGGCACTCTTGCGGTAAGGCGCCCGCCCGCGCTTTGGCGATAGCGCATCGCCAACTGGTTTCTTAAGGCCGCTTGAGAGGGGTCTTCCGTCGGGGATAGCGCTCCCGCATATTCGTAGATAATCGTAGCAGTAACATTATCCGAGAATTTCTGGTGATAAGCGACACGTGTCCCTAATGAGCTGGATTCACCGGCATCGTAGGCAAAGACGTTTGAGAAGAAATCTTGTAAATAATCCGGTCCGGCAACGGACCCGTGCCCGAAAACTGCCGTGTGCGTCGAACGGTCGTTGAACAGAGCCACGGTGAGAGTGGCATTCTTACTGAACGCATGTTCAATGGCCAATTCTTCATGCAAGCCGTTCTCAAGGACCGAATGACCGTCGCGCATCAAAACTATGGGGAACTGATCGAGAGTGTTTAGGGCAGACTGCAGCGTACTTTGATCGCCTGCAGAATCCTGCCAGCCATTGGCGGCGGCGAGAACGGACACCTGCCATGTGGGAGCAAGCTGGACGGCCATCTCAGCGCGCGGCCGCACGCTCGCGGTCGTGCCCGCGAGACCCGCCATCACGAAATCCGAACCATAGCGAAGGCTGATGCGATCACCGATCACGAAAGAATTGTCATACGACATGCGCAGCCCGCGGAACGTGAGCCCGTCCGGACCCAACTGTGACTGGCGAATTAGAATGGTTGTCACTGGACCCACGCCGGGCTCGCCTGATGGAATCCATTGCGTGGCGAAACCCCCGGAATAGGCCCCACTTTCGTAGCTGAACTGGCTAGCCATCAAGAGTTGGTCATGACCGCCAAGAGAGAGATCATAAACAAGGGCTGTGCCCGGGGAATCGGCCGGATTCGAGACCGAACCGGGATGATCTGATCCCGAAGTTAATTCCAGACGCATGCGGCCTGCTTGATTTTGCGCAGTTTCGAATTGGCCCGGTGGAACGCCGAATATTTCGCCGTCGTCTTGCCAGCGCAGGACCGGACGCGTCGCAGACGCGCTTCGAAGCACCCAAGTCCACTCGTCCGCAGCGATGGGTTGATCGGACTGGCGTTGCAGTCTTTCGAGTGATGAGAATATCGAGCCGAGAACAATTTCGAGTAGAGTGGTGCGCTCATCATTGACCAAGATGTGTTCCTCCATGACAGGGAGGAAGCCAGCCAGCGTCACTTTGATCGAGTACGTGCCGGAAGGAAGCAGCGCGGTGGAAAATCGTCCACGATCGTTGGTGAGCAATTCGACAGCTGAACTGCCGAGCAATTGATCGGAGCTGACAAAGATAGTGGCGCCCATCTGAGGGGTCCCGGAAGAATCCAGCACAACGCCGGATATCTTGCCGGAATTCGGCGCACCAATGGCCGAAAGAGGAAACAGGCACAGGAGCACCCCGAAAATGGATGAGCGAATCACTCGCAGGCTCACCAGGTCACCTCCTCTGTGCAGTCGTTCCGGCTGGTACTTTCACCGTAAAATCCATTGCCGGCGTAATTGTCTGTTTGGCAAGATTATCGGTTACCGCTACTTCCAGCTTGTACGCTCCAGGCGGCAACGAGCCAAGAGTAATGATGTTTTCCA
>PLZZ01000155.1:0-5889 GCA_003153585.1 Acidobacteriota bacterium | reverse complement strand
AGGACGAACTGGCCGAGCCCGATATCTTTCGACGAAACGGGCAAAATCTGATCCGCGAGAATCAGAGAGCTGGACGACAAGTGGTCGTCCTCAAAACGCGGAACAGCGAGCCGAGTATTTACCACACCGACATTCCCGTTATTTACGTCCTTAAGCACGATATCGAGGCGATAGAGCCCAGGGCTCAAAGGTACAGCTTTCTGATAAATTGACGGCACGGCGCGGGCCTGTTGCAGTAAAGCAGCTGGAACATCGCGCTTCACCGTATCCTCAAAGGTTTGAACAATGCGCCCGCTCAGTGTGCTTATGC
This sequence comes from Acidobacteriota bacterium, assembly GCA_003153585.1. GTDB lineage: Bacteria > Acidobacteriota > Terriglobia > Acidiferrales > UBA7541 > Palsa-295. The sequence continues at coordinate 5,579 of PLZZ01000155.1, read as the reverse complement.
GCGCAAAAAGATTGACTGTGGCCGAGTCCACGCCCTGTTTTTCTTGAAAGCTCAACTGTCCTGTCGGTATCTGCACGGTGATGGGAACCAGGACCGTCTCCGATGTGATACGCAGGAAATAAAAGCGGTAGTCGAACTTAACCTGATCGCGCACGAGCCGGGAGGTAACCACGGCTTCCAGATCCTTGAACTTTACTGGAGGGGCCTGCTGGATCTTAGCGTAAAGCTCCAGTCGGGAAAATTCATTCGCGCTCTCTGGCGCCATTCCGATCGGCGCAGCATCGTGCGTACCGTCCGTGTTGTTGAACCGGCTAGTCTTGCTGGCCAATCCCATAGACTCCATTTGGGTGAGGCCCGCGCCTGGAACCATAAGAAGGGCGTCCTTCTCGCTGGGATCCATGGTGAGGTGGTATTCCCCGCTCATTGTCGGGTCCACGAACTCCAGAATGACATTTTCGCCCATGCCTTCGAGATAGCGATAACGCCAGTCCTCGAAAGGATAGGTGGAAGTTTCTCCTCCGCCTTCCTCGGCTGGACGGTCATAGCTGCCACCCGCAGGATGCGACTCGATTTCATCGGCTGGACCCCACATGATGTAGATACGGCCGCGGTCTGTCCTCCAGCCAGGTATTCCAGAGGAGAAGTGTTCGTTGACATACGCAATTCGACGATAGTGTTCCTCTTTAAATGTGTTGTCGGCCGAATCAGGGTCGGGATTGCGCCGCTGCCAGAAAGCCTCGATAAACTGCTCACGCTCTTCGTTGGTATTGAGGTGGAGAAAGCTGCTGCGCTCTTCGGGAGTTATGATGTAGACCACGTCCTCGTCGAGCCACTTCCTATATTGGGAATCTAATTCCTTCCTTAGATCTTTGTCGCTCTTGGCTTTTTGTTTTGCAGTTTTCTTGGCCGGATTTTGTTCAGGCTGGGCTGGTTGCTGCCCTTGAGATTCGCCCTGGGCAAACGCCGAGGACGCTACCCCCAAACCAGCCGCTAAAATCGCTAAGAGAAGCCATTTACCGCAACGGCCAATAATCAACGTTTTCCCCTTGATTGATTGGAGATTCTAACCTGTCCGAAGGTACAGGTCAACGTAGTCCCCCCCACCGATATGGGATATGAGCACATTAGACGAACGGGGGTTGCCTGGCATTTTCAGGGGATTCACTTGCTGGGACGCTGCGCGGGCTCAAGCGGTTACTTAGTCCACTGGCCTAGAACATCCTTTTGGTTCGCTTGCATCAGAATTTGGTCAGGAGTGCGGCGATTCTGTTTCTTTCCCCGCCAAAAACATCTAAAATGGTCGCGGTGGGGATGCCCAGGTTCGTCGCACGGACAAGCAAAGTGACCGAAAATTAGCGATCTTGGGCCACGTAGTGGGATAGAGATCCCCTTCGAAAACCAGAAAACAGGAATGAAAGAGCCCGAAAGCTTATGTAGCTAACTGTCTTTATCTCTTTATCTTCGTCTAATCCGGAAACATTCCGGCCCCTTCGGACGTATGGAATAGTGTGGCGGGATGCCTCCGTCCCTTGACGTGAGGGCATAAAAGAAGGTTGATGCAATGAAAACCTGGCAAAAAGTGTCAATCGGTGTGGGTGCTGCAGTCGTGCTTTGTAGTATTGCATGGTACAGCGTCTATCAAGCGAACAAGGGTGTTGTGCAGGTGCAGACCGGCAAAGTCGTTAAGCAGGACCTGACCTCGGTCGTAACTGCATCCGGTGAAGTCAGGCCGAAAAATTATACGAACGTACTGGGCGAAGGCATCGGAAAAATTACCAATATAGTGGTGAAAGAAGGCGACCATGTGAAGAGGGGCGACATCCTGCTGCACCTGGAAAACATTCAGCCGGCCGCGGATGTTCAGGCCCAAGAGGCCAGTATCAGTTCCACCGAAGCGGGCATGCGTGTGGCCTCCGCAAGTTATGACTCCGCGGTCGCGACGCTAGCCCAGCGCCAGGCAGACCTTGAAAAGGCCAAGTTCGATTGGCAGCGCACCCAAGAACTCTACAAGGATCAGCTTATAGCCAAGCAAGAGTTTGACGCGAACAAAGCTACTTACGACAGCGCGGTGGCCGCGCTAAACGCTTCCAAAGCACAGGTTGAACAAGCCCGCGCGGCGCGAGATCAATCGCGGGATAACATGAATCAGAACGAGGCAGTCTTGAAACACACAAAGGACATTCTTCGCAAAACGACCTATACAGCGCCGATCGACGGGATTGTGAGTTACATTGCCGTACGCGTCGGGGAAAACGTCGTACCTGGAATTCAGAATGCTGAAGGCAGTAACCTAATGACCATTTCCGACATGAGCGTTGTCACCGCCGAGGTGAAAGTTGACGAGACTGACATCACCAACGTGCGAGAGGGACAGCCTGCGGAAGTGACAATTGACGCGCTTCCTGGGAAGACGTTCAAGGGCCACGTAACCCAAGTTGGCGAGCTTGCGATACTTCGTTCGTCCGGACAGGCAGCCACCACGCAGACGACTGCAAATACGCAGGAAGCGCGCGACTTCAAAGTTGTGGTCACCGTGGATAATCCACCTGAGGCGCTCCGCCCCGGCCTTTCCGCGACCGCCAAAATTCAGACCGCGGAAAAGAAGGATGCCCTGACTATTCCGATCCAGGCGCTAGCCGTGCGGACCCAAAAAGAAATCGAAGAAGCGAAGCCGGGCAAGAAAGGCGGGGACGTCACGCTGGCGGCTTCCAAGCCGTCGTTAGGGGCGAATGGCGATGCCAAGAAGACCGATATTCAGGGGGTTTTTGTTATACGCGGGAAGAAGGCAGAGTTCGTTCCGGTGCAGACGGGTATCGCGGGCGTGACCGATATTGAAGTTACCAGCGGACTGAAGGATGGCGACGAAATCGTCATTGGAAGCTACAAAGCACTTCGTACGCTGCGGCCCGGCGCCACGGTCAAAGTGGACAACTCCGCGCCCAAACGCGAAGAATCTTCCACCTAGTTGAACTGAATTCAGGAGCACATTGCGCATGGCCGTTGAAGAAATCATCGCTCCGCAGAGTTACCGCAAGGACCTGGTTGATACCGGCATAGTCATTCAAACTGAAGATCTTTGGAAGACCTACGAAATGGGCGCAGAGCAGTTGCATGCGCTGCGCGGCGTGAGCATCGAAATCCACAAAGGCGAGTATGTCGCCATCATGGGTCCGTCGGGTTCGGGAAAATCCACCCTTATGAATTTGATTGGCTGCCTGGACACGCCCACTAAGGGGAGTTACTGGCTGGCGGGACGGCTGGTTAGCCAGCTCGACGACGATGAGCTCGCCTACATACGCAACAAAGAGATTGGATTCGTCTTCCAGACGTTTAATCTGTTGGCGCGCGCGACTGCGCTGCACAACGTCGAGCTGCCCATGATTTACAATGGCACGCCTTCGGAAGAACGGCTTGGCCGTGCCAAGAACGCGTTAAGCCAAGTGGACCTGGCCGACCGAATGATGCACAAGCCCAACGAACTCTCAGGCGGTCAGCGGCAACGTGTGGCCATCGCGCGCGCTCTCGTCAACAAGCCCTCGATTCTTCTGGCTGATGAGCCCACCGGGAATCTCGACTCGCAGACGGGCGAAGAAATCATGGCGCTTTTTGCACGTCTGCACGAGCAAGGCAATACCATCATCCTGGTCACGCACGAATCGGATATCGCGGCCCACGCACACCGCGTAATTCGTCTGCGCGATGGCAAAGTTGAAAAAGACGAGCGCACGCGCTAAGGTCTGCGCCAACCCCGAGCGTAATTGCGCCTGCCGTTCTCTACCTATATCCTGAAGTCGGTACGTAACACTGCTTTTAGGACCCCCTGTAAGCAATCGCGAAGGAGATATAAAATGAATTTTGCGTCACCGTGTGGCCGCAGGGCTTTGCTCGCGGCGCTGTTATTTTTCGCTGCAACCGCAGTTTTTGCCCAGGACCGTGGGCCTCAAAAACCGGAGGTTACGCCTGACACCCATCGATCGGCTGACGCCACAAAGCCCGGCCCGGAACAGGAGTTTCTTGCAAAGCGCGCGGGCGAGTACATCAGAACGATAAAATTTGTTGCGCAGCCGAATGCTGATGCGACTGCTTCGACTGGAACTTCGAAGATTTCCGTGGTTCTGGGCGGACGGTTCATCGTTGAAGAAAATGACGACACTGTTTTTGGACGCCCTGTTTCGGGGACGCGCATCTACGGTTTCAATAACATTGCCAAGCAGTATGAGGCTGTGTCGATGTACACTGGATCCACGGCTATAGTTTTTTTGACGGGCACGAGCAGTGATGGCGGCAAGACGATCGATCTAACCGGGGTGACGCAAAACCATCGCGGCGAAAAGACTCCCCTTCACTCCATAATCCGGCAGGTGGACGACAATCAATTTATCGTCACGCTGATGAGCGCTGGAGCGGACGGCAAGGAAGCCGCATTTCAGGAAACCACTTACACCCGAAAGAAATAGCCGGTGGAAGGAAATGACAGCGGGCGGTTCAACTCGAGAAGAAATTGCGGGCGAGGAAGAGTACGTTGGCAGGTCGCTCGGCCAGACGGCGCATGAACCAGGGGAACCAGAAGGAGCCGTAGGAAATCAGCACATTGCACCGGTAGCCATCACGCACGAGCCGCAATTGTTCTGAGCGCTGGATGCCGTACAGCATTTGGAATTCAAGGTTCGCTTTTGCTATGCCCTGCGATGCGCTCCATTCCACGATTTTCTTAATCAGGACGCGGTCATGCGTAGCCATTGCCGCCCGAACACGCATCTTGCGCGATTCAGGACTCAGCAGTCGTTGAGCGAGATGAAGGTAATTCTCGTCCACATCCCTCTTCAACGGAAAAGCTATTTCAGCAGGTTCGTTGTACGCACCCTTCACCAGGCGCACAGAGGCTCCAATCGAAATCAGCGCATCCAGATCCTTTTCGGTGCGAAAAAGATATGCCTGCACGCACACGCCAACATTCGCATAGGCCTTACGCGCGCGACGATAGAGCTGGAGCGTGACGTCCACGTAAGGGCTCTGCTCGATATCAATCCAGAGCGTTTTTTCCGCGGGAGTGTGTTCGATCAGCGCGACGAGATTGGAGTAGCAAAATTCATTATCGAGGTCCAGCCCAAGCTGCGTCAGTTTCACGGATACTTCGGCGGGCAGGTTCGCGGCGCGAATTCGATCGAGGACGTCCTGATAATGCTTTGTGACTTCTTGCGCTTCCGCGCGATCGGTGATGTTTTCACCGAGGTGCGTCAACACCGCGCCGATACCGTTAGATGCCAGCGTCTGCGCTGCAGCAAGCGCGTCTTCGACATTTTCGCCCGGCATGAATCGCGTCACGGTGCGCCGCATGAAACCGTAGCGCGGCGCGTGCTCGCGCAGCCACTGGTTTTGCGAGGCCTTCAAGAGCGAACGTCTCATCAGACTCATGGAAAGTTTGCTTGCCGCAGAATTTATTGCGGCGTGGAAAGTGTTTTGATCAAGCGATAGTAGAAATCCACGCCTTCGTAAAATGACGCGACGCGAATCCGCTCATCGCGGCCGTGCGAGCGGTCGTCATCGACATCCATGAACACGCCCGGAATGCCATAGGT
>PLZZ01000028.1 GCA_003153585.1 Acidobacteriota bacterium | reverse complement strand
CCCGAAGAGCTGAAGATGCTCAGCAGCTTTGAGTTTCTCACTCGCAAGCCGATGCTCTACGTGCTGAATCTCGGTGACGACGAAGCCGCGGACATCGATCGCGTGATCGAAAAACATCATCTTGAGAAATTGACCTCGAAGCTTCGCACCGCTGTGGTGCCGTTCTGCGGCAAGATTGAAGCCGAACTTTCCGAACTGCCGGACGCGGAAGCTGCGGAAATGATGCGCGCATACGGCTTGGCGGAATCGGGCCGCGACCGGTTGATTCAGGCCAGCTACCGTCTGCTCGGCTTGATTTCTTTTCTAACTTGCGGTGAGCCCGAGTGTCGCGCGTGGACTATCGAGCGCGGAATGAACGCGCAGAAAGCCGCCGGCGCGATTCACAGCGACATCGAGCGCGGATTCATCAAGGCCGAAGTGGTGAANNNTGAGCGCTGCCGGCGCAAACGTCGTTGGCGGTTTACTGATCACCCGTGCGCGTTCGCTAAAACATTATTTGAAATATTTCATCGCGTTGGGCGCCGGATTCATGCTGGCGACGGCGCTGCTCGAAATGATCCCGGAGTCCTTGAAACTCCAGGCGGAAACGGGGTCGATTTTTTTCCACGGCGCGAATTCCGTTTTTCTGTTTGTCCTGGCCGGGTATTTGCTCGTTCATTTTTTCGAGCACACCGTAGCGCCGCACTTTCATTTCGGCGAAGAAACGCATCATGAAGAGGTCTCGGGCGCGCACGCAAGTTATGCCGCGTTGCTCGGTCTGGTAATCCACACCTTTTTCGATGGTGTCGCGATCGCTTCGGGCCTCCTCGTTTCCACGTCGCTAGGAGTTGTAATTTTCCTGGCGATCTTTCTACACAAATTGCCGGAGGGATCCACGGTAGCGTCGCTAATGCTGGCAAGCGGACAGAGCCGGCGCATGGCGTTTATGTCCTCCGTAATTTTGGGCGGATCGACGTTACTCGGCATGGCCTTAATGTTTGCTTTCGGCAATGTCGTGAGCGACGCGCTGCCGTTTTCGGCGGGAGTCACCCTGTACGTGGCCGCGTCGGACCTGATTCCCGAAGTGAACCGTGAGCCCGGCCCGGCCATGGCGCTGCTGGTATTTCTGGGAGTGGCTATCCTGCTTGGACTGAAGGCGCTGTTCCATGTCTAATTTTAGCTCAAGCTTCGTAACCCATTTAGATTCAGCAACCTTTCGCCGCTGGAGGTGTCATAGCGATGCAGGGATACGGGTTAAGCAACGCTCCCCGACCTGCAACTTTAAGTGGCCACAGGTGTTAGATACAATGTGGAGGCCATGACCAGGTCTGACGTCCAACTGATGCTGGACGTGAAGGCTGGGGACGACGAGTCCTTCAACCTTCTATTGCAGAAGTATCGAACGCCTCTGGTCAACTTCCTCTATCGTATGGTGAGAGATACAGCGACGGCCGAGGATCTGGCGCAAGAAGTTTTTCTTCGAGTGTATCGCGCCCGCAAGCAGTACTCTCCCAGTGCGAAGTTCACCACCTGGCTTTTTCGGATTGCGACGAATTTGGCGCTGAATTCGGTACGCGATAACCGCCACCGCCAGATGGAAGTGTCGCTGGATGCTACGCCGGTTGATGAGGACGTAGCGCCGTTGCAACTGCCGACACGCGAGATGCGCATCGACGAGCATATGGTGGAACGCGACCGCGCGGATTTCATTCGCGGCGTGATTTCCGCGTTGCCCGAAAAGCAACGCGTAGCGGTTTTGCTGCATAAATATGAAGAGATGGATTACGGAGAGATTGCAAGAATCTTAGATTGCTCGGAAAGCGCGTTGAAATCGCTCTTGTTTCGCGCCTACGAGACCCTGCGAGTGCAACTGGCGCCGCTTGTTTCNNAACTCGGCGGACCGCCATGAAGTGGAAGAGCACTTGGCGGCTTGCTCGGCATGTCACGCACGCGCGGAGGAACTGCGCAAGTTGTGGACCGTCCTGGACGAAGTGCCGGTCATCGAGCCGTCTTTTGGCTTCGACGCACGCATGCGCGCGCGTATCGCGGAAGAGCCGCAACCGCGCTGGTTCCGCTGGTTCGTACCGCAGCCGCGGCTGGCATTGTCTATCGCTTTGCTTCTGGCGGTCAGCGTTTGGATGTCGCGCCTGCCGCAGGATAATTCGGGATTGGCTGGGTCTGCGCAGAGCGAGCACGAGCAATTCCAGGTGATTAAGAATTTGGATGTGCTGGAGAATTACGACGTGCTGAGCAAGTTCGATGCGCTGGANNGCGGGTAGGACTTATCTCCGGGTTTGCGCTGGCTCTGCTGATGGGGCTTGCGGCGCAGCCTGCCTGGGCGCAAAGGCCACACGCTTCCGCGCCTCAGCATCCGAGGATGCAAGCCGGACCGCGAGCAGGTGCAGCGCGACGCGCCAATCGGAACGCGAACCTGGCTGCGCGACAGCATCCGGGAGCCGTGCACGCTCCGAACACAGTCCATCCGCCTGATAACGCAAACGCCGCACACGGCCAGGAAAGCGCGCGCGAGAACGAGCATCCGCCGGCCAGTCCGAACAATCCGGGAGCAAATGCCGGTGGAGCGGAGGTTGACCGAGAAGGGCGAGAGTTAGGGGGATTGTCCCCCGGTGTCAGGCAGAATTTGCGGGACATGTCGCCGCAGGAGCAAGACCGCTTTCTGCAGAACAACGAGCGCTTCAAGAGCCTTCCTCCGCAGCGCCAGGCGCAGATTCAACGCAACCTGCAGAAGTGGAATAATCTCTCGCCGACGGAACGCAATGCCATGAGGGACCGAGCGGTTGCATGGCAGCACATGTCGCCCGAAAAGCAGCAGTATGTGCAGAACACTCTTCTTCCCAAGTGGCAGCAGATGAGCCCGGAAAGAAAACAACTTGTGACCGGTCGTCTGCACACGCTTCAGGGGATGAACCCGGCGGATAGGCAAGCGGCCCTTAACGATCCGCAGTTCATGCGCGGGTTGAATCCCGACGAGCAGTCCGTTCTGCGCGGGCTGGATTCGCTCAACGCGCCATCCCATCCGTAATCAGACCCAGACGAATCCGCAGTAACCTCCCTTCGTTGACTTGATTCCTGACGCACCTTAAGATATGCCGCAAATGGCGGATTCTTCCTCACTGATCGGTCGGACCATCTCGCATTATCGCATCGTCGAGAAACTCGGTGGTGGCGGCATGGGCGTGGTGTACAAGGCCGAGGATGTCAAACTCGGCCG
>PLZZ01000169.1:1357-19336 GCA_003153585.1 Acidobacteriota bacterium | reverse complement strand
TCAACGCGAATGGAATGCGGCGCGGGCTCAGCTTCCTTTTCGCTGCTATTCCCGGGAGTCTTGGCTACTACCGTCTTCAATTCGCCCGTGGCTGGATCACGTTGCAGAGAGATGCCCTCGTCGAGTCTACGCGGACGAGGTAGCTTGGCCTTTTGCGAAGTCTGCGAGTGAAGATTCCCGGGCATGAAAATGACTGCGAGGAATCCAAGCTGCAAAGCGAATAACGCGAGAGTACGACGGCGGGCTATTTTGGATTTGTTCGGAGCGGACCGTGAGCGCATCAAATCCCGGATTAATCGAGGTCAAAATCGCGCAGCGGCTTTTCGATGGGACCTTCTTTAGCTTTCTTCAGCCCTTCGGCAAATTTGCGGGCGAGGACGTCTTCTTTTGATTTTTCGGATTCTACTGAAGCGCGGAATTTTGCCTCTACGGCTTCGGTCTGCGCGCGCAAGAGCCGCGCGGTATCGTCCAGATCAACGGACGACGGTGGCCTCGGCGGAGGAACGTGGGAAAGCACGGCGCCGAGCTCGCGGTCAACGCTGAGCTTGGCCCGGCAGCATGGGCAATCCACTTCGAAGGTGGCAGCGGGCTGTTTGGACATCAGTGCATTTTACGCCCATTTCTGCGGATACGCGCAATAGTGAGGAAAATGCGCGGCGATTTGCGATCTGTCCATTCAGTGTACAGAGCGTCCCGCGCGCGCACATCCCACTTGCGCATGATTTGTCAACAATCAACACCCGATACACCGCAAATAAAAACGGCGCCTCAGAAAGCTGGGCGCCGTTGTAAGTCGCTCTGATGAATTTCGATTAAGCCGGGGCTGGTTTTTCGCCCTTAGCCATGCCGGGGATTGCGCGGGGCTCGGGGCGCAGCGAGAGTTGCGGCTCTTTCGCCGGCAACGGCGGAGCGGCAGGCGGCGGTGGCGGAATCTTTTCCGGCAGCGGCTTGCCCTCCAGCAAAAGCTTCAGTTCCGTGGCGTCGAGTACTTCGCGTTCGAGTAGGGCGGCCGCTATGCGCTCGAGAGTGTCACGCTGGGTTTCGAGAATATTACGGGCGCGGCTGTAGCCGTTGGTGACGATGCTGCGGACTTCCGCGTCGATTTTAATCGCGGTGTCTTCGGAGTAGTCGCGATGCTGGGCAATTTCGCGGCCGAGGAAGATGGCTTCTTCCTTCTTGCCGAACGTGAGCGGACCCAGCGGGCTCATGCCCCATTCGCAAACCATCTGGCGCGCAATTTCAGAGGCGCGCTCGATGTCGTTGCCCGCGCCAGTAGTGATGTGATGCAGGAAGATTTCTTCGGCTGCGCGGCCACCCATCAGAACGCTGAGTTGGGACTCGAGAAATTCCTTGGTGTAGGTGTGCTTATCGTCGATGGGCAATTGCATGGTGACGCCCAAAGCCATACCGCGTGGAATGATGGTGACTTTGTGAAGCGGATCCGCGCCCGGGGTCAATGCAGCGACCAGAGCGTGGCCTGCCTCGTGATACGCGGTGTTGCGTTTTTCTTCGTCCGACAAAATCATGGATTTGCGCTCGACACCCATGAGGACTTTGTCTTTCGACATTTCGAAGTCGGACATGGCGACGAATTTGCGNNGAAAATCCCGGCGTGCCGCGAGCGATTACGGAAAGCTCAACGTCTTCGGACAAGGGGACTTTGCGCGTGTGCACGCGGAGAATTTCTTCGCGGCCTTTCACGTCGGGCCGGGGAACGACGACGCGGCGGTCAAAGCGTCCGGGGCGCAACAGGGCCGGATCGAGCACATCCGGACGGTTCGTCGCTGCAATCAGGATGACGCCTTCGTTTGATTCAAAGCCGTCCATCTCGACCAGGAGTGCGTTCAAAGTTTGCTCGCGCTCGTCGTGACCGCCGCCCAGACCTGCTCCACGATGGCGTCCTACGGCGTCGATTTCATCGATGAAGATGATGCAAGGCGCGTTCTTTTTGCCCTGCTCGAACAGATCGCGCACGCGGCTCGCGCCTACGCCTACAAACATTTCCACGAAATCGGAACCGGAAATTGAGAAAAAGGGAACGTTGGCCTCGCCTGCGATTGCGCGAGCCAGCAAAGTTTTTCCTGTGCCTGGAGGGCCGACCAGCAGTACGCCCTTGGGAATGCGTCCGCCGAGCTTTTGGAATTTTTGCGGGTCTTTCAGAAAGTCGATGATTTCGTAAAGCTCTTCCTTCGGTTCATCGATTCCGGCGACATCTTTGAACGTCGCTTTCTTTTGTTGCGCGGTCAATAGGCGCGCGCGGGATTTTCCGAAGCTCAGGGCCTTGTTTCCGCCCGCCTGCATCTGCTTCATCATGAAAACCCANNTCACCTTGAATTTCCGCGCTGTTGGGCGCGAGATAAATGGTGACGTCCTTCACTTTGCCAGCTTGCACGTTGGCGAGGAAGGCCGTGTAGAGAGGTTCGTCATCTTTCGCGGCTTGACCGCCGGTCGAGGCCATCTTCCACAAGACGACCGCAAGCAGAATCATTAGAAGCCAAAATAGAATAGTGCGGACTGTTGAGTTCACCGTCTTACCCCATCCTCTGGATACGATTGAAGCCCCGGTTTCGGACCATTATGCCACCTATTGTTAGATGCGGCAGCCGAGCCAGTGTATGCACCTGCAAACCGCCGAACACAACGCCTCAAAGCTGAAGTTCTTCGATCAGCACACCCACTTGCGTCCGCGCCCTTGCGCAAAAATCATCCGCAGGCGCCATGCCCCGAGTCCAGACCACCTGGCCGCCGCACTCAAGCACGGGCCATCGCGCCCGGTCACGGACGGGAATGCGATCTGCGAGAAACATCTGCTTCAATTTACTGGCCTGCCGGCGACCGTAGGGCCTGTAGGCGTCACCTGGCCGCCAATTCCGCAGGATTAGAGAACCGCGGAGGAGGCCAGCATCGAGGGCTTCGCCGTCGCTTTTAGTGTCGCTCGCCTGCAAAGTCCAGTCAATGACTTTCAAACGGAAGCGACTTCCAAGTTCCGGAATGGAAACAACCGTCGCGCCACTGTTCGGGAGGCTTACAACGTATTGATAAGTATTCGCTTGCGCGGCGGTTTCTTTGACAGTAAGCGAAGACCGGCTGGGAGTGGCATGCGAAAAGGTTAGTTTTCCGAAGCTCCGCTCGACAATGATGTCTCCCGGCAGTTCCAAACGATGGCCACTCGATGACTCTGTGGCCAGGCGGATGACCTGCTCGACATGCTGCGCGATTAAGTCTTTGCGATCCCCGCGGACACCTTCATACAGACGGCGAATCAGGCGNNGGATCGAAACTGCATCATCGGCTACACGGACAAAGGCGCGGAAGCGGTCTTCCACGATTGCGGACCAGAATAGTTCCTGCTCGCCAGCGAGACGAGCGAGTTCCCCCAGGTGGGTGACAATCGTTGGCGCGAAATCGCGCTCCAGGACCGGAAGAAGTTGTTCGCGAATGCGCGCGCGAAGCCGGCGGGTATCACGATTCGTGGCGTCTTCGCGCCAGGCTTGATTTTTCGCGCTCAGATATTCACGCAAATCCTGGCGGGCGGTGGCCAGCAGGGGACGAATGACAGAACCCGCTGTTGGATAAATGCCGGCCAGGCCGGTGGGGCCCGTTCCGCGAATCAAATGAGCCAGAACGGTTTCGGCTTGGTCCTGAGCGGTGTGCGCTACGGCGATGCGTGTTGCTTGCCCCGCAGCGCAGACGCGTTCGAAAAATGCGTAGCGCAAGCGTCGCGCAGCGTCTTCGAGATTCCATCCATGACGGGCGGCTTCGGCGGCAACGTCCTCGCGAGTGGCCNNCGTGGTCAAAATGCACGACCGATAGAGTTACGCCCAATTCGTCGCGAAGATTTTCCAGAATGCGAAGAAGCGCGACGGAATCCGCGCCACCTGAGACAGCCACACCGATCCGATCGCCGGGTACGATCATTCGGGCATTCCGGATGTTATTAAGTACCGACTGTTCGAGAGGTGTTCTCATCAGCTCGATCGAAGGGAGCAAGGCCGAAACTTCCGGGCCAGTCACCTAACTAAATACTATGGTAACAGCCAAGACTTGACGGGTCGAGCGCAGCCTGGAAACGTGGATGGAGTTGCGTGCAGAATAGGCGTGATTACAGACGATCTGCGACTTGCTGGGTGAACAGGTCACGACTGTAGGAAATGCGCCGGTCAAGAGCGACCGCGGCAAAATAAGAGCAATTCTCGCGTTCCTGTTCGGCCCAAGCTGCGACGCGAGGGACCGTGGGTCGCGCCAGATGGCCGAGAATATTCAGCAAGCTATAGTACGTTCCCACTGCGCGAATTTCGCCCTGGTCATCGCCGCGTTCCGGACACAGCCTGACCAATTGAACCAGCCGGCGAAAATCCTCCGCGCCAAAACTCGGGCTTTGAATGCCAGTGACTTCCCGCACGCGGTCCGATAGTTCCACTCTCCGGCTCGATGCCAGTATTGAACGGCAATGCCAAACGAAGAATTGCAGGAAAGCTGCAATGGAAAAAACGAAAATTACGGCTGCAATCATCATCGAGTTCTCACCACCAAACGTGCTGTCGTTAACCGTGCGTCCTCGGGCACCTTGGAAAACGTGTAGGCCCAGGCCAGAGGCAGCCACGTACCTATCAGCGGCGGCACCCAGCGCAAAAACGATTCCTGCAGACCAGGGAAAAGGTTCCGCAATGCATAGGTTCCCGCTGTAGCGCTGAAGTAAACACCCAGCGCAAGAATCAATTGAATCAAACGGGTTCTGGTTTCGCGGAGCTTTAAAACTGCGCCCCAAAGGAGATAGGTGAGCACCACGCCGACGAAATAGAGGTTTTGTCCAAGCTCAACGACAAAGTGACTGGTCAGGTGATTCTTGTTCTGGCGAACGACAGCATAGGAAAAAAAGGCTGTTGCAATCAGCAAAATAGCCGCAGCGCTTCGGATATACCCGCTGACATTCATTTCTCTGAAGACGTGCTGGTAAAGCTCCATCACCGTGAAGTAGATCAGGACGATTAGCAAGCTCTCGGAGTAGTAGTAGAAATAGCGATACTGCATGGACGAGTATCCGTAGGTATGAAAGGTAACGTAATGGCCGAGGGTGACCAGAGCTGCTGCCAACATGTACAAATTCAAGGAAAAATAACGGAAGGTATCCTTATGAAGGGCCAGACACACCACCACGTAGGCTTCTAAACTGAAGCTTGCGATCCAAATTAAGTAGTCTGCCGGGCCAAGCTGCATTTCGGTCCCTATATTTAAAGACCGCGACCCTGGGCTCTTAAACCGCTTACGCGGAACCTACCCTGTTATTTCCAGGGTGTTGGCGGCATCGGACTACCGGTGTTCGCCCATGGTGTTGGCGGCATCGGACTGCCCGTGTTCGCCCATGGTGTAGGCGGCATCGGACTGCCGGTGTTCGCTAGCAACCATGGCGTCGGCGGCATTGGACTGCCGGTGTTAGCCAGTGTCGAATGGGTCGATAAGGCATTTAGACCCACCGCGCTGGTTAGAACCAGCAAGACCAAAACCACTACCATTAACCACTTATTCATAGACCCTCCCGAGGGAAACTACGCGGGAAGTCTATAAGCGGTCTAATGCCGTCAAGGGAGTTTTTATCAGGCGTGTGTCTAAACGGTACACACCCCCGCCTCCCCGGCGGAGCCAGAGCTTTTTGTACTGTTGCGAGGCAAAAATAGCTTTTGGGACCGACGCGGTCAATGTTACGAAAGTACTAGTTTTGAGGATTGATTCCCTTATGCTGAGCGGGGCAATTTCGGGTCAGGAGATCACTCCCGCTCCTGTCTTGACACTTTGCGCAGGTAACCCTTAGCATCGAGAATTGTCTTGTGCCGGTTTAGCTCAGAGGTAGAGCGAGGGTCTCATAATCCCTAGGTCGTGGGTTCGAGTCCCACAGCCGGCACCATACTCCGCAGCGATGCTCGGGCACACGGGCTGGTGGCTTTCACTTCACCGGGGCATTGAGGGCTGCAACGAGTTCGACGAAAGTCGAGGCCTCCAACACCTGATCGATGGCTTCCTTGCGGCTAAACATTTCTCCGGCGTCCCCCAACAAGTCATGCTGGGCCTGATTGTCTCCCGTGAGAATCAAAATAATGAGCCGCGAGAGTTTGCCGTCTCTTGCGTCGAAATCGATACCCGCCTCTGACTTGCCAATGACCACGATCGGATGCGGAAGGCCGCCAACACGGGCGTGAGGAACCGCCAGGCTGTTTTCCCAGCCGCTGGGGACAACCCGCTCGCGCTCTAATACAAGGCGCAAAAACCGCTCCGGTGCGTTGCTGACAGCGTCTGCTGCGACCTCACACATATGCTGAAGAGCTTCATCCTTTGTGCGGAACTTCATGGCCGGCAGAAAGAGTTTGGTAGTGACGGTGTCCTTCAAAGTCAGGACCCGGCGCCGGCGCAGCAGGAAATGGATGGCGGGAGCGGAGACTAGCGACGTGAATAGCGCCATAACCACGAGCGCTACGAACATGGTCTCACGGATCAGTCCGGCCTGAAGCGCGAGGAGACCCAGAATCATCTCCATAGCACCTCTGGCGTTCATGGCCAGACCCACGCCCCATGAAGTGCGGCGATCCATGCCTCCCAGGTGTGCTCCCCAACCAGCGCCTAGCAGCTTCCCCAGGCAGGCGACCCCGATAACTGTGGCGGTGATGCCGAGGTTGAAGTTCGAGACGAAATTGGTGCGAAGACCAATGCTGGCGAAAAAGAACGGCGCGAATACGTTGGTGACGATGGAGTGGATGTGCTCGGACGTTCGTTTTCTCAGATGAGTGGATTCACCCACGGCAATCCCGGTGATGAAAGCACCAAAGACGGCATGGATTCCCGCAAATTCCGCGAAGGCCGCACCGGCAAGAGTGAGCGTGAAAATAAAGCCTAAAACGCCGCCTGGCCAGCTCGTATGGGCCTGGATGAAGGGGAGTATTTTGTCGATCAGCCAACGAACCACGGTGAGTGCGAGCAAAGTGAAGGCGGCGACAAGGAGAATCGTGCGTTTAACGCCACCGAAAGAATGCGATCCGGCATTCATCATGCCGAGAATCATGGAGAACAGAATCCAGCCCACGAGGTCGTCGAACATCGCCGAGGACATCACTACGGTACCCATCTCAGTTCGAATGAGATTGAGATCCATCAGGATTTTGGCGATCACGGGAAGCGCGGATATCGAAAGCGCGGTGCCTACAAACAGGGCGAAGATCAGCCTGCTGGCACCCGCTTCGGCGCCCAGGAACCGCGGGAATGCGCCCGCCGCTGCAAAGCCCAAAGCGAACGGAATGATTACCCCGAAGAAGCTGACCAGCAGGGCGCTCTTGCCTTGGCGAAAAATGCTGCGTAAGTCGATTTCGAGGCCGGCGGTAAGGAGGAAGAAGACGACACCGATGGTCGTGACGGTCTCGAGCACTATGGGCATGGCGCCGGTACTGGGAAATAATGCCGCATAGATCTGGGGCCTGAAATGGCCGAGGAGAGTGGGTCCCAACAGGATTCCTGCAAGGATCTCGCCCAGAACGGAGGGCTGTCCCAGCTTCTGCATCAATTCGCCGGCGAGCTTGGCGGTTCCGAGGAGGACGGCGAGGGCCAGGAACATGGTCATCACTTCGTGCTGTGTCAGATGGGGCAAGCGGAGCCTGTGTCCTTTTGAGCGATCAGTGCGAGTCTGTGTTTAACACGCGCGATACTCTATCGCAAGCGTACGCGCTACGGGCTATTTGGGTAATCGACGCCTACCTGGAAGCACTTCAGTGTCCGGAGACTTCGAAGGCAAGATGAAATTTGGCCTGTTGGCTGCTATCTGATTGAGCGCAGCAAGTTTAGGTAAAGTGGAATTCTGGTAGCGGAAAATGCTACAAAAACAGAAGCTTCCTACAGGTGCGCTTGTGCCAGAGAATTGCGGTGCGAAAGGATGCAAGATAGGCGTGCCCTCTGGGCTATCCGAAGAGCATTTGTGCATCCTCCATTTCACGCTCTTCATCGAAAACGAATGCGCTGAAATGCGCCGCGAAACCGCGCTGGGTAAAAACAAGCACGAACGCCAGGTGGAATTCATGCAGAAGATTGCGAGGCGCGGAGAGACCCTGGTGAACACGGCCACAAGCGGATTTCCCATGTCCGATGAATTAAAGGCGCGCGTATTGAGTACCTTACTGACGTTGATGAACACGCGCGAAAATATGGACCGCGCATTGATGCGGCAGTCCTCCGCCCGCCGATTCGCGGGCTGAAATGAAATTCCTCGTTTAGTAGTATCGAATTGTTTGCCGAGCCGTTGAGCCCCCAGACAATTTCAACTCTACGCGCCGATGAACCGGGCATAGAGCGATCGCGCAACGGCGGGATCTTGCGTTCCTTTTACTATGGCGCGGCCATCAGCAAAGATGGTCATTTCGTACGGCGAGACGCGAAAGCGAAGAAGGAAGTCGTTGTTGCGGACATCGGCTACAGAGGCGTGCGCTAAACGGCGGCCGAGTTCACCGAGATCAATAGTACGGCTGCCCTGGTGGATCTGAACGGAGTCGCGGCCGCACATGGTGACGTGAGGCTGAGCGTGTCCGGTAAGATACGTGAAATCGCGCCGCCCGCACGCGCGACAATCCGGATTTCGCGAGATTCGAATGGATTGAAATTTCCCGGCCCAGACATCGCAAGATACCAGGCGTCCGTGTAAGCTCTCGGGCTTCCCGGCCAAGAGTTTTGTCGCTTCCGCCGCTTGGATTGAAGCGATCACTCCGGCGGCGGCGTTGAGAATACCGGCAGTGTCGCAAGTTTCTTCAGCGCCCAAGGTAAACGGCTTTCCCCGGCCTTCCAGCAGACACGCGAGGCAGGGAGTTTGGCCTGGGCGAATCGTGAGGGTGACACCGTAGCTTCCGACGGCGGCCGCATAAATCCACGGGATATCGAGGGCTATCGCCGCGTCGTTGAGCAGGAGCCGCGTCTCGAAATTGTCCGTGCCGTCGAGAATGAGGCTGAAGCCGCCGAGAAGTTCCCGGGCATTTTCCGGGGTGAGATCGGTGACAATCGCTTCAACCCGCACATCGGAATTGATCGAGCGCAGGCGCCGTTCCGCGGCAATGGCCTTGGGCAGGGATTCTCGAGCGTCGGCTTCTTCGAACAAGGTCTGGCGCTGCAAATTTGATAGCTCTACGAAATCACGGTCCACGATACGCAAGCGCCCGAGTCCCGCCCGCACGAGCAAATTCGCAACCACCGTGCCCAGCGCGCCGCAGCCCACCAGCACGGCGCTGGCGGCAACGAGGTTCTGCTGGCCGACAGAACCGATGCCGGGGAAGAGAATCTGACGGGAGTATTTCTCGCGCTGTTCGCCATTCATCAGCTGTTTCCTAATGTGAACTTTATGATAACGCCTTTTCGACTCGTGCAGGCAACGCGGCGTGCTAACCTTTCTTCTTACTCCTCTGGCGAATGAGGCTCCTCCGAAAAAAATCGATCCGCAGCCTTCGATGCGCGGGCCTTGCTGCCACCTGGACAGCAGGAGCGCTTGTTTGCAGCGTTTTTGCGTGTGCGGCGGCGCGAGCGCAGGAACAGAGCGTGGAAGGGGAGCGGGTGGCGGAGGTCCGCATCCTGGACGATTCGGGAAAAAGTGTGGGGCGAGACACAGCGTCGCTGCCCCTGCGGGCCGGGGAACAGTTTGACACAGCCAAAGAGCGCGAAGCTCTGCGGGACCTGTATCGCAGCGGCGACTACGAAGACATACACGTGGTGGCGGCATCCACGGCCAAAGGTCTGCGTGTGGACTTTGTTGTTCGCCGAAATTACTTCAACAACGCAATCCGAGTGGAAGGATTAAAAGACCCGCCAAGCGAGCCCGCTGCGCTGGCCTCCATGCGATTGGGATTGGGCGAGCCGTTCCGCGAGAGCGCTCTGCAAGAGGCGATCCAACGGCTAAAAGACACGCTGCGGAGCGAAGGTCTTTTTCTGGCGAAGGTGACCTGGAAACTGACGCCGCACGAGGACACCCGGCAGATGGATGTGTTGGTTACCGTGGACTCTGGCCCGCGAGCGGTGGTGGGAAGCTTTGTTTTGCAAAATAAGACTCCTTATCCGGACGACGAGCTCATTCGCCGGTCAAAGATTAAGTTGAAAAAGCAACTGACCACGGCGCGCCTAACCAAGGCCACGCAGCGTCTGAAGAAATATTTGGTAAACCAAGGATATCTGGGCGCCGGAGTGGCGATTACCGCGGGCCAGTATGACGCGCAATTGAATGTTGTGCCTTTGAAATACGAGGTGACTACAGGGCCGCGAGTGAATGTCGAGCTGGTCGGCGCGAAACTGAGGAAAGGAAAGCTGCGTTCGCTTCTGCCAATTTATGCAGAAGGCGCAGCGGATGAAGATTTATTGCAGGAAGGGCGTCGTAATATCCGCGATTATTTTCAACGGCAAGGGTATTTCGACGCGGACGTGAAGGTGAGCTCTCACGAGGACGCCGCGCGCGGGGAGCGCATGATTAGCTACGAAGTCGTCCGCGGCAATAAATTCCGCCTTGCCAGTGTCGGTTTCGCCGGGAACAAGTATTTCAGCAAACGATTGTTGGAAAGCCGGCTGCAACTGCAGCCCGCTTCCTTTGGATCGAACGGGCGGTTCAGCCAGCAACTGGTGAACGACGATGCCGATTCCATACGCGGACTTTATCTTTCCAACGGCTTTCTGGATGTGAAGGTTACTTCTTCGCTGGACGACGACTATCAGGGTAAAAAGGGGACTCTCTCCGTTTCGTACGGCATCGTGGAGGGCCCGCAAACGCTGGTTGCCGACCTTCATGTGGAAGGCAATCACGTGATGAGCACCGATACGCTGCTGGCCGTGGTGGGATCGTCGGCCGGCCAGCCCTATTCGGCTTCCGGGGTGGCGAGCGATCGCAATAACATACTCGCGATGTATTACAACGAAGGCTTCCCCGCAGCTCATTTCCAGGAAGAAGTATCACCGGGAGCTACGGCGAATGAAGTCCGGCTTACNNCTGAGAGAAGGGGACGTGGTGGAAACACAACGGCGGCTTTACAACCTGGGCGTATTCAGCCGCGTTCAGATCGAGCCGCAGAATCCAGCGGGCACCGATCCGAATAAAACCATCGTCGTAGATTTACAGGAAGGGAAACGCTACACGATAGGGTATGGAGTGGGATTCGAAGTTCAGCAGATAGGGGCTAGTTGCAGCTCGAACTCCAAGAATCCGAGCCAGCCCAGTTGCGATCCCAACGCCACGGTGATCGCCGAAAGCCCGCGCGTTATCTTTGAAATTTCTCGATCGAATATGTTCGGGCGGGCGCAGACGCTAACGTTCAAAGCGCGTGCGAGCACGCTGGAATATCGATCGCTGTTGAGCTATACCGCAGACAACTTCTGGGGCCACCCGTCAATCGGCGTTCAATTGATCGGATTGGCGGACAAAGCGCAGGATGTACAGACATTCACGTCCGTGAGATATGAGGGCGCATTTCAAGTGGCCGAGAAATTCTCGCGCTCCAGTTCCATCCTCTACAGATATTTTTTTCGCAGGGTTACGGCTTCGCAGCTACGAATCACTCCGGATGAAATTCCTCTGTTTAGCCAGCCGACGTTGGTATCCGGTTTCGGGATTACTTATGCGCGCGAGCGCCGCGATAATCCCGTGGATGCAAAGCGCGGGACGTTTAATACAGTGGATTTAAGCGTAGCTTCAACCTCACTCGGTTCCAGCGCAAGTTTTTTCCGAGGGTTTTTTCAAAATTCGTCGTTTTATCCTTTCGGCCGAGCATTCGTGTTCGCGCGGGCCACCCGTTTTGGCTTCGAACAACCGCTGGGCAGGACCATCGAAGGCGGAACGTCGGAAGGTGGCTCGACAAGCTGCACTTCGACGACTCCCGCAGTGGCGGAGCAAGTGATTCCGCTGCCGGAGCGGTTTTTTGCCGGCGGCGCAACAACGCTTCGGGGTTTCGGCCTGAATGAAGCCGGCCCACGGGACCCGTGCACGGGCTTCCCTATCGGCGGACTTGCAGTGCTCATGTTCAACCAGGAGTTGCGATTTCCGATGAAGCTGCCGTTTATCGGCAGCCGTTTGGGTGGCACGATATTTTACGATGGCGGCAATGTGTACAGCGATGTAAGCCACATAACCATGGCGTGGAAACCGTCGGCCACTTCGAACCTGAATTATTTTTCGCATACGGTGGGTTTTGGGTTTCGATATGCCACGCCGATAGGGCCCGTCCGAGTGGACTTCGCATACCAACTGAACCCGGCGCGGTATCAGGCGACGATTCCGCCCAACCCGTTCGAGCAATTTTTCCGGCTGCCGCATTTCGAGTTTTCGTTCAACATTGGACCGATCTTTTGAAAAGAGAGTGATAGGACGCTTGGCGCGACGCGCGATTTTCGTAATGGGATTGCCGCTTTTGCTCTGTGGTATCGGGGCTTCGCCGGCGTGTGCGCAATCAGCTTCTGGTTCTGAACCGGGCGCGGTCCAGGAAGATTCCAAAGCGCGACCGATTGATGGCGTGGCTGCGCGCATTGAAGATGACTTGATTCTAGAGAGCGAAGTTCGCGAGCTAGCCGCTTTCCAGAAGCTTGTNNGCTTATCAGCAATTTGTGAAGCAGTTCGGTTCGCCTGAGGAGTTCCAAAAACGGTGCGCCGATGCGGAGATAACGGAGGCGGCCGTCCGGCGAGAGCTGGAGCAGCAGCTGTACCTCGCGCACTTTCTGGACTACAGATTCCGCGCCGCAGCACAAGTGGACGACAAGCAAGTGGAGAAGTATTACAACGACGAATTCGCACCCCAGCTCAAGGCGCGCGGCGAGCCGGTCCCGCCGCTCGAAGAAGTGGAAGACACCATCCGCGAGGTTCTGATTCAAAGGGCTATCAACGCGCGCGCAACGAAATGGCTGGACGATACGAGGGAGCGCTTGAAAATTGATATCGTGCCGCAAGGGAGCGGATCGTGAGACGCCGTCGTGTGGCGCGGAGCATCGTTCTGGTGCTGCTCTTATTGATAACCGCGGGCGTGGTGGCGTTCGAAGCGTTCAAAATAGAGGTGGTGGAGCGCTGGGCCCGAGATCAGATAGTGAAGCTGCTGGAGCTACGGACCGGAGCGCGGGTGGAAGTTGGCACGTTTCACGTAAATATTTTGCGGCTTCGCGTCCAGGCCGATAACTTGACGCTGCACGGTTTAGAGGACGCCAGCAAGCCGCCCCTATTTCATGCGGATCGAGTGGACTTGGGTATCACGATTCTCTCGTTAGTCCGCCGCAAATTTGCGTTGAGCGAACTAGTGGTTGACCGTCCCCAGGTTGCAGTGCAATTCGAAAAGGACGGCCACAGTAATCTGCCGACGCCGAAAATCGTGTCGAGCGAGTCCTGGCAGCAGGACCTTTTTGATTTGCAGATACGATGGCTGGAAGTGCGAGACGGCAGTGCGTTGATCAATGACCGGCGCGTGCCGCTCACGGCAAAAGGCCAGAATTTCGAATTCAAATTGAATTACGGGGCGGCCAGAGCAGGCGGAGATTCCTACATCGGTAACCTCCAATGGAAACAAGTGGAAATTGCGGAGCGCAAGGACGCGCCTTTCCGGTCCGATATCTCGGCAAAGTTCACGCTGCATCGTGACGCGTTCGAACTGGATGAGTTGGTTTGGAAGCTGCCGCACTCTGAACTCAATCTCCGCGCTGAGTTGCCCAGCTTCTCGCGAGCGAATTGGAATTTGCGGTACCGCGGCCGCCTGACGCTCGCGGACTTGCGCACGATTTTTCGTCAGCCCCTGGTGCCCGACGCGATTGCAGATTTTTCCGGACAGGCCAGCTATACCGACGGTGAATGGGCAGCCAGCGGGCACTACGCCGGCCGCCAAATCAATTTGCCGTACGTTTGGTTTCATGCAAACGGAATCGAAACATGGGGAGATTTCGAGCTTGCGCACGAACAGCTCGTGGTCCCGAACTTGGGCGTGCGCGCTCTGGGCGGAACGGTGGATGGCCAGCTGGAAATGGATTTGAAGACTCTGTCCGTCCGCACCGAGACCCGGCTGCGCGGGACCAGCCTGGCAGCGGCGTTCGCGGCCGTCAATAATCCGGATTTTCCGGTGGATACACTGCATTGGGATTCCATCATGGAGGTGGATTCCACGAATACATGGACTGGCCCGTTCCAGCACTTTCGCTCCCAGGGCGAATCACGCTGGACACAGCCGGCCCACGTGCCGGGAGTGATTCCGGCCGCGGCGGCAATTACATACGACTATTCGGACGATATGGGAGCGGCGACGTTCACTCATAGCGAGATCTCCACTCCGACAACGAGGATTGAATTCGACGGCTATCTCGGCGGACGCGATTCCGCCTTGGAATTGAGACTGAACGCGGACGATCTGAACCCGTGGGATGACTTCATCAATAAGTTGCGGGGTGCGGATGCCGTGCCGGCACACGAAGCGGGCGACGTTGTTTTTCGAGGGCGCATTTTGGGTCCCATTGAAGGTCCCACGTTCGCCGGGCATTTCAGCGCTACGAACGCACGTTACGATGCGCTGTACTGGGACAGCATTGACGGCGATCTTGAATATTCGCTGGATTTCTTTCGCTTGTCGAAAGCCACGGTGACACGCGGGCAATTCTCCGCGGCGCTCAACGTGCAGCTAGATTTCGATGGCGACTGGAGTTTTGTCCCCTCAAGCGCTTGGACGCTGGACGCCAAGGTTGAACGCGGATCCGTGGCGGATCTGCAGGCCATATTCGGCACAAATTACCCCGTTGCCGGATTTTTGAGCGGCGATTTTCGCGGCGGGGGAACAAGCGCCGTTCCGGTGCTGGATGGAAATTTTGTCTTGGATGATATCGAGGCCAAAGGCTTTCATTTCGATCAGCTCAAAGGCCAATTGCATCTGGCACACGACGAAATTCGACTTTCGCGGGCGGAACTCCGGCGCGACACAGGGCGAGTGGCCGGCGATGTGCTGTATCGCCCGGCGGAGCAAACGATGGAGTTCAACCTGAACGGTACCGGAATCCCGCTGGAAAAATTCGCCGCGCTGCAGAAAACCTCAATGCCTATTGCCGGAGAGCTTGATTTTAATCTGCGCGGCGACGGCCCTATTCGCGCGCCTGCGGCGCACGGTGAAATCCAGCTGGTCGGATTAAAGGTCGGAACCGATAACGAGGGAAATTTTCGCGCGCAAGTAGAATCGGACGGCAAGAATGCCCAGGTCACTTTCAATTCGGAAATGTCGAAGGGCCAATTGACGGGCCACCTTGCTATCGAATTGACGGGGGATCAGATCATTTCCGGCGGTCTCTCCGCCAAGCAGTTCGATCTCGACGCGCTCATAACGGCGGGGCTTCATCTGAAGAATTTGACGCGTCCCAGCGCGGTGGATGGTGAATTCACGATATCCGGCTCGTTGCGGCAGCCGGACAGCATTGAGGTAAAGGTAGACATCTCGGAGGTTTCTTTCGACTACCAGTTCGTTCAACTTCAGAATGACGGGCCCATCCAGATTGTCTACCATCGCAACGAAGTGCGCATCGAGCGACTACACCTGCACGGGCCGTACACAGACATGCAACTAAGCGGCTCGGCGCGCTTCGACCGCGATCGGCCGCTCCATTTCAATCTCACAGGTGGCATTAACCTCCAATTTGCCAAGGGGCTGATTCCGAATCTCGAAGGGCAGGGTGAAGCGGACCTGAACGTCTCGGTGGAGGGCACGATGTCGAAGCCGCGCATCACCGGACGAGCGAACGTTCGCGATGCCTCCGCGCACTACTCCGATTTTCCGGTGGGCTTGAGCCACGTGAATGGAGATCTGGTCTTCGATCAAAACCGCCTGCTTTTCGACCGGGTCACCGCCGAGTCCGGAGGGGGGGTATTAACCCTAAGCGGCAGCCTGAACTACGGCGAAGGTCCGATGCGCTATGAAGTCAATGCGGAAACGCCGCAGGTCCGCATCCGCTACCCTGCCGGAATGAGCTGGTTGATCGGCGGAACGCTGCAATTGGCAGGAACGCAGGAGGCCGCGGTTCTTTCCGGACGCATAGAGGTACAGCGCCTGCTGTTTGCTCAAGGCGTGGACCTGGCTTCGTTTTTTGCTTCGTCCTCGGACACAACTGCTGCAGCAGCGCCGACGTCGGCATTCATGAGGAACCTCACGTTTGACGTCTCAGGGCACACGAATGCCGGAGCACGCATCGAATGGGGCGGGGCGCAGGTTGACATAGACGGCGATCTCCATCTGCGGGGCACGTGGGACCATCCGGTTATGCTCGGGCACATCCATTTGCTCGGCGGGCAGATGGGATTCCGCGGCAATACGTTTACGCTGACTCGGGGCGACATCAATTTCGCAAATCCGTTCCGGCTGGACCCGGTGCTCAACGTGGAAGCCACCTCGGTAATCAGCCAATATCAAGTGACCATAAATTTCTCGGGCCCGGCAAGCCGCCTGTCGCTCAATTATCGTTCGGACCCGCCGCTGCCGGATTCGGACATCGTGGCTTTGCTCGCGCTGGGCAATACGGGACAAGAGAGCGCGCTGCGGTCGCAATCGGCGGGCGGCCAAAACTACGGCGCAACCGCGCTGCTATCCGAGGCAATTTCAACGGGGCTCGGAGGGCGCATAGAAAAACTCTTCGGCATCAGCCATTTCCGGGTGGATCCGTTCCTCGCTGGCACGGCGACGGAATCGAACGCAGCCGCGCGCGTCACCATCGAACAGCAGTTCTCGCGCGACCTTACGATCACTTACTCCTCCAACGCAGCTTCCGACCAGGAGCAACTGATTCAGGTCGAGTATCACTTGAGGCGCGACCTTTCGATCATTTTTCTCCGCGATGTAAATGGAACGTACGGATTGGATGTGAAGTTTGTAAAGCACTTCAACTAACCTTCCCGCAGACATTACTCCGGCATCAAGAAAAGTGAATCCGGGGAGAGCCGCACGTGCCAAGGGTGCGGCAGATCGCGGAAGCGCTGCCATTTTTCTTTGAATACTTCGGCCTGCAAATCATACGCGCTCGTTTCCGCCAGGGGCGGACGAAGACTCAGATAGAGCGTAATCCGGAAAGGCGTCTCGGAAGCGCGAACGAGCCAACAAGGCAAGACATTCTCCGATGATGCGCCTTCCGG
The DNA here is from genome assembly GCA_003153585.1 of Acidobacteriota bacterium. GTDB lineage: Bacteria > Acidobacteriota > Terriglobia > Acidiferrales > UBA7541 > Palsa-295. The sequence continues at coordinate 2,214 of PLZZ01000169.1, read as the reverse complement.
CATTGATTCCACAAAATGAATGTGATGCGCCCGGATGCCGAGGAAAGCCGGCGGCTTGGAGATAGTCTGTTCGGCGCGAAGGCGGCAGTTCCAGTCAAGGGCTTCCACGCTGCCGTCCGCATTCATTCTCGCACGCGAAAAATTCTTACAGCCTGTAAGCTGTGCCACTTCGCGCGTCGGCGGGCGCCTGAAAACTTCCTCTTTGGGNNTGCGTCACGAGGAGTGTGGGACGCCTATAGGCCGCAAATACTTCTTGAAGCTGCGCCTCGACCTGACTTCGCAGATGAGTGTCGAGCGCCGAGAGTGGCTCATCGAGCAAAAGCGCCTCGGGGTCGATCGCGAGGGCACGGGCTAGCGCGGTGCGCTGCTGCTCTCCGCCGGACAATACCTGCGGATAGCGGCCGGTGAGTCCTTCGAGATGCGTGCGCGCGATGAGTGCGGACAGACGGGCAGCCCGTTCCTCGCGCGAAAGACCGGTTAATCCGAACGCAATGTTTTCGGCGACAGTGTGGTGTGGAAAAAGCGCGTAATTCTGAAAAACCATTCCGATTCGCCGCTGGCGCGCTGGAAGTCGAATGCCTTGTTCGGAGTCAAACAAAATTCGATCGTTCAATGCCACGCGGCCGCGGCCGGGCCTCTGCAATCCGGCAATGCATTGCAGCAACATTGTTTTGCCCGCGCCGGAAGCGCCGAGAATGCTGAGCGGTGCTTCCGATGCGCAGAACGAAACATTGAGCTGGAAATCGGGAAGCTCTTTTTCTATTTGGACGTCGAGTGCCATGTCAACGCGCCATCCGACGCGCGCGTCCAAGTCCTTGCGCGCGCGTCCAATAATACAGGCCGCTAAGAAGAGCGAG
>PLZZ01000169.1:0-1297 GCA_003153585.1 Acidobacteriota bacterium | reverse complement strand
GGCCAAGCAAGCGGCAGCGCGATTTCCCGAAATACCCGCCATTCCGATGCGCCCAACGTTCGCGCGGCCTGCAGCAATGCGGGTTCCATCTGTTCGAGAGCGGCGCGCGAAGTGAGGTACATCAGCGGGAAGGCGACAACAGCGCCTGCGATCACAGTGGCGGGCCAGGAAAAAACTATAGTCGCGCCAAATTGAAGCAGCAANNGTAGGCGGCAAAACCAGAGGCAGGAGGAAAATTCCATCCACCAAGGCCATGGCAGGTCCGATATAGCGTTCGCGCCAGACGGCCGCTGCCAGACCGAACACGAATGTGATTGCAGTGGCGGTCAAGCTGGTCGCGAGCGATATCCAGAGCGGGGACAAGTCCATCGGCAGGATTGTAGCCGGATCAGATCTTTCCGGATGGATTATTCGGGTCGTTGAACCCGTAAGTCTTGAAAATCTCGAGTGCGTGCGGAGACTCCAGGAACTTGAGGAACGCGCCCGCGGCGGCCTGATCCTTCGAATTCTTCAGCACGGCAGCCGGATACACAATTGGATCGTGCGAACTGGGCGGAGCAGTAAAAATGGTCCGGATTTTCGGCGAGGTCTGCGCATCGGTGCGNNCCCAGCGCGACAGTCTTGACACTCGACTTAGCCAAATCTTGAAACGTGTGAATATCGTCGGAGGAAGAAGGCGCAATCAGGACCAGATCGTTCGCAACGATGTCGTGCCGCGTATCAGCGATAATCAGGCCTGCCGATTGAAGGGCATCCATCTGCTTCTGAGCCGCCGCGAAAAATATGTCTACCGGCGCACCCTGCTCGATTTGATGTTGCAATGTTCCCGAGCCACCGTAGTTGAACGTAATCTTCGCGCCGGGGTTGTCACGCTCGTACTCACGCCCCAGCTGGTCCAGCGCGTCNNCAAATTCCCAGGATCAATAGAACGGGGAGAATGCTTCCGAGCAACAGCGCGCGAGCGATCGACCAGCGTTTTGCCTGCCGGATTGTGCTTGGCATTGAAAGAGCTCCTTTCTTGCGAACTCGCCTTTGCCGAGTTACTGCTGCGGCTTTGGCGCCGGGCTCGGTGGTGGCGTCGCAGGAGGCGTGGCGGACGACCCTGGAGCGGGTGCGGCGCTTGGCGCAGGCGCTGGAGCGGGCTTCGACGGGTCCGGCGGAAGCATCTGTTTCAATTGCGGATATTCGTCCGCCATGCTCCACAGCACTTGCATTACGATTTTCTGGTCCATCTGCAAGCCCACAGTTTGAGATTCTCGGCTGACGTCGGACATTTCCTTCACCATGCGCTGGCCGA
>PLZZ01000049.1:3366-3640 GCA_003153585.1 Acidobacteriota bacterium | reverse complement strand
CGGTTCCCGCCGGAGCGACCACGGGCAACGTCGTCGTTACCGTCAGTGGTCACGCCAGCAACGGCGTCACGTTTACTGTTACTGTGGCCGGTGGTCCGACCATCACGAATCTCAATCCCAGCTCAGGGCCGGTGACCACCCCGGTAACCATCACCGGCACGAATTTCGGTGCGACGCAAGGGACCAGCACTGTCACCTTCAACGGCACCGCAGCCACGCCGACCAGTTGGAGTCCGACGAGCATCGCGGCGCCGGTTCCCGCCGGAGCGACCAC
>PLZZ01000049.1:0-3354 GCA_003153585.1 Acidobacteriota bacterium | reverse complement strand
GTGAAGTCCACGACCTTTGGAAAGGTGGGCCAGTTCACCGTCGACGGTTCGATCGACGGCCAGATTCTTTATCTAAGCCAGTTAGCTATTCCCGGTGTCGGGACCAAGAACGTAGTCTATGCCGCTACGGAGAACGACTCTGTCTATGCCATAGACGCGGACAGCATCACCGGTACCTCAGCCACGGTCCTCTGGAAAAAGTCGATGCTCCTCTCGGGTGAAACAACGGCCACCGGGCTTCCGTGTGGAAACATCGTTCCGAGTGGAATCCTGGCCACGCCCGTCATCGACCGTTCGCGCAACGCCATCTACGTGATCGCCAATTCCGAGAACTCTGCTCACACCTTCTTCCACCGTATCCATGCGCTTGATCTGACCACGGGCGACGAGCTTTTCGGCGGCCCCACCACCATCGCTCCTACTTCCCCCAGCCAAGCCGGCACGGTCACGTTCGATCCTTCCACTCAGCATGACCGGGCCGCGCTCCTGGAGAGCGGGAACACAATTTACTCTGTGTGGTCCGGGCTGGATGGCGATTGCGGAACGTATTACGCCTGGGTCATCGGTTTCAGCGCTGACACCCTTGCTCAAACCCGCGTGCTGAACCTCACTCCCGATGTAAAAGGCGGGGGCATTTGGTTGGGAGGCGGTGGTGCTGCTGCCGATTCGGCCGGAAGTATCTACGCGATCACCGGCAACGGTTTCGGCACTACCGGTCCGAGCGGCAACGACTACCCAAATTCTTTTGTCCGCCTTACGGCCTCGGGAGTTTTCAGTGTTGCGGACTTCTTCGCCCCGGACAATACGATTTCGGATGACAACGAAGACCTGGACTTCGGTTCGGCCGGTCCAATGCTGCTCCCTGATTTGGTGGCTGGCGGGGTCACTCACCACCTCGCCGTCGGCGCCGGCAAAGACGGAATTATGTACGTCTTGAACCGGGACAACATGGGCCAGTACAACAGCATGAACAATACCGTTTACCAATCTTTTCAGATCAACTCGGGCAAAAACTTTTCGACCCCGGTTTACTTCAACAATACCGTTTACATCGCTCCGGGCAGTTCGCCTCTCAAAGCCTTACCCATCGCGAACGCGCTGCTGGCTACAACGCCTTCCTCTGTAAGCGCGCATCAGTTCCCATTCTCTGGCACCGTGGCCAGCATTTCCTCGAATGGCACCTCGAACGGGATCGTCTGGGCACTTGACGGCAGCGCGGGGGTTCTTTACGCCTACGACCCTACGAATCTCGCGAATGAGTTTTACGATTCCACCCAGGCCGCGGGCTCCCGCGATAGCTTTGCTCCGCTCGGCAGCCATTTCATCACCCCGATGGTAAGCAACGGGAAAGTTTATTTTGGTACCGGCACAACCGTCGTCGTCTTCGGCTTGCTGGCGCCCTAGCTCACTTCGCTCGCCCATGCCTTCTCTACAATATTTTCCGCCGTCGTTCGTCTACAGTACTGGATGCATGAGCCGTCGAACATCATCTCGATGACCGAGCAGGACCGCCAAATCTCCGAGATCATCGCGGAAGAACGGTCCCGCCTGCGCAACTTCATCCGCAAGCGCGTTCCAAACGAAGCCGACGCGGAAGATCTTCTGCAGGAGGTCTTCTTCGAAGTCATCGAGGCTTATCGCCTCATGGAACCCGTGCAGCAGTGGAGCGCCTGGATGTTTCGCGTCGCTCGCAATCGGATTATTGACCTCTTTCGTAAGAAGCGCCTGGGGCCCTTCGGAAACGAGCAGGTTGCTGTCTCCGGCGAGGGAGAAACTCTCCGCCTGGAAGACGTGCTGCCTTCGTCGGATGCCGGGCCCGCGGAAGTCTATGCGCGGTCCGTTCTGCTCGACGAGCTCGAAGACGCCCTCGACGAATTGCCCGAGGACCAGCGCGACGTTTTCATCGCGCATGAGATCGAAGGCTACAGCTTCAAGGAGATCGCCGCTCGCACCGGCGTCAGCGTCAACACGCTGCTTTCGCGCAAGCATTACGCCGTGATTCATTTGCGCCGACGGCTCCAGGCTATCTACGACGAATTTCTGAAAACCGGGGAGGGACAGAAATGAGAAGCCGTTCCATTTTTCGCGTACTGAAGTTTGTGCTGTTCGCGGTGCTGTTTGTCGCCATTCTTTTCTTGCTCGGTTTCGTGGTCAAGGACCTGTGGAACTGGCTGGTGCCGCCGATCTTTGGCTGGAAATCAATCGGCTATTGGCAGGCAATGGGTCTCCTCGTCCTCAGCAAGCTTCTCTTCGGCGGATTCCACCGATCGGGTGGCCGCGGCGGTTACCGCCCTCGTCGCATGCGGGAACGCTGGGAACAGATGACGCCGGAGCAACGCGAAAAATTCCGCCAGGGCGTTCGCGGCTGCTGGGACCGCGTACCGCCGCCCGATGCGAATCCGACCGCCTGATCGCTCCCGGCCCGCCTGTCAGGCCATAGCAGGCCATAAAGATCCCGGTCCGCACGGGAGGGAACTGAATCGTGAATTCTCGCCGTGTTACTATCCGTCGTGCCGTTCGCCTTTGTGTCGGCCGCCTTTTTCTCCTGAGGAACGAAGCGTAGGCGCGCGTCTTCCGCCAAAACGAAAGAAGTGAGGCCATCGCATAATCATGAAAAAACAATTCAAGTCCATCGACGAATATATCAGCGCCTCTCCCAAAGATGTTCAGAGTATCCTTGAAAAAATCAGGCGGACGATCCGAAAAGCAGCGCCAGAAGCCGTGGAAGCAATCAGCTATCAAATCCCTACTTTCGAGCTGAACGGCAAATCCTTGATCCACTTCGCCGCATTCAAAAATCACATCGCACTTTTCCCGCCCGCGCCCGCCGCCTTCAAAAAAGAAGTGTCTCCGTACGCCGGCCCCAAAGGTAATCTCAAGTTCCCGCTCGANNGCCACCGCCTTTGTAGCGGCCGCCTTTTTATCCTGAGGAACGAAGGGTAGGCAGGCGTCCTTCGCCTTTCTTGTTTTTCGGGTTTTAAGCTCTCATCCCGCCTGCCCTGAGTCAGGCGAAGGCTTTTTTCTCTCCCCGTGCCTTAACCTGTCATTCCGAGCATCGCGAAAAATCTGCTCTTGCATTTGCTTTTCGTAGCGCCGGCGCCCCGCCGTCTCTTTTCGGGTTTTAAGCGGCAATCCTGCCTGCTCTGAGCTTTGCGAAGGGCTTTTTCTCTTCCTGTGCCTTAATCTGTCATTCCGAGCATCGCGAGGAATCTGCTCTTGCATTTGTCTTTCGTAGCGCCGGCGTCCCGCCGGCTCTTTTGGGGCGTTAATGTGTCATCCCGAACCCCGGCGAGACGCCGGCGCTACAAGACCGTCGCTGGGCGTCCGGGGTCACGGCTGGACCAAATTGTTGCG
>PLZZ01000250.1 GCA_003153585.1 Acidobacteriota bacterium | reverse complement strand
AACGTCCTCGCCATCACCGGAGACCCGCCTTCACTCGGCGACCACCCCGAAACCAGCGGAGTTTACGAAGTGGATTCCATCGGCCTGGTGAAAGTTCTCGCGCGCTTGAATCAGGGAACCGACTGGGCCGGAAAAAGCCTGGGCGGCGCCACAAACTTTACGATTGGCGTAGCGGTCAATCCGGTGGCCGAGGACATCGACGATGAGCTACGCCGCTTCGAGGAAAAAATCGAAGCCGGCGCGCACTTCGCCATGACCCAGCCCATCTTCGACCCCGAGCATTGGAACGCCTTTCTAAAACGCATGGGCGGAAAATCGCCGGTACCCGTGATCGTGGGGTTGTGGCCGCTAACCAGCTACAAACAAGCTCTGCGTCTGAACAATGAAGTCCCAGGAATCGTGATTCCGGAAGCCACTTTACGCGAAATGGAAAAAGCAGGGGACGCCGCGCGCGACCGTGGCTTCGTTCTCGCTCGCAGGATGCTCGATTGGGCGCGCACAGCAAGAAGCTACGGTATCGCCGGGGCCTACCTGATTCCTCCGTTCAAACGCTACGAAGAAATCCTGGAGCTTTTCCGCTAGCTAATTTCATGAGGAGTACTCAGAAAAACCAAAATCGTTTTCGCCGCCTCGGTGAGTTCGCACCCGGCGCAAACCCTGCATCTTCATCTAGTTCCGGCACGAACGGCAGCGCCCTCCCCTCGAACGCCGCCATCGGATTATCGACCAGCAACGCCTGCGCAACTTCCTCACTTTGCGTATTCTCCAAGTATTCGAACGCCTCTCTCAACCGTAACGGCCTGGACGAAATATTGTGCGCGTCGCTCGCCAGGAAATGCACCGCACCCGCATCGATCCACTCTTCCGCCGCGATCTTCGCCGCCTTGCCGAACCTTCCCAGCAAAGACTGCGCTGTCACCTGCACGTAGCATCCCTGCCGCAGCCAACGGAATAACCGCTCTGGTTTCGTACGTATAAGAGGATTCCGTTCCGGATGCGTGATGATTGGCCGAAGCCCCGCAAGCTGCAGCTCGTGGAGGGCCTGGTCCATCGACGCCGGGATGGAAAAGTCCGCGAACTCCACGAGCAGATAGCTTTTCTGATTGAGTGTGAAACGAGAAGGGTCGCGCCGAATCTCCTGGAGATTTTCAAAGCTGAGATGGAAATCGCAGCCAGTTGCGAAAGTGAGGCGGCCTTCGAAGCGAGATTGAATTTCATCCCGGCGCATTTTTACCAATTCGGGAACGAACTCGTGATTCGGACTGGCGTGTGGAGTAGCAACTATATGGGTAATACCGTCCTCGACGGCCATTTCGGCCATGGCGAGAGACATATCGACCGACTCTGCGCCGTCATCGAGGCCTGAAAGTATGTGGCAATGAATGTCGACCATTAAAAACGAGGATAACGCAAGCGAGATGGGATGACAACGAAGTAGGGCAAAACCTTACAGATGATCTTTAGAATCCAAATGACATTGGCCAAGCGCTTGCAATCACACCACCGAAAACCCTGAAACTGTTCCGTTCCGGGAAGCCTGAATGGAACAGGGAGTGGCACGAGATTGATTCCTTCAGAGGGAAGTACTTTGAGGTCGTGTATCGAACCAGCAACGCGTTCGAAAACGAGTAGCGAATACGAATTCAGCAAGACTCCGGACACGCATCAATGACTCGAGAGCTCAAGAGCAGGACCAAACGGGCGCTGATTACCGGCGTGACGGGGCAGGACGGCTCCTATCTCGCGGAATTGCTGCTGTCGAAAGGTTACGAAGTTCACGGGATCAAACGCCGGTCGAGCAGTTTCAATACCAGCCGGGTGGACCACCTGCTGGCCGACTGGCACGAGCGCGACGCGCAATTTTATCTTCACTTTGCCGATCTTTCAGACGCGACGAGTTTGGCAAAATTGTTGTATCGCCTGGCACCGGACGAAATTTATCACCTCGGGGCGCAGAGTCACGTGCGCGTGAGTTTCGATATTCCCGAATACACTGGCGACATCACAGCGCTGGGAACGACGAGGCTATTGGACGCGATTCGCGAGACGGGAATTCCTGCGCGCTTCTATAACGCGGCGAGCAGCGAGATGTACGGACAAGCATGCGAGAGCTCGCAAAATGAAAGCACGCCCTTCCGGCCGCGCAGTCCGTATGGTTGCGCAAAACTGTACAGCTACTGGATGACCGCGAACGCGCGCGATGGCTACGGCCTCTATGCGGTGAATGGGATCCTGTTCAATCACGAATCTCCGAGACGAGGTGAAAACTTCGTGACTCGCAAAATAACGCGCGCGGTAGCGCGCATAGCGAATGGACTGCAGGAAAAACTCTATCTGGGAAATCTGGAAGCACAGCGCGACTGGGGCTACGCGCCGGAATACGTTGAAGGAATGTGGCAGATGCTGCAGCAGGCCGCTCCGGATGACTACGTTCTGGCAACGGGGGAAACGCACACGGTGCGGGAGTTCCTGGAGCTCGCGTTTCAAGAGGCGGGACTCGATTGGCAGGCGTACGTGGAAATCGACCCGGACTATTACCGGCCCACTGAAATCGACCGGCTGGTAGGCGATGCTTCGAAGGCGCGCAAAAGACTGGGATGGGCTCCGCGCACGAAGTTCGGGGACCTGGTGAAAGTGATGATCGAGGCCGATACACAAATGCTGGAGGACAAGCTCAGCGGCCACCTGGAACGAAGAATGTCAGCGCGAGGCGGAGAATGAAGCTCACGGTCCCGCTTCGGAGATCTTTTTTCTTCCATGGGCGTAGTTTCGCCGTATTCCTGACGGCGCTGTTGGGCTGTTGTGTTGCGGCAAACAGCCCCAGCGTCATGGCCCAAGCAGCAGATCAACGGCGCGCTCCGATGCCCAGCTCTGAGCTCGGCCGGGAGAATCTGAGCCGCGTGGCGGCATCGGCGGGAGAAATCAAAGCGGTGCTGTTCAAGGATGCGGGGTTGATGGTCGCGCTGAAATATTGGGTGGCGAAGGATGCCACCGAGCACGGCCAGATCATCAGCGAATCTGATCTGACGAATGACGCAATTTTCGAGCGGCTGGAGGAAGACGCCCAGTTCCGGTCGGTGGCAACCGCGCTGGTCCAGCGCTACGGCTATTTGCTGCCCAAGTTAAATCCCGAATCGGACGTAGCCAGAGAGCATGAACTCCTGGTTCAGGAGCGAACGAAATGGCTAGCCCAAAATCAGGAGGAAGAGTTGGCGAATGCCCGACGGCGTCGCGAGCGGGATTTGCAAAATGCGAAATCCTGCGATCCGAAGCTCGACGTTGACTGCACCGCGCGACATTCAGAATTCCCCACCGAGAGTGCGCAGCCGTCCCCTCAGAGCGGCGTTCCTGTAAATCCTGGCGAGGAGTCGAGACCCGCAAATCCTCCCGCCAGAGATTCTTATGGTTCCCCGCAAACAACCCAGACGGATTATCAGCAAACTCCGCAGGCGGAGAGCGAGTCTTCCAAAATTTCTTCTCCGTTGGACGATTCGCCGAGATCTAGGCAATCCTCGGACAGCTTCGTTTTCGATGGAACGCCTCGCGAACTGTCCGTGGGGCAGACAAACCGCAGAAATCAATCCGTACCTGAACCCTTCGATAGCAGCGAGGAAAATCGCAACGCAATAGAGGAATCCACGACCTACCAACCGAATGGCTCCAGCACCTACCGCCCAGAGGGCTCGACCAGGTCTCAACCTCGGAGTAACGGCTTGAACGGGATGGCGCCTGAAGAACTCTCCGTTGCCAAGCCTCCGAATGCTCGCGAGGTGCTGGGGCGACCAGCGGACTTGGTCCGAACGGCGAATCCCTACAACGATATTCCTTCGCTTTACGACATGTACATGCAAGCGCTTCCGCAGCCTGTGACTCCGCAGCGCTTTGGGATGCAAGTTTTCGCGCATGGCGCGCGCGATTCGAAGCTGATCCCGATGGACCTCCCCGTTGGGCCCGATTACGTAGTGGGGCCAGGCGATGGCTTGTCGATCAATCTTTGGGGAGGTGTTTCGCAGCGACTTTATCGCACGGTAGATCACGAGGGGCGCGTTAGCCTTCCGGAAGTCGGACCCATTCTGGTAAGCGGAAAAAGTCTGGCTGAGGTGCAGGAAAACTTGCAGCAGATCTTGCGAACTCAGTTTCGCGACGTGTCCGCGGATGTATCACTCGGACGCCTTCGAACCATTCGTATCTACGACGTCGGCGACGTAAAAAACGCAGGAGCTTATGACGTAAGCTCGCTTTCCACTCCACTGAACGCACTGTTTGCCGCAGGGGGACCAACCGCGGGGGGCTCACTACGGATTTTGAAGCATTACCGGGGCGATCAGCTCGTGCAGATAGTGGATGTGTACGACCTGCTGTTGCGAGGAGTGAAGACGGACATTTTGCGGCTTGAGAGTGGCGACACAGTGCTGGTGCCTCCCATCGGCGCGCAAATTACGGTGGAAGGAATGGTTCGGCGGCCGGCAATCTATGAGTTGCGCGACGAGAAAAATCTGGCCAGCGTGCTGGAGCTAGCGGGGGGGTTGCTTCCCACCGCGGCGTTGCGCCACATTGAGGTTCAGCGAATTCTGGCGCACGAAAAGCAGACGATGCTGAGCGTGGATATCCCGGAGACGGATCAAGCTTCGGAAGTTACCAAGCAGCTTGTAGCATTCGAAATTCACGACGGCGACCGCATCCGCATTTATCCCATCGCGCCATACAACCAGGATGCGGTGTACCTCGAAGGGCACGTGATCCGGCCGGGGCGTTATTCCTATCGCGCGGATATGCGCGTGACGGATGTGATTTCGTCCTACAAGGATTTATTGCCGGAGCCGTCGAACCAGTACGCGGAGATCATTCGGTTGAATGCTCCCGATTTCCATCCCAGCGTGGAGAGTTTCGATCTGTCGAGTGCGCTGGAAAATCCTTCGCAAGCGCCGCTTTTGCAAACGATGGATACCATTCGAATTTTCAGCAGATTCGACTTCGAAAATCCCCCTGCGGTTTCCATATGGGGCGATGTGCGGCAACCGGGAACCTACCGAACTTCCGGCCAAGTACGTTTGAGCGATGCCGTGCATCTTGCGGGCGGCCTTGCACCCGACGCGCAGACCGAGGATGCCCAGGTATTTCGTTACTTGCCGGATGGGAAAGTCAGAATATTCAGCGTAAACCTCGAACAAGCACTGGCGGGCGATTCGTCGGAAAACATTTTGATGCAGCCTCGCGACCGGCTGCTGGTTCACCGCAACCCGGACGCAGTGGAACCAGCCACGGTAAACGTACAAGGCGAAGTGGCCAAGCCGGGACGCTATCCACTAACGACAAACATGCAGGTCGGAGATTTGATTCGCGTGGGCGGCGGGCTGACTCCCAGCGCGGAAACTCAGACCGCGGACCTTACCCATTATCAATGGGTGGGAAACGGGCAGGCCGCGAACGGGGCAGCGAATCCGGCTTCGGCGCCAAATCAACTCACCGCGAAACACGAAACCATCGCAATCACCGCCGCGCTTGCGGGAGACCCGAAGGCAGATGTCGCGCTTCACAACGGCGACGTGCTCACCATCGGGCAGCTTCCGGGCTGGAACGATTTGGGCGCTTCCATCCGCGTGAAAGGCGAAGTGGCAAACCCTGGTACGTATGGAATTCGCCCCGGCGAGCGGCTGAGTTCAATTATCGAGCGAGCGGGGGGATTCCAATCCGACGCTTACCCATACGGAGCGGTATTGCAACGGACGCAAGTGCGCGAATTGGAAGCCAAAGGGCAGAACGAAATGATCCTGCGGGTACAGGATGCTCAAACCACACTGCAACTCTTGCCGGATGCGGATCCGAAGGCAAAACAGGCGAAAGAAATGGCGCTGCAGCAGTGGCAGACAAGTCTCGAGTTGTTGAACAGCAACCCTCCGCTAGGCCGCGTGACGATTCGCATTTCCTCAAATGTGGATCATTGGAAAGACACGAATGCCGATATCAACGTACGAGCCGGCGACACTCTGCTGATACCGAAGCGGCCGAGCTTCGTGATGGTGACGGGCCAAGTCTTCAATCCGACAGCGGTTTCTTTCCGGCCGGGAAAGAGTGCGAAATGGTACTTGAGCCAGTCCGGCGGCCCCACGCAACTGGCAAACAAGAAGGCCATCTTCGTGATTCGCGCGGATGGCTCGGTGATCGGCTCGAGCAGCAGTGCATGGGCCGGAGACTCCATGTCTCGTGTGCTCGAACCGGGAGACACGCTGGTGGTGCCGGAAAGGGCGCTGGGCGGCGGCGTCCAGTGGCAAAGCGTTTTTCTGGCCGCGCAAACGGCAGCATCCGTGGCGAGCGCAATAATTATTGCTGTGCGGTTCTAGCGAGAAAGTTGGGATGAATCGAAGGAGAAATAGGCTGGTGATGAATTGCTGCTTTCTTTTTGCCCTTCAAACATTTGCCGTAGGGGACTGCGTGCAGGCTCAGGAAGACGCCAAGCCTCAGGCGGCTTCGGCAAATGGTGCGGGCACCGAAGAAGATCACGCGCGGGACAAAGAGTCCTCCAGCGTGACGGATGCGAGCCCAAAGCCTGAACGAAACGAGAATTCGTTGGGGTTGCGCCTGATTGAAAACATTGAGAAGGACCAAATAGCGATGTGGACGAGCCCACTTCGGTTGCAGCTATCCGATACCGAATGGCTGGTGCCGTTCGGTCTGGTAACCGGCGGTCTGCTCGCCACCGACACGGAGTTCAGCAAGCACCTCTCCAATTCTCCGAGCCGTTTAAAATACAGCGCGAATTTTTCGAACTACGGACTTTATTCGATGGCCGGACTTGCCGGCGGATTTTACCTGTGGGGCCGCATCACGCACGACGAACACAAACGCGAGACCGGAATCCTGGCGGGAGAAGCGGCGGCGGACAGCTTCGCTGCGACTACCGCGTTGGAATACGCATTCGGCAGGCAAGGTCCACTGACGAATGATTACCGGGGAAACTTTTTTCAGGGCGGCAGTTCCATGCCGTCGGACCACGCAGCGATTGCGTGGTCCATTGCAAGCGTTGTGGCGCACGAATATCCCGGGCCGCTGACGTCCGTGCTGGCATACGGAATGGCATCAGCCGTGAGCATGTCGCGTCTGACCGCGAAGCAGCACTTCCCTTCGGACGTTTTGATCGGAAGCGCCATCGGATGGTTTGTGGGGCAGCATGTTTATCGCACGCATCACGACGCGGGGCTGGATGGAGCAACGTGGGAAACACACGCGGAGTCCAGCGAGTACGGCGAAAATCACCGCCAGCGGCAGAGCATGGGATCCACATTCGTGCCACTGGATAGCTGGGTGTATCCAGTTTTGGAAAAACTGGCGGCGCTTGGTTACGTGACGACTTCGATGGCTGGAATGCAACCGTGGACGCGCATGGAATGCGCGCGACTGACAGAAGAAGCAGACGAAAACTTGCAGCAAGATCCAGACCCCAGCGCGCGCGCAGCCGATTTGCAAGCCAGCCTGCAACGGGAATTTTCCTACGAGGAGAATTTGCTGAGTGGAGGACGGAATTTCACGGCGAACGTGGAGTCTATTTACGCGCGAATCGTGTCGATCAGCGGGCCGCCTCTGACAGACAGTTATCACTTCGGACAAACGATTTCCTACGACTTCGGTCGTCCGTTTGAACGCGGAATGAACGGACAAGCCGGGGGAAGTGCACGCGCGGCAGCGGGCCCGCTGGCAATTTACGTGCGGGCCGAATACCAGCATGCACCTTCGGCTGCGGCGCCGTCGGTTGCGGTCCGCGAAACCATCGCCGGAGTCGACATGGTTCCCGAGCCGCCCGATGTTCCGGTAAAAGCGATCAACCGGCCGGAGTTGCTCGATGCCTACATCACGCTGGACGTAAAGAACTGGCAAATCGCGGTTGGAAGGCAGAGTTTTTCCTGGGGGCCGGGACCCGGCGGGTCACTAATCTGGAGCGACAATGCGGCTCCCGTTGACATGATTCGGCTGGTGAATCCGGAACCGCTTGAGTTGCCGGGATTTTTTCGATTTCTTGGCCCGGTGCGCATGGATCAATTTATCGGCAGGCTGGGAGGGCACGATTTTATTCCTCGGCCGTTTATTTACGGAAACAAGATCAGTTTCAAGCCGTGGTCATGCCTTGAGATCGGCTTGGGGCGCACGGTAACGATTGGCGGCGCAGGCGGCAATCCGTTAACGCCAGCCAACTTTCTGTATAGCTTTTTTGGCTACAATCCGACAACGGCGGGATCCATTCCCGGCGACGGTCACTCGGGAATGGATTGGACCTTTTACGTTCCAAAAGTTCGAAACTACATTGTGTTTTACGGAGAGGTGTACGCCGATGACGATTTCATCGCGTGGCAGAAGCCGGCCAAGAATCCATATCGGCCCGGCATTTACCTCACACGCTTTCCTGGAATTTCCAAGCTCGATTTTCACATGGAGGCAGTATCGACCGAATCTCCCGACGTCGGTCCGAGTCAGGCCAACGGACACTTGAACTATTGGAACTCACTGTATCGCGACGGTTACACCAATGACGGGAATTTGATAGGAAACACCGTAGGACGAGAGGGGCGCGCGATTCAGCTGTGGTCAAGCTATTGGATATCGCCGCGCGACACCGTTCAATTTGTGTACAAGCACAGCTCGGTTAGCCCTGACTTCATTCCCGGAGG
>PLZZ01000253.1 GCA_003153585.1 Acidobacteriota bacterium | reverse complement strand
CTCGACGATGGCCCCATCATCGAACAAGATGTCGTCCGGATTTCCCACCGCGATACGCTTGAGGATTTAATTCAGAAAGGCCGTGATCTGGAGAAGGTCGTTCTTTCGCGCGCCGTCCGCTGGCACATAGAGAACCGAATTTTGCTATACGGGAATAAAACGGTAATTTTTGANNAACAAATGCTCGCCCGCTTCACGTCGTACGGAAAGTCTCCCGGCCTGATACGCCCGCGAGCTGAGCCCGCGCTGCACCCCGGCGCAAATCACGATGTCTTCCTGCTGCACCACTTCGCTTACTCCCATGCTCTCGCGAACGTAAGCCATATTCGATTCGCTCGTGTCTCCGAAATAAAAATCGAAGATCACCTCGCAACGATTCACGCCCAGCGGCAACACCAGATTCGTGTCCAGGTATCCTTCGTACCAATTCAGCATGAAGTTCGGGTATTGCCAGAAATAATATGCGCGATTGCCTTTCCGCGTGTTGGCCGCGCTCGCCTCGGACGTGCTGTCCACCGTAACCGGGCTCGATTGCACGCAGCAGCGATCCACGTTTTCAATCGTGTAATTCGTGTAATCCAGGACGCTGTTCAAGCCCTTGTGCATATGCGGCACGTGGTAACCGCCGTCCAGGAAATTGTCCACGTACACTTTCCAGTTGCAGTCCAACGTGTAGCTGCGCCGCTCGACGAATTTCAAATCACTAAATCCAAGCGGCCGTGCAAGTCCCACCAGCGCCCCCAGAAAATCCACCAGCGATCCCGCTTGCGCATCCAGATTCACAAATACGAATTTCTCCCAAGTCTCCACTCGAATGGGCACTAGTCCGTTCTGCGCGCGATCGAAATTACACACGCCGTCAAATTCCGTCATTCCGCGCAGCTCCCCTTCCAAATTGTAGGTCCATCCATGATACGGGCAGCGAAGATGCGGTGTTTGGCCGCAGGGCTCGTTCATCACCGTCATCGCATGGTGCCGGCAGACGTTGAAAAACGCCCGCAACTTGCTGTCGCTGCCGCGCACCACCACTACTGGCTCTCCGGCCACGCTCGCGGTGACGTACTGCCCGGGCTTCGCAACTTGCTCTGTACGCCCGACCGCCTGCCACGTCCGTGAAAAAACATTCTGTAGCTCGAGTTCCGCGATACGCGCGTCGGTGTACCACGCCGCAGGAATTGTGTACGCTTCAGACAGCGGAGCGGAAGCGTTGTACGAAGCCAGAATCTCCTTCACCGTCTTTTCCATGCAATTTCTCCTCTCCTAGACCCCGATCGCTCCGTGCAATACCAGCAGAAATTGATCGATCCTTGCTTTATTTTTCTCCGCATCCGCGGGATGCGGGAAAAGCCCCGGATCGAGTTCCTCCGTCAGCAGGGCATCCTGAAATCGTTCCATGGTCCAGTCCAGAATCGAAACGGTCAGCGTCGAATCAACATCTGACCGAACTTCTCCGCGCGCAATTCCCAGGCGCACGAACGCCGCGCTGCCGTAGGGATCCTCTGTCTGCAGGAACCGGTTGATCTCCCGCTTCAAACTCAAATCCACGCCGTAATTGCCCAGCAGCGCCACGCGATAGGGAATCCAGTCCTCGCGAACCAGCCGTTCGGTTTTCAGCAGCCAGTAGCGCAGGATCTCAAAAAAACCTTTCTCGCGAATCTGCGGCGGAGAATCCAGATAAGTCGGAAAAGACCGCACCGCCTTTTTGTAAGCTTCCAGAAACAATCCGCCCTTGCTGCCGAAATATTGAAAAATCGAACCTTTCGCTACACCCAACTGCGCGGAAAGATCCTCGATTCGCGCGGCATGGTATCCGTGCTCGGCAAAATGTTGCATCGCGGCGTTCACGATCCGCGCGCGCTTTGCCTCCGTACGCGGCGCAGCTCGGCCGGGCCGATCCAGAACCGATGACTCCAAAATTGCAGGTCGTTGCTTGAAAACATCCTGCTTTGACCGTAGGTCATTCGTGGAAGCTGTCATTTCATTTTTTCCCCATATATGCTATCTAAGCGCAGCAGTATTTTCTGTGACTGGCGGTCATACTAATCTACATGCCTCCCTTGCGCAAGTCCTATGATGCGATTGTCGTCGGCGCGGGCCACAACGGACTGACGGCCGCCGCTTACTTGGCGCGCGGTGGGCTGTCCACCCTCGTTCTCGAGCGCCGTGAAATTGTCGGCGGCTGTTGCGTCACNNGTTGTCCCTTTTCCCGACGGGCAGGTCGTGCCCTGGTGGGCTGATCGCGCGCGCGCCATCCAGGAATTTCGAACGCTGTCCGCGCGCGACGCCGATACTTTTGTTCGCGTCGATGAGCAGCTCAAAAAGCTGGCGCGCTACCTGCAGCCCTTTTTTCTGGAGCCGCCTCCCGAGCCCTCCTTCCGCGGCGCCGAAGGATGGTGGGAACTTCTGCGCGTAGGAAAACGTTTTCGTGGGATGAGCGGTGAAGAAGTTGCCCAGCTCGTTTCATTTCTCACCGGCAGCCTCGGCGATTTTCTCGATCGCAANNCAGGGCTTCTACGGCCACGTGATCGGCGGCATGGGTGCCATCACGCAGGCTCTGGCTTCGGCCGCTCGCAAACTCGGAGTCGAAATTCTCACCTCCTCTCCCGTCGCGAAAATAGATGTTCGCGACGGACTCTCGCGCGGCGTCTTCCTCGAAGACGGTACCGAGATTTCCAGCCGCCTGGTTCTTTCCAATGCGGATCCGAAGCGCACTTTTTTGGGCCTAGTCGAAGCAAATCAGTTACCCGAGGATTTCCGCCACGCAGTCGCCGGCATCAAGATGGACGGGCCATGCGCGAAAGTTAATTTCGTCCTGAGCGAAGAGCCTCGCGTTGCAGGCATGCCGCGGGATTGGACCCCGCCGCAACGCTCCCTTTTCACCTTGGTGCCATCGCTTCAATTCGCCGAGCGCTGTTATGACATCGCAAAGTTTGGCGAAATTCCCGAAGAGTTGTGGGTCGATTGCGTGGTCGCATCCAACGTCGATTCNNGATCGCGTCGTGAAAAAGATCGCCCAGTACGCGCCCAACGTTCCGAACTCGATCCTCGCGCGCCAAGTCCTCACCCCTCTCGATCTCGAGCGCACCTACGGCCTCACGGAAGGAAATATTTTCCACGGCGACCTTTCGCTCGATCAGCTGTTCTTCATGCGCCCGGTTGCTGGGTGGGCGCAATACCGCACCCCCATCGCGAACCTTTATCTCTGCGGCGCAGGTGCGCATCCGGGCGGTGGAGTGACCGGCGCCCCAGGCTACAACGCCGCGNNAAGGGAATTCTGGAGAAGCTGGCTGAAGGCCCTGTCCTAGGGGACGGCGGGTATTTGCTCGAACTGGAAAAGCGCGGGCGCGTGCGCGCCGGCCCGTTCACTCCCGAAGTAGCGCTGAACAACCCTGACGCGCTGCTCGAACTCCACCGCGAATTTCGCGACGCCGGTGCGGAAGTGCTCCAAGCGCTCACGTTCTATGCCAGCCGTGACAAGCTCGCAACCGTCGGCATGGAAGAGCGCGTCGAGGAGTTAAACCGTGCCGCAGTCCGCATCGCAAAGAAAGCAGCTGAAGACCGCTGCCTCGTTGCTGGAAATCTCAGCCTCACCTGGATGTACGAGCCAAACGATAAAGCCGCGGCTGACCGCGTGCGCAAGACTTTCGACGAGCAGCTCGACGTACAAGTCGCCGAGGGCGTTGATTTCATCATCGGTGAAACGTTTTCGTTTCTCGGCGAAGCCTTGCTCGCCGTCGAGCGAGCCAAGCGCACAAAATTGCCCGTGATGGTCACCGTCTGCTTCGAAAATGAAGACGTAACGCCCGACGGCAAAAAAGCCGCCGATGTCGCGAAAGCTCTCGCGGACGCCGGTGCGGACATCGTGGGCATCAATTGCCTGCGCAGCCCCGAACACACCCTCCCGCTGATGGCTGAAATGCGCAAAGCCGTTAAGGGCTACATCGGCTGCCAGCCAGTGGCCTATCGCACCACGCACGATCATCGCGATTTCACTAGCCTCGCAGCATTCCCCGATCAGCTTGAACCCTATCAGCTCACGCGCCGTGAGATGGCAGACTATGCAGTCAAAGCCCGCGAAATCGGCGTCAACTATATCGGCGCATGCTGTGGCGCGGTAGCCACGCATATACGCGAGATGGCGCGTGCTCTGGGGAAAATTCCCGCCGACGATCGCGTCTGGAAGAAGGGCGGCGAAAAACCCATGTCCGCCTACGAATATTATGGCCACGACGACAAAACCAAAGCCCGCGGAAAAGCGCAATAGCGCGAACGCTCTCGCTTTCTAAATCTCCTCGGAGCATGATGTCGGGCTAAAGCCGATGGCTCCAGCGGAATCCCCCATGAGCGAAGCCGAGATCCCAAACCGTCCGCGCCGGACGATGGGTTTTCGCGACTTGGTATTGTTTTACATCGTCACCGGCATCAGCCTCCGCTGGATTGCGACTGCTGCGACCGTAGGCGCGAGCGCCGTCGTTATATGGCTGATTGCATGGTGCGCGTTTTACCTTCCGCTTGCGCTCTCAGTGATGGAGCTTTCCTCGCGCTACCCGCAGGAGGGTGGCCTTTACGTATGGTCCAAGCGCGCCTTCGGAGAATTCCCTGGCTTCATCACCGGCTGGACGTATTGGGCCAGCAATCTTCCTTACTATCCCGCCATCCTTTATTTCACCGCCGGCAACGCGCTCTATATAGGTCCCGCTCGCTGGCAATCCCTTTCAAATAATAAAACGTACTTTCTGCTTTTCGCGCTCCTCGGCCTCGCACTCGCGACTTTTCTGAACCTCATCGGTCTCTCCGTCGGTAAGTGGCTGCACAACCTCGGCGCCCTCGGCACTTGGATGCCTATCGCAATTCTCTTTGGAATTGCGGGCGTTGCCTGGCATCACTTTGGGTCCGCGACCACCTTCACGCACCTAACGATGATCCCGCATATGCACTTTCGCGACGTTCTCTTCCTGGCCACCATCGTTTTCGCCCTGGGCGGTTCCGAATCCGCCTCTTTTCTCGGTGGCGAAATCCACAACGCGCGCAGAAATCTTCCCAGAGGTTTGCTTGTCGGAGGTGCGTTTGTCACCACCGGATACATTCTCGGCACCGTTGCCGTACTCATCGCGCTCCCTGCCGGCGAAGTAAGTGGCCTGCAGGGAATCATGCAAGCCATTGCGAAATCCGTGGAACGCATCGGCCTCTCGGGTGCCGTCGCGATTGGAATCGTTTCATTTGCCGCCTTGCTCATCACCGTCAGCAATCTCGGCGCGATGGGCGCGTGGCTTGCCGTTTCCGCGCGTCTTCCTTTCGTCGCCGGACTCGATCGCTATCTTCCTCCCGCTTTCGCGCGCATTCATCCCAATTGGGGAACGCCGTACGTCGCTCTTCTCGTCCAGGCCGCGTGCGGAGTCATCTTCATCTTGCTCGGCCAAGCCGGAACCAGCGTCTATGGCGCCTACGAAGTGCTGGTAAGCATGGGAATCATTTCGTATTTCATTCCTTACCTGTTTGTCTTCGCTTCATTGATCCGTTTGCAACGCGAACCGCCAGGCCCGGATATCATGCGAATTCCAGGCGGCCGCCCGGTCGCAAAAGCAGTCGGCATACTCGGCTTTACCACCACGCTGATCACCATTGCCTTTTCCGTGATCCCCGCGGAAGACGATCCGCACAAACTTCTGGCCGTCGTAAAAATTATCGGCCTCACAATATTGCTGCTGGCCATGGGCGTCTTCGTTTTCGTCTGGGGAAAATCCCAAGCAGCAAAACGCATCTAGCCACGCCTTTTTCCCTCTATCCGAAGTTACCCTTTCTACATGCGCGCGCCAGTGTGAATCGCGAGAACCTCCGGGCCGAAGTAAACTCCGCTTTAGACCTCGCTACGCGCGCTGAACCGTGCACGCCCGTTGCCGAGAGCCGAGTTCAGATTCAGTTGTGAGGCATTCAGCTTGACCACATTGGTACAAACCGAAACCATACCCTCTTCCGCCGGTGCTGTGCCCATCCCTCCCAGCGGCCCTCCCAAGCCATCCGCTCCGTGGATTTACAGTCCCTGGCTCGACCTGCTCGTAGGCTGCGGCGCGTGGTCCGCCCCGCTTCTGGGTGTCGCCATGTGGATGACGCCAACGCATACGCACGGCTGGGCCGTCGCCTTCTATGCACTCGCAATCATTTTCAATTATCCGCATTTCATGGCCACGATTTATCGTGCCTACCACACGCGCGAAAATTTCGAGAAGTACAAATTCTTCACCCTGCACATCACGTTGCTGCTTGCGCTCACCGCCGTCCTGATGCACGCGTCTCCCCGCCTCTTTCCCTGGGTCTTCACCCTCTACATTTGCTGGAGCCCGTGGCATTACAGCGGCCAGAACTACGGTTTGCTGATGATGTTCGCCCGGCGAAGCGGCGCGGAAGTCACTCCAACCGAGCGTCGCTGGTTGCGCGCCGCCTTTGTTGCATCCTACGTGATGCTGCTCGCCAGTTTTGAAACCGGCGGCTCGAACGATCCCCTGATTCTTTCGCTCGGCTTGCCCTCGAAAATCACTTTTCCTCTGCGTCTCGCGCTGGGCGGAGCCTTTGCCGTCTTCACCTGGCTTGGTTTCCAACGCATGGTACGCAAGCACGGGATTCACGCCATGATCGCGCCGGTCACTCTCGCGATAACCCAATTCCTCTGGTTCGTTTTGCCCACGCTTCTCGAATTGCGCTCCGCTTATCAGGTGCCGCAAACGCGCTACAGCAGTGGAATCCTCGCCGTCCTTCACTCCACGCAATATATATGGATTACCAGCTACTACCAGCGTCGCGAAGCCCGCGCGGCAGGCCAATCGAATTGGCACCTGTGGGTCTATTTCGCAACGCTCGTGGCCGGCGGCATCGCTCTGTTCATTCCCGGCCCTTGGCTTGTCAGCTATCTCTTCCATTANNGGCGCCTTGTGGAAGCTGCGCGATTCGCGCGTCGCCTCATTGCTCGTTGACCCCGGCGGAAAATCTGTGATCCCCGGCCTAACCCAGCCGGCGTCGCAAAAAGTGCAGCCTAAGACGCCCGGCGTTTCGCGTTGGTCTGGCGGCCGCTTTTTCCAGGCGCCGGCATTCGGCATCAGTCTCGCCGTTTTACTTTTTCTGTGGGGTGGCATTGACCAGATCCATTTCGCCCTCAGCAATGACAATGAAAATCTTTCCGCCCTCCACCGTGCGGCGGAAATGAATCCCTACGACAGCGCTCTCAAAGCCCGCATCGCATCCGCGGAATCAAGCGCGGGAAAGCGTGACGAAGCCGTCGCCACGCTGCAGCAAGCCGTCGCGCTCAGTCCCCAAAACATTGGCCTACAGCATCAGTACGCTCGCGCCATGATCGAAGACGGCCGCTATCCCGATGCTTATGCGCACTACCAGAAAATGCTGCAAATATTTCCACGCGATGTGGACGCTCTGGTGAATTACGGATTGCTGGCCGCGCGCCTAGGTCATCCCGATGAGGCCGTGGAGTCTTGGGAAAAAGCGGTGGACGTAAATCCAAATCAAACGAACGCGCAGCTCTATCTCGCCGAAGCATTCGATCGAAAAGGCGAACACGCCGCTGCCGCCAGGCATTGGGAGATTTTCTTGCGCCTAGCCGCGTCGCAGCCGGATTCCACGGCAGTGGGCGTCCAGCAGATAATCTCCGCGTCCGTTCAATTAGCCGACGATGAAT
>PLZZ01000008.1:2244-8856 GCA_003153585.1 Acidobacteriota bacterium | reverse complement strand
ACGCTGACACAGGAGGCGATGCAGTTGAGCACGCCGGGCGCGGCCATGGGGACGCTGGCATATATGTCGCCGGAGCAGGCGCGCGGGAAAGAACTAGATGGGCGCACAGATATTTTTTCTTTTGGTTTGGTGCTCTACGAAATGGCCACGGGGAAACAAACGTTTTCGGGGAACACCTCGGCAGAAATCTTCGATGCCATTCTGAATCGCACGCCAGTCGCTCCGGTGCGCCTGAATCCGCAGGTACCGCCCAAACTGGAAGACGTCATTACCCGTGCGCTCGAAAAAGACCCGAAGCTCCGCTATCAACATGCATCGGACATGCGATCGGACTTGCAGCGTCTGAAGCGCGACAGCGAGTCGGGCCACACGCCGCGCTTGGACACCGCGCCTTCGAGTCTCAGGACCCAGCAAGGGCCAGCACCCTCGACTCCGCATACTTCAAGCAGCTCGGTCGTAGTGGCCGCGGCCCGCGAGCATAAACTGGGAGTCGGCCTCACGAGCTTGATTGCCATTCTGTTGATCGGNNTTTCACGCGACGGCAAGTACATCGTGAACGTGGAAGATGACAATGGCCAGCAAAGTCTCTGGCTGCGCAACGTGCCTACACCCGTGAAGTGGCAGTATCAGTTGGCAAACAGCAACACGCAGATCATACCTCCCGGACCGTTCAGCTACGGCCGGGTCCAATTTTCTCCGGAGGGCGATTACGTTTATTTTGTCGGCCGCGAGACGGGCCAGGCGCAGGACGCACTGTATCGCGTCCCAGTCCTGGGCGGGACTCCGCAAAAACTTCTCACCGGTGCATCCTCGGACATCACTTTTTCTCCTGACGGCCAGAACTTTGCTTACACCGCTGCCAACAAGACTGATCCCGGCAAGTTCCGTTTGGTAGTTCATTCGCTGGAAACGGGCAACGAGACTGACCTGGTGACCGGCAGCGCCGATAAATTTCTGGCTCAACCGGCGTGGTCGCCGGACGGCAAAACCATCGTGTGCCTGATTAGCGAGCCCACATCGGATTCCTTGAGTGGTCTGGTGGCCGTGAACGCACTCACCGGTAAGCAAACTCTGCTCTACGTGGACAGCGGTTACTTGGAGCGGCCAACATGGCTGGCGGATGGCTCAGGCTTGCTTGCCCTTTTGCGCGACAAAGAGACCAACTACATGCGCAATCAAATCGTGGAAATCTCTCTTCCTGCCGGCACACTTCGTCGCGTCACCCATGACCTGAACGACTATTCCGACCTCCGTCTCACTGCTGACGGGCGTACCCTGGCGACCGTTGTTGGCCAGACCAATTACGATCTTTTCCTGGCTTCGGCCTCACAGTTGAACGCCAGCCAAGCCGAGCAGCTTACTTCCGGCGCCTACTCCGGCGGTGCAACAGTTTTCTTGCTGGGTTTTACCTGGACGCCGGCGGGACAAATGATTCTGCCTCATGGCCAATCCAGCTTGGACCTTTTCAATCTCGATTCGCGCCAGCGGACTCCGCTGACAGCACTCGAACGGAATGTACTGGTGTTCGGGCCGTCTGCCTGCCCCAATGGCCGATACGTAGTATTCGTAGTTGCAGGCGCCATCGGTTCGATCAGCTCCACGATCTGGCGGATGGATTCGGATGGAAGCAATCCCAAGCAGATAAGTGACGGGAGGCTCGACCAGCGTTGCCGTTGCTCTCCTGACAGTCGCTCGGTGTATTACCTTGACATGGCAAATGGCGGCCAGTTGCGCAAAGTAGCGATCGAAGGCGGAAAATCTGAACGTGTTTCCGACCTCTTCGCGCCTTACGGATTTGATATCGCTCCGAACGGAAATCTCGCGGCGTTTGCGACTGCTACTTCGGGTCCCAGTCCTCAGATGATGCTCGCACTGGTGTCTGTTGATTCCCCGCAAAACACGAAACTCGCGCCATTGCAGCGAGCGCCTGACGGTCCCACGCGATTTACCCACGACGGCAAAGCCGTGCTATATCCGTTTCGCGATAAGCTTGCCGACAACCTCTGGCTCCAGCCCCTCGATGGCTCGCCGGGAAAGCAGCTGACCAATTTCAAATCCGAAATGATCGGTGATTTTGGCTGGTCGTTCGACGGCAGCAAGCTGGCGTTGCTTCGTGGGCACACCCAGTCAGATGTTGCCCTACTCCGCGCGTCTGAGAAGTAGACAGAGGCGCACGAGCGCGTCTTCAAATCAGCTATTGAGTTCGCTGAGTGCTCTCGTCAGTTCGCTCGTCTGAATGTCTTCAAGCGAGCGCACGGCGTTCTTGATGGCTTGGCGCGATTTCGCGGTGGAATTACTAGACGATAGTTTGTCGAACTTTGCCTCGACCTGCGCCCAGGTAAATGGTTGGTTGGAGGCACCGGGATAGGACGACACGTCGTGATTGAAGGACTCGCCGTTTTTGAGCCGGACTGTCACGCGGCTCATAACCTCGGCCGGGTAATGGGCCGTAAAGGCAGCGTTTGGTCTGATCGTGACCTTTTGCAGCAGGTCTTGCACGTCTGATTTTGCAATTCGGCCGGACTCGAGCTGCGCCGGCTGGACATCTCCATCCAGGAGCCCGACGGCAAGGAGGTACGGGAGGCTGTGGTCAGCATCCTCTTTTGTGTGCACGTTTTTCTTCGGACCGAAGCGTCCACCTCCCGTGAAATCGTAGGCGTCCTGGAAGACCTCGGCGTCAACACTGACGATATCCGCCGGATTAAATGGGTGAGCTTTGTGCAGTTCGAGCGTGCAGAAGATGGCGGATTGTGTGGGAACCGCGCTGTTGTAGCTCTTCAATGAGAGCTGATCGAAGCAATCCAGTTTGACCTGGTCCCAGTCAATCTGCACCGGTTTACCGAGCGCTTGCGCAAGCCCTTCCGCTCCCTCGATAACATACTTCGGGCCAGTTACGCCGCGAGACGCAAGGAAGACCCCTTGAATGGTCCCCAATGCAGCTTGGGAGGAGTTCAAGCCTTTCCACTGCGAGATCGGTGTAGTGCGAGCGACCAGCAGTGGAATGACACATCCGGATATTTCAATAGCCCAGCCCGACTTCGCCTCATCTAGTTGCAGCGCTTTGGAAGCTCCCGCGGCTATGGAGAAAGACACCTGCGTCGTGAGGTCAAACCCATCCGGCATGAATGGGCAGTTTGCGGTTAGCACCGCTTCGACCTGGTAGGCAACGGCCAGGGCAGTCAGGAATTCTTTGCCCGATCGTCCGGCGTGCTCGGATGTGGCGATGATCGATGCCAGGTTGTCTGAGGGGTGGCAGAGCCCTATCCCACTGAGGTAACTGTCCATGAAATCGATGTAACGCACGAGCGCCGTGTTGTACTGGGATGCATAGACGACGTTGGCTTTCCCGCCGCCGATCAGAGAGCATCTCGCATCCGAACCGCCGAATTGTTTTGCATTCTCCAAGCACGCCACAATTGGCGGCGCTCCGATGGCATTGATGGCGCAAGCTAACGAATCCAGGATACTGAGCTTGAGTCGTTCCCGCCGCTCAGGAGCCAAATCCTCATAGGTCGTTCTACTCGCGAATTTTGCGATGCCTTCAGTTTGGCTGGTGCCAGTGATGATCGGCTTGGGCTTCTCCGGGCACGGATTCTCGCCCTGGCCAGGAGTGCCGCCAGGCGAAACTTTAGCCATCACTCTGTTCGCTGCGGTCATAGAAGCGGCCAGGATACCCGCTCCGTGCAAGAGTTTTCGGCGAGCGAGTTGCGTCATGGCATCCTCCCTTGTCTTTCAGCGTCTTAGGACTCTTGTCGCAGGAATTTTATTCCGCTAAATCGGATTCTCCTCGAAAAGGCGAGCAACAAGCGCGGAATCGAGGTACGCTCGAACCTCAACGATCGTGCCATTCACAAAGCGACACAGCCAACAATAACGGTTATCGAACCTGAAACCGTTTTTAGCGATGGCCTCGGAATGCAGCTCGACCACTGCCCAGTCACCACTTACCAGCGCGTGTTCCACATGCAGTTCCGTCCCTTTGGGTAGAACCTTTGCCAACTTATCAAAGGTATGTGCGACGAACTCGGCCTTGCTGTGATAGTGACCGGCAAGAGGATGAGTTCCCTCGACGATCCAATCCACGTCGTCCGCCACATGGTCGAAGAACCCTTGGCCATCGCCAGATTCCAGGTTCTTGAAAATCTCGCGAACATAAGCAATGCTTAAGTCCGGATTTCTAACAGGTTGCGTACTGGACATTAGAGTAACCTCCTTCAAATGTCGTGGATATTAGCAGAACCGTCGAACTTATGCCCAAGAAACGCAACACAGAGAATTTAGTAGGCCGACAACTTCTGTCCGCTCTGGGCAGGCTTCAACGATCGTTGTATTAATCAGCTCGCAGAATCCATTCAAGATGTGGCGAGCATGGCTATGGTAAGCGCGTTAATCAGGCATGTAGTTGCGAGTCGATTTAAAGCAGGTTGAGTGGTGCCTCCTGTCGTCGTTAGCAGTCGCTTGACGCCGAGCAGGTCCACCTTTGCGAAGGTAGCCGCAGTGTAAAATGAAACGTGCTGCCTGTCCCCGGTTCACTCTCGACCCATATCTTTCCGCCCATCGCGGTCGCAAGCTTCGAGCATATGCTTAGGCCCATTCCCGTGCCGCCGTAGTTTCGAGTCACGGATCCGTCGGCTTGCGAGAATGGCTCAAAGATCTTTTTCTGCATGTCCTCGGCGATTCCGATTCCAGTGTCTTTCACCATGAAGTGCAAGCAAGAGTCTTCGTCTTCATGCGAATCTTTGTCCACCGTGATAGACACGCCGCCCTCTTTCGTGAACTTAATGGCGTTGCCGATCAGAATCTTCAAGATCTGACGAACGCGGCTTAGATCACCAACTACGGTTTCCGGAACGTCTGGTCGAACTTTCCATTGCAATTCCAAGCTCTTCTGCTGCGCTTGAACACCGAGTGCCTTAATTGTTTCACCCAGGCTTTCTCGGAGGCCAAAGGGCATCGATTCGAGCTTCAGTGTTCCGCCTTCAATCTGCGCAAAGTCTAAGATGTCGTTGATCATGGACAGGAGAGATCCCGCGGAAGTTTGCACCATGCCCAAATATTCGCGCTGTTCGGCGGTTAACTCCGAGTCCAAAACGAGCTCGGTCATTCCGAAAATACCATTCATGGGAGTACGAAGTTCGTGGCTCATGATCATCAGAAACGCGCTTTTTGCATTGTTCGCGGCTTCGGCGGCGTCCCTTGCGTCGCGTAAGACTTCCTCGGCTCGCTTGCGCTCGGTGACGTCCACGAATGTCACCACGGTCCCGATTATTTCACCGTCCCGGCGAAGCGGACGAGACCAGTACTCTGCTGGAAAGCTGCTCCCGTCCTTGCGCCACAGCACTTCGTCATCAACGTGCGTACCTTTGCCAAGACGAAACGCCTCGTAGATACGGCATTCGCTCACCGGGTACGGAGTCCCTTCTGGCCTCGTATGGTGAATCACGTCGTGCACGTTCCTTCCCCGCAAGTCCGCGAATGATTGGTAGCCCGTCATTTGCAAAAAGGCCTGATTGCAAAACGTGCACGAACCATGTGTATCGATTCCGTAAATAGATTCTGGCGCAGACTCCAGCAGCAGCGCCAGCAGTGACTGGCTTTGCTGCACTTCGTCGGAAAATCGGCGGTCCAATAGCGCGGTAATCACGGTGAAGCCGAGCAGAAGTATTGTCACCCCAACAATCGCGACAATCCCCAGCGTGGAGACGCTCCATGCGTGCGACAGATTGTCCTGCACGGACGCGGATCCCGTGAAGCTGGCAGCCGCCATTCCGGTGTAGTGCGTCGCTGGAATTGCGAGACCCATCACAAGCGCGCTCAATGCCTTGCGCCGGCCACCCGTCGCCGTTTCTCCGGAAATGTGGAACCCCATTGACAGCGCAACCAGCGGAATCAAAATTGCCATCGCAATGGAGGCCGCCACAATTGGTTTCGAATAGTGGCACACGGCTTGCAGCCGCATCGCCGCCATGCCAATGTAATGCATCCCTGCGATTCCGCTGCCCATGAAAACGCTGCCGACTATCGCTAAAATGAACCCCATCTTCCTTCGGCTCACCACAAAAAACATGATGGCAGATGCCAGGACCGCAGCTAGTAGCGAAACCAATACCGTCGGCCAGTCGTATCGAACCGGGATCGGCAGGCGCAAGGCCAGCATCCCCACATAGTGCATTGACCATATCCCCACACCCATGGCCACTGCGCCGCAGCCAAGCCACAAAGCGCGAACCATGCCTCTCGCCGAGCTCACCCTCCCAGCGATTTCGAGAGCGGCGTAGGAAGCGAGTAAGGAGATGAGAATGGACAAGGCCACCAGGCGGTAGTCGTATGAACTGACCACTGCTATCTCATGCGAGGACAAGACTTCGGCTCCGGTGGCACGAAATATACTAGGAGGCTTTCTTTCAGCCCCGGCGTTGGCTAGAGATTTCTGGTTGCCGAATATCGACAGGAAGGGGTGTTCTTACACCAGAAGAATAGTGTGGCTTCTATTCTGACCCGCAGACAAGCGAAGTCAAGCCGTTACAGGTAAACCGAACCGGACTAGTTAACCACCACCAATCGTCTGAGCTGGCAGCGTGTCCGGACAAGTGAAATCTACGCGTGCGGTCA
>PLZZ01000008.1:0-2132 GCA_003153585.1 Acidobacteriota bacterium | reverse complement strand
CGCCCAAGGCCATGGCCACGGCCATCACTCCGTAGAATTCGCGCGCGCTTTTTGGCTTGTCGGACATGGAGCCGCGCCACGCTGCTCCTTCCGTCACGGCATAAGCGCAGGAGCCCACCAGCACCGGCACGCCCAACATTCCGGTGCCGATCAAGCCCAGAGTGAAAAGCAGATAAGCCCAATTGCCCGCAAGCGGACGCAAGGCTTCAGCGGCTTGCCGAGCGGTGGTGATGTGCGTGTGGCCGTTTGCATGCAGAGTGGCGGCGGTGGTGAGGATTATGAAATACATGATGAGATTGGAAAAGAACATGCCGGTGATGGTGTCGGCGCGCGCGCTGTTCAATTCCCTTTCGGTCGAGCCCTTGCGCTGGGCGAGCGTGGGGTGCTTGGTTCGCTCTTCCTCCACTTCCTCCGCTGCCTGCCAAAAGAAGAGATAGGGAGAAATCGTGGTTCCGAGAATTGCCACCAGAACCGCCAGGAATCCGCGCGACCACTCCATGCGCGGCAGGAACGTCACCGCCAGCGCTTGCCTCCAATTGACGTGAGCGAAAAANNATGTGCGGTTGCACGCCGGTGACAAGCTGCGTGGCCTCCGCCATGCCGCCGAGATCCGCGCCGATGTTGATGACGTTGGCGACAACCAGAATCGAGCAGGCGCCCCACAGCACCCAACGCGGATAATAATTCCGCACCGCGGCTCCCAGCCCGCACCCGGTGACCATCGCGAGCCGCGCGCACATCAGTTGGATCGCCACCATCAGCGGAAAAGTCAGCAGCGCGATCCACAGCGTGGCATAGCCGTAGGCTGCTCCGGCGACGGAATAGGTGGAGATTCCCGACGGATCATCGTCGGCTGCTCCGGTGATCAATCCGGGGCCCAGGACCGCGAAGAATTTCTTCGAGGCCCTGGTTACGTTTCGTTTTTTGACATTCGCAGTGGGCAAATGTTTTCTCGCCATGAGATTCTTCGGACGCGATATTTTGCATCAAGATAATCGAGGCATGCGGATTATTTTCGGTTCGAATTGCTCGGAAAGTTGAAAATCGCCGGAGGAATTATTGTTGGCGCCAGGATTGGCCATCGTCAGCGGTGATCCAGACTTCGCCTGCGGAGGTTAGGACTCTGCCGTGTTGCGGGTCGGAAAACTCGACGCTGGTGATGTCTCCGGTGAGCGCAGCGCCGGATGAGAACGGAAGTACGCGGGTCCAATGAGCGCCGTAGTCGGCTGAATGGTAAAGCATCGCCGCCGAGCCGCCAGCCCAAACTTCGGCGCCTTGGGCTGAGACGGCGCGGAATACCGGGCTCGGGCTCGGTTGAGCCTGAACTTTTTTCTTCCTATTCTCAGGCTCAGCGGTGACCGCCATTTTTGATGCGCCGGATGGCAGCTCCGAGTTCACGTTCACGTCCAACCACGTTTTGCCGTCGTCGAGGGAGCGCTGCAAGGCACCATCCGCGCTGATGCTCCAGCGTGGAATGCGTCGCGTGCCGGACGCGCTCTTTGCGGCAGCGACATTCTTGCCCTTGAGCACGCTTAAGCTCTTGGAGGAATCGGATTGTGATGGCAGCTCTTTTTGCTTTTCGTCGAGCTGATCCGAAGCCTGAGCTTTTGCGGTCGGCGTGAGGGGTGCGGCCTGCGACTCCTGCACCTCGACCGTCTGCGAAGAGGAAGAGGCTTCAGCGGATTGAGCCGGGCTCGCGCTTGGAGCCGGCTTTGCTGCCGCTTGGGGCGCGCTCTTTGAGTCATGCGCAATGGCGAAAGTATTGCGCGGCGCTGAGGGCGCAACTTTGGGAGCCACGCCGACGGTAGAACCGGAACGGATTCTGCCACCCGCCGAAGTTCCCGAAGGCGCGCCGCGCATGGCGCGGGGCGCGGGCGAGGCTGGATTCGTTGGGCGGACTAACATGTTCTCAGCCGAATTATCCGCGCGGTTCGAGAGCGCCCAGTTTTGTTCCCGCGCCTGCTTTTGTACCTGCGCTTGCTTTTCTTTCTCGGCCTGCCGAACAGACTCTTGCACTTCATACGCCGGCGCAGGCTGCGGAAGCGGTGGCTGCGGCGCGGCAGTGGTTTCGTTGCGAGATGCGAGGCTGGAAACCAAAGTGTGGTTCTGCAGGCGCTGCCTGTATTGCACGA
>PLZZ01000247.1:329-3431 GCA_003153585.1 Acidobacteriota bacterium | reverse complement strand
TTCCTCGGTTACGGGACGCACCCTCAAACTCATTAGTTGAACGCTTAGCTTTGCGGGGGCCGCACTCTTCGGCTTTTGATTTTCGTGAGGTTGCGAATGCGCGGCACGCTTCTGAATTCCACGATAAATTTCTAATCAGTATTGCGCAGGCATAAATTCAGTACGATTTTTCGCTCGGGTGTGTGGGGCTCGCCGTCCCTTTTACAAAGCAAGAATCGCAAACCCGCGTACCATCTTTCAACGTGAAGTCAACTCGGCGAGTGGGGTCTATCTCCGCTCCGCATTTTCCGCACCGCTCGTCGTTTGCCTCGCCCATGAGCATCCCTCTTGCTCTATTAAATCACAGGTCGCTAGGAAGCACACTCACACCCAACTGTGCCAAATGATACAGACGGCTGCTCGGGCCGGGGCTACCGTGGTAACAGTTCGAGAAAGACGGAGATGAGACGTGCCAAACAAAAAAACTATGAAGGCGGCTGTCGTTGAAAAATTTGGAGAACCGTTGGTCTTGCGCGAAGTTCCCATCCCAACGCCTGGTCCAGGGCAGGCACTCGTTGAAGTGTTTGCGACTGGAGTGTGTCACACAGATCTGCATGCCGCGGACGGCGACTGGCCGATTAAGCCAACCCCGCCATTCATCCCTGGGCATGAAGGGGCGGGCATCGTCGTGGCCCTCGGTTCCGGGGTCACGCACTTAAACGAAGGCGACCGCGTCGGAACCGCATGGCTGTTCAGCGCGTGTGGGCATTGCGACTACTGTCTTTCCGGATGGGAAACGCTCTGCCCCGAGCAGCAGAACTCCGGATATTCGGTGAACGGAAGTTTTGCGGAGTACGCATTGGGCCAGGCGGATTACTTGGGACGAATTCCCAAAAATCTTTCGCTCGTGGATGCCGCGCCCATCCTCTGCGCCGGCGTCACTACCTATAAAGGATTGAAGATGACCGAGGCGCGGCCCGGTGAATGGGTGGTGATCACTGGAATAGGCGGCCTGGGACACGTGGCCATCCAGTACGCTAAGGCTATGGGGCTGCACGTCGCCGCAGTTGACCTGGGTCCGGAAAAGATGGCGCTGGCGAAGAAGCTGGGAGCTGAAATCACAATTGATGCGAAAACCCAGGACCCTCCCAAGGAAATTCAAAAGCAAATCGGCGGGGCGCACGGAGTGCTGGTAACGGCGGTTTCGCCCATCGCCTTCAAGCAAGCGGTCGGTATGCTTCGTCGTGGCGGCACTTGCGTGCTGAATGGCCTGCCACCGGGAGAATTCCCCGTTTCGATTTTCGACCTAGTTCTGAACGGCTACACCATACGCGGCTCCATCGTTGGCACCCGTTTGGACCTCGAAGAGTCGCTTGCGTTCGCCGCAGAGGGCAAAGTGAAGGCGACGATTGAGGTCTTGCCGCTTGAATCCATCAATGACGTGTTCACCCGCCTCAAGAAGGGACAGGTTAATGGGCGCGTCGTACTTGGTCTAAAGCAGGAAACATCTACCAAGGTAACGTCGGTACGGCTTGCGAGCTGATCCAGGGTTCACCACGCCTCTAAGCACGGTTCGTCGGGTTGCGTCTTTGACCCTTCTATTTACAGCAGGCTGTGGCAGTCAAAAGTCCCTGTAGATATCCCGATTCTGCGTTCGCTGGCAGCAACGTTGTGGGTAAAAGGAGAGATTTTCAATCATGCAGCCGAACGAACGGACCACCTCCACGGGAAACCGTGTAGGCAACAAGATCCTCCTGTCAATTTCCGACAAGGAATACGCGCTGATTCTTCCTCACCTGGAGTTTCTCAGCATGCCTCCGCATCTTAGTCTCTACGAACCAGGCCAGCCGCTGGAGTTTGTGCATTTTCCGAATTCAGGCATGGTCTCTCTCGTAATCGCGACCGAAGACGGAAGGACTGTTGAAGTAGGAGAAGTTGGCAAGGAAGGATTTGCCGGAGTGCAGGCGGCGGTTGGCATAAACAGAAACCAAGTGCGCGAAATCGTGCAAATCGCCGGAGACGGATTCAGGTTGAAAATCGGCGCATTGAAAAGCGTTTTGCAGTCAGCTCCGGAGCTTCAACGGATTCTGACCCGCTACGCAGTAGTCCAGGGAATGCAATTCGCGCAAACAGCCGCCTGTAATCGGCTTCACAATATCGAACAACGCTTCGCGCGCTGGCTACTCATCACGCAGGATAGAGTGGATTCCCCGACGCTGGCTATCACCCACGATTTCCTTGCGACCATGCTCGGTACCGACCGGCCCACTGTGAGCTTGGCAGCTCGCGTTTTGCAGGACAAGCAGATCATCGAGTACACGCGCGGAGCAGTGCAGATTCTGAGCCGGGCAAAACTCAAAGACTGCACCTGCGAGTGTTACGCCGTTATCCAGCAGTACAATCGCGAGATTGGACTGAAATAGCCGCCCATAGTGTAGGAAATCCTACAGACAAGAATCCTCATTCCGGGTTATATTCCCGTTGAGGATTTCTTTTCCTGGGATGGAGAAAAGAAGCAAGAATATAAGCATGAAGGCGCCCGCCTTCGATGCGCAAGCTTTTCTCGATTCCGCCGGTGTAGCTCGGAAAGTCAAAGAGTTCAAGAAAAAGGAAGCAATCTTCTCGCAGGGCGACGCCGCTAAGAACGTTCTATATATTCAGAAAGGCGCTGTACGGCTTTCGGTAGTCAACGAAAACGGTAAAGAAGCCGTTGTCGCTGTTTTGGGACCCGGCGACTTTTTTGGCGAGGGATGCCTCGCCGGTCAGCCGATTCGAATAGGGTCAGCCACTGCCATCACGGTCACCACCACCCTTTTGATCGAAAAAAAGGAAATGATTCGCGTCCTCCACTCGGAACATGCCTTTTCCGACCGTTTCATCTCTTACATGCTTTCCAGGAACATCCGCGTGGAAGAGGATTTGGTCGATCAGCTTTTTAACTCCAGCGAGAAACGGCTGGCGCGCACCTTGTTGCTGCTCGCGCGCTACGGCAAGGAAGACAAACCCCAAAAGATGGTCCCCAAAATATCGCAGGAGATGCTCGCCGAAATGGTCGGCACCACCCGCTCACGCGTGAATTTTTTCATGAACAAATTCAGAAGACTGGGCTTCATCAAGTACAAC
>PLZZ01000247.1:0-283 GCA_003153585.1 Acidobacteriota bacterium | reverse complement strand
TCAAAATATTCGCCAAAGCATGCAGCCGCGCCGCGTCAGCCGGACTCGTCGACATAGCGGCGTTCTTTTCTAACGACGGCGCCATGCTGCTCAACTTCGCCACTTTGCTCTTGCTCATGTGCGAATTCTCTGCGTCGCGGATTCCCGCTCGCAGAGCTGCGATTCGCTCCGCCGGCAAAGCCTGCGACCTCTCCAACTGATCCACGTACGCCTTCGCCACCACCAACTGCGCAGGCCACTCCAGCTTCTGCTGGTCCTGCACATTCAGCTCCGCCACCCGAAC
>PLZZ01000146.1 GCA_003153585.1 Acidobacteriota bacterium | reverse complement strand
CGCGGATGCCCCCGAAGGCCAGACGAGGCTCCCCCCGGCAGGGCATCAAGGGTCCTAAAAGGAGAGGCAGGAAAATGGCATCCCCGGCGAAAGTTCCTAATAATGCTTCCAACAAAGAGAATCCCGAAGGCGCAAACGTAGACAAGATACGCGACATCCTGTTCGGCTCGCAGATGCGCGATTACGAAAAGCGCTTCGTGCGCCTCGAAGACACCGTCACCAAAGCTCTCGATACCCTCCGCGAAGACATGACCAAGCGCCTCGACACTCTGGGCAGCTTTATCCGGCAGGAAGTGGATTCGCTCAGCACCCGGTTGAAGAGCGAGAAGTCCGAGCGCACCGAAGCCTTCAAGGAAATTTCGCGCGAAATCAAAGACGGCGGAAAAGTGATCGAGAAAAAGCTCTCGCAGCTCGAAGAGCAAATGTCCGACGGCCAAGGCGAGCTGCGCGCAAAACTTCTGGAGCACTCCAAGGCTGTTTCCTCGGAAATCGACAAGCTGCGCCGCGATACCGCCGCCGCGCTGAACCGCGAAGTGGATGTTCTGCGCGATGAAAAAACCGACCGCGCCGCTCTTGCCGACCTCTTCACTGAATTCTCTCTGCGGCTGAAAAATAAATTCGAGCTGCCGGAGGAGTAGGTAGAGCGAGCTGCCAAACACGCACTCGGCGGACACACACAATCGCCCGTCGAGAAAAACCTTAACCTTTCAAAATGCCTGAGCAAGCCCAACGCCGCGCCCCGCAGGGGCAACCAGAGGAAAATCCGCCGGACAACAACCACGCCTACGAAGAGCTGCGCCATTTAATCGTCGCGCCCGAACAGGAAGAAATCGCGGACATTCAGGAACGCCTCGAAGATCGCGCTCGCCGCGCGGAGGATGTCAGCTCCGTCGTCGCCGAAGCTATCAGCATGCGCCGCGACAAAAAAGATGGTGAACGCGCTCTGGCCAAGGCGCTGGCTCCCACCATTCAGGAGACGCTACGCGAATCGGTCCGCAGAGATCCTCACGTCCTGGCCGACGCGCTGTTCCCGGTGATGGGCCCGGCCATTCGAAAATCCATCACCGAAACGCTCCGCGCCATGCTGGAATCGTTCAACGCCGCTCTGGAACACAGCCTGTCAGCCCAGGGAATCAAGTGGCGCATCGAAGCCTTCCGCACAGGAAAATCTTTCGGCGAAATCGTTTTGATGCACAGCCTGCTGTATCGCGTGGAGCAGGTCTTTCTGATTCATCGCCAAACCGGGCTCGTTCTCAGCCACGTCGTCGCAACGTCGGTTTCCACGCAGGATCCTTCCATGGTTGCCGGCATGCTCTCCGCCATCCAGCAGTTCGTGCGCGATTCCTTTGATTCGAAGAACGAGGAAACACTGGGCAGCTTGAACGTCGGCGAGCTTGAAGTCTGGATTGAAGACGGCCCCGACGCCGTAATCGCCGCCGTGATTCGCGGCCACGCTCCGCCGGATTATCGGCTCGCGATGGAAGAAGCGCTCGAAGAAATCCAGCAGCGCTATAGTTCCGCTCTCGAGAATTTCAAGGGCGACGCCGCTCCCTTTCACGCGGCGGACGAACTCTTGTCGCGCCTTCTCGCCACGCAGCATCGTGAGCCGGTTGGAGAAAAGAAACCGCGCGCCGCACTCGCGACCATCGCGATAGTGGTCATCCTCGTCCTCGGTTGGATCGGCTACTCCAGCTATCTCCTCTGGGAATGGTCGCGGTTCCTGAACGCCGTTCGCGGCCAGCCGGGCATCGTAGTGATTTCTTATGACAAGCAAGGCGGCCGTTATCACATACGAGGCTTCAAAGACCCGCTCGCGCCGGACCCCAATGTCCTGCTCAGCCATGCAGGCCTGGATCCGAGCAACGCCGAGTTTGATTTGGCGCCTTACTATTCATTGGACGATGCCATCGTTGTCCAACGTGCCCGCCAATTATTGCGTCCTCCCGAAGGCGTCACTCTTTCCGAGCATCAGGGCGAGCTGGACGTCGAAGGAACCGCCTCGCCGCAGTGGATCGCCGGTGTGGCGGACCGCGCTACTTTGATTCCCGGGGTCGCCACCGTCGAGACTTCTCACCTGCAGAATTCACACTTATTGCAGCTCAAGGCGCCTCAAAGCGCAATCGAGTCCGTGTTCCTTCTCTTCCCCGTCGGCCGAGCCGAACTTGAGCCCGGCCAGGAAAACACATTCGCCCAGGCACAAAAACAGATTCGCGACATCGTGGCCCAAGCGGAACACCTCGGCGAGCAAACTTCCATCGAACTCATCGGCCACACCGACAGCACCGGCATCGAAGGCACGAATCAGCTTCTCAGCCAGCAGCGCGCCGAGCAAGTCCGCGCCAGGTTGTTGCGCGGCGGCGTTCCGCCGGCGAATCTGCGTCCGCGCGGAGTCGGCACCACGCAGCCTTTGCGCGCCGAAGACACCGAGGAAGGCCGCCGCCTGAATCGCAGCGTCACCTTTAAAGTCACATTTACTCCAACGTCTGCCGTAAACTGAACGAGCCCTCGAATGCTGCAAAAGAAAATCTGCATGCTCGGCTCATTCTCTGTCGGCAAGACCAGCCTGGTCCGCCGCTTTGTCGAAAGCATTTTCTCGGATGCATACCAAACTTCGATTGGCGTGAAAATCGATAAGAAAGTGGTCCGCGCCGGCAACGAAGATGTCACCCTCGTTTTGTGGGACATTCACGGCGAAGATGTGTACCAGAAAATTCGCATGTCCTATCTGCGCGGCATGTCCGGTTATCTGCTCGTGGTGGACGGGACACGCCGCCAAACGCTGGACGACGCTCTGGCATTGAATGAACGCGTAATTCAAGAAGCTGGAAAAGTCCCCGCTGTCCTGGTGCTCAACAAGAGCGACTTGACTGAAAAATGGGAAATCGACGCCGCGCGCGAGTCTGAATTAACCGCCGCAGGATGGACTATGCTTCGCACCAGCGCCAAGACTGGCGATTCCGTTGAAGAGGTTTTTTCAAAACTGACCGCGGCCATGTTGGCGGGATAATGTCTTCCAATTCACTTTTCGAGTCATTCCTTGCCGATCAGGGCTATGCCTTGTTCGAATCGCTCGGCGATGGTGATTTCTCAGCGGTAGGAGATTGCCCGGCCTGGTGCCGCGAAATTTTCGCAATACAATCCGAAACCGGAAAGAGAAATCGTCTCGCTGAAAACTCGCCGTTCCTCGAAAACTTTTTGGTGGACGCCGAAGAATTCTGGAACACCAAGTCGGAGGGCTCTGCAAGTTCCGGCAATTGGACCGAGCGCGATAACAATGGGCGCGACATCCCGCTCGAAGCTTTCGCCCTGTCGCTTGATGGCAAGAAAATCCTGATCCTCCGAAATTTGTCCGCCAACTTCTCCGAACAGCAGCAGTGGTTCCAGACCGCTCGCGATTCCCTTCTCGTTCACGAACAGCTTCTGGGTGAAATTCAGAAGAAAGAAATTCTGCTGCATTGCATCATCCACGACCTCTCGCAGCCGCTTAGCGCCATCAGCGGTTGTTTTAATCTCCTGAGCCTTGAAAAGCTGCCGGCCGGGCTTCGCAAACTCGTTGAAACGGGGCAGAGCGAATCGCAGCGCCAGGAACTGATGATTCGCGGCATTCTCTCCGCATTCTCGGGAGATTTAATGGCGCAGCAATCAACGTCCGATAAGGGTGCGGCAGCTCCGGATCTGGCAACCTGCGCGCAAAAGGCCGTCGAAGAATTTAGCTCCGCGTTCAAAGACAAAAACATACGCCTTCGATTCGATGCATCACAGACTGCTTCATCGGATTGGCGCGTGGTGGGCGATGCGCCGCGTCTGGATCGCATTTTCGGCAATCTGCTCGAAAACACTATGCGCTACAGCCCGCCGGCATCCACCGTGACTGTCGGCGTCAAAGATGATGACTCCGGCGTGTTCGCTTTCGTGGATGATGAAGGCCCCGGTCTTCCGCCGGACTTGCCGGTGAATCAACTTTTCGCTCTTTTCTCCAAAGGTAAAAGCCATTCCGGCAAAGCCGGACTGGGACTCTACTTTTGCAAAATTACGGTCGAGCGCTGGGGCGGAACAATCGGCGCCGAAACCCGTCCACAGGGCGGATCGCGCTTCTGGTTTCGGCTCCCGCGCGCGGCCGCAACGTCGCGAAATCAATCAACAGAAAATTCCGATGCCGCTCTCTCACACGCCGCAACTACCTCGCCCAAAGATTTTCCAAGCGATCCCGCTGCGCAGCGCGCGCCCGCTAACAAGCCGTCGAAACTCTTGCGTGTCCTCGTCACCGAAGACACCGAAATAAATCGCGAGCTTGTTGTCGAACTTCTGAAAAAGCGCGGCCACTCTGTTTCCAGCGCGGCTGACGGGCTGGAAGCGCTGGCCGCACTTGGGCGGGGTCATTTCGATGTCGTGCTTATGGATGAAGAAATGCCGCACATGAATGGGTTGGAAGCCACCCGCGCGATCCGCAAGTTGGAAGCGTCCACAGGAAAGCACGTTCGCATTGTCGGACTCACAGGAAACGCGACCCACGAAGACGAGCGTCGCTGCCTGGAAGCCGGAATGGACGCATTTATCGCTAAGCCGGTTCGCATGGACAAGCTGTATGCAGCGGTTGAGTCTGTAGACCATGCAGCGAAGCAGATTGGCGACGCGCAACCTGGGCGAGAGCCCTCAGCGTCCGTGCGTGCGACGCTGGCCGGAGGAGATGACGAATCCGCCGCCGCGCATCTCCATCGCGCAACAGGAGGAAGCAAAAAGCTCGAGCGCTCTCTGATCAAGACTTTTCTGCAAGACGCCCCGAAAACCATTTCATTGATCCAACGCGCCA
>PLZZ01000245.1 GCA_003153585.1 Acidobacteriota bacterium | reverse complement strand
TTTCAGTTTCTTGACGACCAAGACATCGCAATCATCGCTCCGTTCAAGTGGGACCGCAGCAAACTCAAGTTGGGCAACTTCAGTTACCGCGCCCTGGCCAGGCTCAAGCCGGGTGTGACCATGGCCCAAGCAAGTGCTGACGTTGCGCGCATGCTGCCTATAGTCAGCCGAAGTTTTCCACCGCCGGAAGGATTCAGCACACAACTTTTTGAAAACGCGCATATCGGGCCGAATCTGCGTTCGTTGAAGCAAGAAGTGATCGGCGATGTTGGGAATGTTTTGTGGGTCCTGATGGGCTCGATCGCGATGGTGCTGTTAATCGCTTGCGCCAACGTTGCCAACCTGCTGCTCGTGCGCGTCGAAGGACGCCGCCAGGAATTGGCCATTCGCACCGCTATGGGTGCCGGGCGCGGGCGAATCGCCGGTGACCTGCTGTTCGAAAGCATCCTCCTCGGTCTGATGGGAAGCTTGCTCGGGTTGGCGCTCGCTTACGGAGCGTTGCGCATCTTGGTTGCGATCGCGCCAATGGGCATCCCGCGCATCCATGAAATCGGTATTGACGGTCGAGTGTTACTGTTCACGCTCGCCATCACGCTGCTTTCCAGCCTGCTATTTGGCTCGATTCCGATCTTCAAATACGCCGGAGCGCGTTTGAACGCCAGCCTCCGCGAGGGTGGACGCTCGCTCAGCCAGAGCCGCGAGCAGCATCGCGCTCGAAATGTCCTAGTAGTGGTGCAAGTGGCCTTGGCTCTCGTCCTGCTGATTTGCTCCGGCTTGATGATTCGGACGTTCCGCGCTCTGATGCACGTTCCTCCGGGCTTTGTTGGCGCGGACACGGTGCAAACCTTCCGCTTTTACGTGCCTGAGGCGCAGATACCGGACACCGAAGACGAGCGAGTCGTCCGCATGGAAGAGGAAATTCTGAATAAACTTGCGGCGATTCCCGGAGTGTCCTCGGTTGGATTTTCGAGCTCGCTCCCGATGGACATGGAAGATTCCAACGATCTGCTTTTCGCGCAAGACCGCTCGTATGCGGAAGGCGACATTCCGCCGATACGCCGTTTCAAATTCATCTCCCCCGGATTCTTCAGAACGCTCGGAACTCCTCTCGTCGCCGGCCGGGATATCACCTGGTCGGACACCTACCAGAAAATTCCCGTCGCCCTCGTCTCCGAAAATTTCGCGCGCGAGTACTGGCACGACGCGAATAACGCGCTCGGCAAGCGAGTCCGCGCGTCCAGCACCGACGACTGGCGTGAAATTATCGGTGTTGTCGCGGACATGCACGACGACGGCGTGAACCAGGACGCGCCGACCTCCGTGTACTGGCCGGTCATGATGGATCGCTTCGAGGGTCAGAAAGAATCGCTGCGCCGCGACATCGCTTTCACCATCCGCAGCCCACGCGCCGGCTCGGAAGCTTTTCTGAAGGAAGTGCGTGAGGCGGTGTGGTCTGTCAATCCGAATGTGCCGCTCTCAAGTGTCCACACGCTCGGTCATTTTTACACCGAATCGATGGCGCGCACTTCGTTCACTCTCGTAATGCTCGCAGTTGCGGGAGGCATGGCGCTGCTGCTTGGAATCGTGGGGATTTACGGCGTGATCGCCTATTCAGTCTCGCAACGCACTCGCGAGATTGGCATTCGCATGGCNNGCGTGATTTCCTATACGGTGGCGCAGCGCACGCATGAGATTGGCATTCGCATGGCGCTCGGCGCGCAGCGGCAAACGCTCATCTCGATGTTCGTTCGCCACGGATTGTTGCTTACCGGCGTCGGCATCGCTTGCGGCCTCGTCGCCTCCTTCGCCGTGATGCGTCTGATGTCCTCGCTTTTGTTCAACGTGAGCCCGCTCGACCCCGTCACCTACTCCGCGGTGACGATCGTTGTCGTCATCACCGCCTACTTGGCCTGCTACCTGCCCTCCCGACGCGCCGCAACAATCGACCCCGTCGACGCCTTGCGCGCGGAATAGAGCGTCACTTCACGAACGTCAAGCCGTGCGGAACGAGATGCGGGAAGACGTANNATGGTTATCGACTGCGCGTCCACCATCTTGCCCATCACCCCGCCGGCGCTATTCGCCGCGCAC
Organism: Acidobacteriota bacterium; assembly: GCA_003153585.1. Taxonomy (GTDB): domain Bacteria; phylum Acidobacteriota; class Terriglobia; order Acidiferrales; family UBA7541; genus Palsa-295. Next base: position 3,669 of record PLZZ01000245.1, on the reverse strand, counting down.
ATTAGGATGGGGTCGATGCCGAGCTGCTGCGCCGTGATCCGCTGCAGGCTGCCGAAGAGCGCGTTTGAAGATGTATCGCTGCCTGTGAGCGCCACTCCGAGCCAGCCGAGAAATGTTCCGAAGAACGGATACAGCCAGCCGGTCCGCGTGAAGGCCAGGCCCAGCACTGCATCGAGTCCCGAATAGCGCGTGACGAATCCCAAGCCCAACATGAATGAGATAGCCACCATGGCCAGCCTCATCCGCACCAGCGTGCGCCAGAATGTTTTCATCAGCGCGACGGGGCTCATACCCAAAAGCAGCCCGGAAACAAGCGCGGCGAGAAAGCAGCCGCTGCCCGTGGCCGAAAGCCAGTTGAAATCGTAGCGCGCTCCTTCCGGTGTCGGTTTCGCCACCACGGGAGCCGAGCGCGAAATGGCGTTGTGCAGATAGGGCCAGTTCCATCCCGGCGGACCGGGGCGGACTTTTCCGTCGGCTTGCACCACGCGGTAAGCGGGAGTAGTTGCCTGATTAATGGCGAGTTTCACCTTTGGCAGGCCCCAGAGCAGAACGAATACGGAAAGAATTGCAAACGGCATCCAGGCTTTCAGCACGACGCTGGCGGGATATTTTTTCGGCGCGACGTACCCGTCATATTCCTTGGCGGGCCATTTGCCGCCCATGTCGTCCGCGATCTCGGCGGAAACAGGCGCAACGGCAGAGGCGCCTTCGGGTTTGTCGTAATCGAAGCGCCAGATCCTTTTCGGCTTCCAGAAGCGCAGGAACACAATCGTCACGATGATGGAAACGATGGCGCTCGCGATATCCACCAGGTTGCTGTCCACATGATTCGACCAGAAATACTGAGTGACGGAGAATGAAACGCCCACGACGATAATTGCGGGGAGCACTTCGAACGTTTCTTCCCAATTCACCATCGTTCGCACCAGCCACAGGGGCACGATAACCGCCGTAAACGGAAGGATGCGGCCGATCATAGCGCTAAGGTCGGATTCAGGCAGGCCGGAAACGGCAGCCAGCGCGTGGACGGGTGTTCCGATCGCTCCCCACGCAACCGGCGCGGTGTTCGCAATCAGATTGAGCGCCGCAGCATGAAACGGGCGGAAACCGAGACCAATCATGAACGCGCCGGCAATCGCGACCGGCGCTCCGAAGCCCGCAGCGCCCTCGATGAACGCGCCAAAACAAAACGCAACAAGCAGCACTTGCAGGCGGCGGTCGGGCGTAATCCCCGCAATCGATTCCTTCATGATTTCAAACTGGCCGGTTTCGACGGAAATGTCGTACAGGTAGACGGCGGCGAGAACGATCCATGCGATTTTTAGGACCCCATATGCCACGCCGTACCCGAAAGCCGATGCTGCGAGAATCAGCGGCATGTGGAAAATCAGAATCCCGACGAGCACGGCGGTGCCGGCTCCCGCAATCGCGCACCAGTGTGGCTTTACTCGCAAGCCTGCCAGCAAGGTGAACAGTACGATGATCGGCAACGCCGCGACCAGCGTGGAAAGCCACCAATGGCCGAGCGGGTCATATACCTGGGTCCAGTTCATCACAAGCTCCTTCACGTAGCGATGCCCGGACCGCGGGCACTCTGCGGCTCGTATATCCTCGCGAACAGCAATTGTCAAGATGAACGAGCGTGTCTTCGCCGGAAGGCTTGAGGTCACCTCCCTCACCGGCAGCNNCGTTCTCGATACCATGGACGAACTAGCCCGAATGAACGAAGAGGAAGACAAGGGTGGCGCGCTCCCCGCTATTATTTTGGTGCTCCTGGTCATTCTAATCGCGGTTTTTTGTGTGGAGTTCGGAGCGCAGACGCTGACTTGGTTTGAGGCGAAGCGATGGGAAGCGTCAAGTCCTTGGCTCGCGGACGTTCCGCAGCCGCTACCCACATCTTCCGACGATACGTTAAAGGGTTCGCAAGCAAAAGCCTTCGAGTATGAATTCAACGTTCCGTGGAATGTGAAGATAAAAAACGTCGAGTCATTGTCTTACATCCAATTCGTCTCCAGCCCGGGACAAGTGGTAGTGTTCTTCGATCCCGATTCACAATTGGATGTGATCCACTCGCTGAAATCTTCGAACCCTACTGAATACCAGAAATTCGCGAATGTATTCGCCAATCAGCCGATTGAATCGAATTACGCCCTGTATCAAGCCGTGTACTCGGCGTCACCGGCGCAATTCTCTCCGATCATGAAGGTGGAGGAAGCACGGCGCGATAACGTGCTGTTGCTCTGGAAGCTGTCCTTCGGCCCTGACTTGCAATCGGCTGCCGGGCCGGAGTTCTATTCGTTTGACTGGGGAAAAAACCGAGGGTTTCAGTTCGGAGATCCAGCGAAAGGCCAACCGGTGGCACTACGTGTCTTCGACGATAGCAATCGCCAATTCCGGTTTATTTTCACCGTGGCATTCGGTTCTGGTGCGAAAATCACTCAGAGCGACATCAACATGGCCGTGCGCTCTCTTCAGCCTGTCCCGATCATCGATCGTTAAGCCTCAGGCCCTCGCTTTGTTGTGGAGTTCTAACACACTCCGGTAGTAGTTCTCATACTGTGGGATTACATCGTTCGAGCAATACTTGCTGCGGGCGTTGACGCGCGCTTGCTGGCCCATTGAGCGGCCGCGGTCAGGACGCGTGAGAATCTCAAGCGCATACTTGGCTCCGGCTTTGACGTCGCGCGGCGGAATCAGGTAACCGTCCACGCCGTGCGTGACGACCTCTGGCAGCCCGCCGACGTTTGTCGCTATCACCGGAACCTCGCAGGCCATGGCCTCCAGTGCCGCCAAGCCGAACGATTCCTCGTCGCTGGGCAAAAGAAACAAATCCGCCAGACCCAATTTCTCCTGAACGTTGTCCTGTTTCCCCAGAAAAAATACATCCTTTGTCAGGCCCTTCTTGCGCACCATGAAATCAGCCGAGCCACGGTCCGGGCCGTCGCCCATCAGCACCAGCTTGGCTGGAATCTTTTCGCGCACCAGTGCAAAGATTTCGATTACGTCGCAAACCCGCTTCACCGGACGGAAGTTCGAGAGGTGCATCAGTATGGGCTCGCCGTTTTTCGCCCATCGCTGCCGTGCAGACTGATCCTTGCATCGCATGTACAAATCGCAGTTGACGAAATTCGGTATCACTTCGATGGGATGCTTGATTTCAAAGTCGTGAATCGTACGCTCGCGCAAATATTTTGAAATTGCTGTGACGCCGTCGCTCTGCTCGATTGAAAACCGCGTGATGGGGAGATAGCTGCGATCGTTGCCGACCAACGTGATGTCCGTGCCGTGCAAAGTCGTGATAAACGGCAGCCTCTTCGGAGTCGCCATCATGCGGGCTAGCAGGGCGCTCACCGAATGGGGAATCGCGTAATGCACGTGCAGCAAGTCGAGCGAAGCTTCCTCGGCAACTTCAAACATCTTGGTCGCCAGAGCCAGAGTGTAAGGAGGGTGATCGAAAAGCGGGTACGAGGTGACTTCCACTTCGTGAAAATAGATCCGCTCGTGCGCCGAACTCAGCCGGATCGGCATCGCGTAACTGATGAAATGGATTTCGTGGCCCCGCGCTGCAAGCTCAATTCCCAGTTCCGTCGCAACCACCCCGGAGCCGCCGTACGTCGGATAGCATGTGATTCCGATTTTCATTCAACCTCACTGTACTGTAGCAGCCGC
>PLZZ01000258.1 GCA_003153585.1 Acidobacteriota bacterium | reverse complement strand
CGGTCCACGGTGTATACCATGTTCGTTACCGGATTTACGACCACGTCCCAGTTGCTATTAGCGCCATAGGAGAGGGACGACACCGCGTTAGTCGCGCCGTCAACTACCGTAAGCGTGCCAGCGTAGGCGTCCGCGAAGTAGATCTTATTGGTAATGGGATTGACTGCAATTCCATGCGGCTCATCGCCATCCAGCACAGTCGTAGTCACGGATTGGCTGCGCGCTGGGGAAGTTACGAGGGCTGCGGCGGCAATGAGCAATGCGCAAAGTCCTGCGCGCAATACTCTGCGCCTCGGAGGGCGCTGCTGTGAGTCAGCTGCCACTCCCGCTCGTTCGCGTGCGACCACGTCAGCAGCCGGCTTTACCATGCAGCCAAAGATCAAACTCATTCGTGCCTCCAAAGAAGGAAATGCCGCTCGAAAGGACTCAGAATTGGTCGTAGTTCCAGTACTGTAGTCGCAGCCGTCAGGAATTGGCTGGGGCGTTTGCGTTGCAAAATCGTGTAAGGCTTGTTCGATCAGATAGGGCCCGTGGCGATGCTAGAGACACACCGCCTGAGAGGTAGAAACAAGAGCGGACATCATGCATGAAAGAAGTCGCTGGCGCAATCGACACTTCGGGACAAATCGGGACAAATCGGGGTAAAACTCGGNNATCGGTAGTAGTTCCAGTACTTTTTGCGAGGGGAACCACGCGCCGCCTACCGCTCCGGCATGCCCACAGGCTCGCCAACGAAGACCTCGACCGCGTTCGCAGCGGCACCTCGAAGGTTCGGGATGCGCCGCGCAACTCGAGACGAACATTCCGTTGGGCTAAAGCTAAGTACGGAAGAAAAACTTCCATTTTGCCGCAAGCTTGCAGAAGAATGCAGCAAACGCGCTTGATTTCGCAGCACGGAAGCCGTAGTGTTTCTGATGGCTCGGGCCTTTAACACGCCGCGAAAATAATGGAATGCTCCCAGTGCCACACCGTCAATCCGCCTTCCGCTGAGCGCTGCTCGAAATGCGATACGCCGTTTGAATTTGACGGCGCGACGATGGCGGCAGGCCCCCCCGTATCAAGACCTGCGAGCGAAGTGGGCAAGGCTTGGTCAGTTGCCGCGGCTACCCCCGTTACTGGAGGACTGGCCGCTTCCGGAACATCCCTTGCGCCCGGCACGATCCTCGGTACGCGATACGAAATCCTGCAGATGCTGGGCCAGGGCGGCATGGGCGCGGTTTACAAAGCCCGCGACAAAGAACTCGATCGCTTCCTCGCTCTGAAAGTGATTCGCCCCGAACTCGCAGTCCATCCAGATATTCTTCATCGATTCAAGCAGGAACTGATTCTCGCGCGTCAGGTGACGCACAAAAACGTGATTCGAATTTTCGATCTCGGAGAAGCGGACGGGATCAAGTTCATCACCATGGAGTACATCGAGGGTCAGGACCTGAAACATATCGTGGACGAGCAAGGAAAACTGAAAACGGAAGAATCCGTCCGGATTATGGAGCAGGTGTGTCTGGCGCTGGAGGCGGCACACGCGGAAGGCGTGGTGCATCGCGACCTAAAACCGCAAAATATCATGCTCGATAAATCCGGCCGCATTTCCGTGATGGATTTCGGCATCGCGCGCTCCACCGAGATGGGCGGGATGACGCAGACCGGGGCGCTCCTCGGCACGCCGGACTATATGTCGCCGGAGCAGGTGATGGGCGAGCATGTCGACGCGCGCTCCGATCTGTTCACCATGGGTGTCATTTTGTATCAACTGCTCACGGGCGACTTGCCGTACAAAGCCGAGACTGCGCAGTCGTCGATGTTCAAGCGAACGCGCGAGGTGCCTAAGCGCGCGATCGAAGTCGACCCCACGGTGCCCAAATTCCTGAGCGATGTGGCGGAAAAGTGCCTGCAGATCGATGTGAAAGTGAGGTATCAGAGCGCGCAGGAGTTACGCGCGGACCTGGAAGCATGGCACGGCGGCACGTCCAAGACGGTGACGATTGCCACTCCGCCGCCGGTGGTCGTGGCCAAACCCAAAAATTGGCTTGCGATTGGCGTGGCTTCGGCTGCGATTATACTCGCGATCGCAGCTTTCATTTTCCGCGGGCGGCTGTTCTCAAATACTGCGGAGACGGGGGCCAACGCACCGCCGGCCATGTCGCTCGCCATCCTTCCTTTGCGCAATGCCTCCGGCGATCCATCGCTGGATTGGCTTGGGTCGAGCATAGCCGAGATGCTCAGCACCGACGTCGGCCAGTCGGCGCAGCTCCGCGCCGTCTCGTCCGAACGCATCGGCCAGATTTTCAGGGATTTGCGGATTTCGCCGGACACTACGCTCGACGCTCCGACGATTCAGCGCGTGGCTGAATTCAGCAACGCCGACACGATCGTCTGGGGGCAGTACGCGAAATTCGGAGATCAGATTCGAATTGATGCGACCATCCAGGATTTGAAGCGCGGGCACACAACCAAGCTCAAGACTGAAGCCGCGAGCGATAAGGAAATTCTTTCCACCGTGGATCATCTGGCCTCGGACATCCGCCAGAAACTCGATCTATCCAGCCGGGCGGTTAAGGAACTTCAAGCGCAATCCTTCAAGCCTTCTTCCTCTTCGCTGCCTGCCCTTCGGGACTACAGCGACGGGCTCCAACTTCAGCGCCAGGGGAAAAATCTCGAAGCGGCGAAACTGTTCGAATCTTCCACGAAAGAGGATCCCGAATTTGCGCTGGCTTATTCCCAGCTTGCGCGGGCCTACGAAGACCTCGGCCAGGACAACGAAGCCGAGCAGAATTCGAGAAAAGCTGTCGAACTGAGCGACAAGCTTCCGGACATGGAGAAGTACCTGATCGCCGCGCGGAACGACGAGATTTTGAACGATTATCCAAAAGCGATTGAGGCATATCAGAGCATCGTGAAGGTGGCTCCCGACAATGCCGACGTGTTGTTCGACCTTGGACGGCTGCAAGAAAGCTCTGGGGCTTTCGACAAGGCGCGCGAGACTTTTGCGAACGTGCTAAAGCTCGATCCCAAGCGCGTGGATGGCCTGCTCGCGATGGGCCGTGTGGAAATCGAACTGGACAACGCGCAATCCGGACTCGATTACCTGAACCGTGCCCAGACCATGGCGATCGAACTCGGCAACGATGAAGAGAAGGCGCAGATTCTCCAAGCCATCGGCGTTGCGTACTCCGTATTGAACAAGCCGCAGGATGCACTGCAAAGCTTCCAGCAATCGTTGGAAATCAAACGCCGTCTGGGTCTGAAGAAGGGCATCGCCGACAGCCTGGAAATGATCGGACAGATGGAAGCGATCCTGGGCAAGAACGACGCGGCGCTCAAGGATTTCAACGAAGCGCTGCAAGTGCGGCGCGACATCGGGGACAAGTCAGGCACGGGCGACGTATTGAACGATATCGCCCGCTTCTACAACGACCACAACCAGTTCGATAAGGCGCTGACGCTCTTGAAGCAGGCTCTGCAGATTCAGATGGACGCCGGAAACGAAAATAGCGAGGCGCTGGCGTTGGGCAATATCGGGAACACCTATCTGCAGAAGGGCGACTACGAAGACGCGCGAACTTATTTTTCCCAGGCGCTCTCGATTCGCGAAAAGCTCAACGTACCGACCGACATCGCCGATACGCTCCACAATCTCGCTGAGACTTCCATGCGGCTCGGCCAATTCAATCAGGCCGTGGAGCAATACCTGCGCGCGCTCGACCTCCGCCGGAAGGCGAACGACAAGAGAGGAGGCGCGATCGAATCAGCCAGCCTCGGAGTGCTTTTCGGCTACCAAGGGCGCTACGGCGCGGCGCTTAGTTCGGCGCAAGACGCCCTGAAAACGATGCGTGACATCAACGAAAAGGGTCAATGGCTTGGGGAAGTCTTGATGGACTACGGCCGGGCGCAAGCACAAATCGGCCGCAGCGATGACGCGCGCAAGAGCCTGGCCGAAGCGCTACCAGTCCTGCGGGACGCGAAAAACGACGTTTTGGTGGCACAAGCGCTGAACGATGAGGGCGACAGCTTCTTCTATCAAGGTGACTACAAATCCGCCGAGCCGCTCTATCAGCAGGCGCTGCTATTGGCGTCGAAGACAGGCGATAAGCAGATGACTTTGCTCTCGAAGGTCAACTTGGCAAGAGTCGCGACCCAGCAAGGCAGCGCGGCATCAGCGGTGAACACCCTCCGCAGCCTTTCCGACACAGCAGACACGCTCGGGCTGAAATATCTTTCCGTGGAATGCTCGGTGGATCTTGCAGAGGCTCTGATACAGACGAAGAATTATGCGAAGGCTAAGGATGAACTTAACCGCGCGCTGAATCGCGGCGAGAAACTTGGGCTTCGCGCGCTGCTCGCACGAAGTCAATACTTGCTCGGCCGTGCTTTGCAACTCTCCGGTAATGCGAAAGAAGCAGCCAGCCATTTCGCAGAGGCGCGCCGCATCCTTGATGACATCAAGAAGGACGCAGGCAGCGATAGCGTTACAAAGCGCAGCGACCTCGCCCCCATATACGCGGTAGCAACCAATTGAGCGGCGCATAAACACTCCATAGCTTGTAAATTCAGTGGAGAGTGATCCCGCGACAACGGTCTCACAATGTGCTAGCGTTTCTCTGTACGACAACGCGAGAAACTCGATGGACGTTTTCGAAGAAATCGTAAGAATCAGAAGAGCCGGACACCGTGCCGCGCTTGCAACCATCGTGCATACGAACGGCTCGATTCCGAGCTATGAAGCTTCGCGCATGCTGATCCGCGACGATGGCTCAATACTGGGAACCGTGGGCGGCGGCTGCGTCGAAGCAGAAGTATGGGCTGCGGCCAAGGAAGTAATTCAAAGCGAGCAAGCCCGCAAGATGACGTTTAATCTGAACCACGAAGCCGGTTTCGATTCCGGCCTTATTTGCGGTGGCACGCTGGAGGTTTTTGTGGAACCCATTCTGCCCCAACCCATGCTCTTTATTTTCGGGGGCGGGCACATTTCCGCAGCGCTGGCGCGCGTCGCCCACCAAGCCGGATTTTCGATCGGAATTGCGGACGACCGCGGCACATTCGCAAACGCAGAACGCTTCCCCATGTCCTCGGAAATTTATACTTCTTACGAAGATGCCTTTGAAAAGATCCGGCCTAATTCTGCAACCTACATTGTCATCGTCACGCGCGGACACAAAGATGACATGCGCGTTTTGTCCTGGGCGGTGGAAACCGAATCGCGCGGCTTTTCCCCGTGCTATATCGGAATGATCGGCAGCAAACGCAAAGTTCTGTCCATTTATAAAGCGCTGGAAATGGACGGCGTCTCGCCCGACAAATTTGAGCGCGTTCACGCACCCGTCGGCCTCGACATAGGTGCTCTCACGCCCGAAGAAATTGCGGTGAGTATCACCGCCGAACTCATCGCCGTCCGGCGCCACGCTGCGAATCTCCCTCACAAATCCGTACAACTTTCCAAAATAGCAAGCTCGCAACAAGACTGAACCGCCATGCTCGCCGTCGCCATCCTGGCCGCCGGTGAATCGCGGCGCATGGGCCTGCCGAAGGCGCTGCTTACTTATGGCGGGAAGACTTTCGCCGAACATCTGGTGGCCGCGACACGCCACGAACGCGTCGGTCTGACGCGAATCGTTTTGGGAGCCCAAGCCGTGGAAATTCGAAGCCGGCTTCCGCTCGATCCCGCGTGGATTCTCGAAAATCAGAATTGGCAAGAGGGGCAGCTTTCTTCCATCCAGGCTGTAATTCGCAGCCTTCCGCCCGGCGCAACGGAGGGACTGATGCTCTGTCCCGTGGATCATCCGTTGATATCAAGCTTTCTTGTGGCGCAGCTTATTCAGGAATTTGATTCCACGGAGAAACAAATCGTGCTGCCTAGCTACAAGCGAAAGCGCGGACACCCCGTGATCTTTCGCGCGACGCTTTACAATGAATTGCTGGACGCTTCGCACGAGGTTGGAGCGCGCGAAGTGGTCTGGGCGCATCCAAGCGGCGTTGCCGAACTTGAGACTGACGAAGAGGGTGTCATTCTCAATTTGAACGATCCAGAAACATCGAAGAAGGCCCTCGGTGAGTAAGAATGTCATCGAGCGAGTTTCAAACCAGTTTCAAAAATAGAGCGGAGAGGGCGTCTCCGCAAAGTTGCGCGGCGTGGAAAGTAGAAGGGGGAAGCGTTCCCAGCGCTTCGGAAATTTGTTGCGGCGTGATCGAAAGAAATTCACTCGGAAGCTTCCCCACCAGTAGGTCCGTGAGCACGGAGCTCGAAGCGATGGCGGCGACACATCCCTGGGTCTTGAATCGCGCCTCCACCACACGCCCTGCTTCCAAGCGCACAGACAATTGCAATACATCGCCGCAAACCGGGTTTACGACCTCGACGACAGCAGTTGCGTCCGGAATGTCGCCGACATTGTGAGGATTCCGAAAATGTTCGAGCACCGTTTCATTGAACATAACATTCACCCTATAGTTTGCCACCCAACTTCACGCAGAACAAATTGCGACGTTTGGCGCGGAGCGGAACCAGTCGGATAATTAGATATGTGTCCGGACGAGCCATCGACGTGTCCGAGTCGTCTTCTTTGGCATGACCGAGACATTCCCTAGCTGGTCGTTGTCCGTCGCGAAACGCAGTAAGTTGCAAGGAAGTTATTTCCGTCGCATAATCCTGTAGTTGATTCGACGCTCTTTTGGGGTGCGTTTAACTTCAACCCATTTGTCTTGCGGTACATGGCGCTCCATTTTTCAGACATCAACCCTTCGCATCGCAGCCAGGCGGAAAAAGCAGGAGGCATCGCTTGATTTCATTCACTGTGAACGGCAAGGCAGTCAGCGTGGCGGATCCGCCTTCGACGCCGCTGCTCTGGGTGATTCGCGATTCCCTAAAACTTACCGGCACAAAATACGGCTGTGGAATGGCGCTATGCGGAGCTTGCACGGTTCACATTGACGGCGAGGCTGTCCGTTCATGTGTCGCTCCCGTTTCGCGCGCCGAAGGAAAGAAGATCACGACTATCGAAGGTATTTCGCCCGATCTCACGCATCCGCTGCAGCAGGCATGGATCGAGATTGACGTGCCGCAATGCGGCTATTGCCAGTCCGGCCAGATCATGAGCGCGGCAGTGCTTCTAGCGGAAAATCCGGCGCCCACGGACACCGATATTGACGAAGCTATGTCCGGAAACATTTGCCGCTGCGGCACCTATCCGCGCATCCGGCAGGCGATTCATCGCGCTGCTGAAATCAAAGCGCGGGGTGCGAAATGAGCGTCCCGACGAAAATGGAACGCCGCGATTTTCTTAAGACGGGAGCGGCGATTAGCGGCGGATTGCTGCTGAATCTTTATGTTCCGGATTGGGCTCCCGCGCGCGCGACCCAATCGGCGAGCCAGCCGGTTGCGTTGAATGCTTTCGTGCACATTGGAAGCGACGATCTGGTTACGGTGATCTCGAACCATTCCGAAATGGGGCAGGGAATCTACACTTCGCTGCCGATGCTGATCGCGGAAGAACTTGAGGCGGATTGGAGCAAGATTCGCGTGCAACCGGCTCCGGTGGCGGCTGTGTATAACCACACCGTTTACGGCATCCAGATGACAGGTGGAAGCACGACGACGAATTCTGAGTACGATCGATTCCGCAAAATGGGCGCCATGGCTCGCGTAATGCTCATTTCTGCCGCCGCACAATCCTGGGGCGTTGATGCGCAAAGTTGCCGCGCGGAAAAGGGGTTTGTGGTTCATGCCGCTAGCGGGCGGCGCGCATCCTTCGGCAGTCTTGCTGAGGCTGCTGCAAAGCTCGAGCCTCCCAAGGATGTCGCGCTGAAGGATCCGAAAGATTTCACCATCATCGGCAAGTCAATGCAGCGGCTGGACACGCCTTCAAAAACCAATGGCACCGCGCAATTTGGGCTCGACGTTTACATTCCGGGGATGCTTACGGCAGTTGTAGCGCGCTCGCCCGTCTTTGGTGGGAAAGTTTCGAGCTTCAATGGTGACAAAGCAAAAGCGGTCCCTGGTGTCGTAAATGTGTTGGAAGTTCCTTCGGGCATCGCGGTGATCGCCAATGGTTTTTGGCCGGCGAAGCTGGGCCGCGAGAAGCTGGACATCGTTTGGGACGAAGGCCCCGGCGGAGAACTCTCTACTGTTGGAATGCGCGAGCAGTATGCGGCGCTCTCGAAGAATCCCGGGACAGTCGCGCGCAAGGTTGGCGACCCCGCCACCGCTTTAGCCGGAGCGGCAAAAACAATCACGGCCGAGTACGAAGTGCCTTATCTTTCGCACTCGATGATGGAGCCTCTAAACACGGTTGTGGATTTGCACGACGATCATTGCGAAATCTGGACTGGCACTCAATTCCAGACCGGCGATCGGGCCGCGGCTGCTGGTGTCGCGGGACTGAAGCCGGAGCAGGTGGAGCTTCACACCACGCTACTCGGCGGAGGATTCGGACGCCGCGCGAACCCTGCTTCCGATTTCGTGACCGAAGCCGTGCACGTGGCGAAAGTGGCTAAAGCTCCGGTGAAAGTTGTGTGGACGCGAGAGGACGACATTCGCGGTGGTTGGTATCGTCCGATGTGGTACGACCATTTTGCGGCTGGGCTAGATGCCAACGGCAATCCCGTAGCATGGACCCACACGATTGTGGGCCAGTCGATTTTCGACGGAACCATGTTCGCTGGTTTCGGAATTAAAGACGGAGTTGACGCGGCGTCTGTGGAAGGCGCCGCTGATATCATTTACGGCATTCCGAATATTCAGGTGGATTTGCACAGTCCTAAGAATGAAGTGCCGGTGCAATGGTGGCGCTCCGTGGGCCATTCGCACACCGGATTTTCGGTGGAAGCGTTCCTGGATGAAGTAGCTCACGCGGGCGGGAAGGATCCTTACCAGCTTCGCCGCGCTCTTCTGGCGAATCAACCGCGGATGCTTGCCGTGCTCGATCTCGCGGTGGAAAAAGCGCATTGGGGCGGACCTCTTCCGCAAGGACACGCGCGCGGAGTAGCCACTCATTTTTCTTTCGATAGTTACGTCGCGCAGGTTGCCGAAGTCTCGGTGGAAAAAGACGGCCGCGTCCGGGTACATCGCATCGTCGCTGCCGTGGATTGCGGCCGCACGGTTAATCCGGACACGGTGAAGGCACAACTCGAAGGCGGGATCGTTTTTGGACTCACTGCCGCGCTAAAAACTGAAATCACGCTCGACAAAGGCCGTGTGCAACAGCGGAATTTTAACGACTATCCAATGGTGCGGATGTTCGAGTCGCCTCAAATCGAGGTTTATATCGTCCCGAGCACGGAAAAACCCACGGGCGTGGGCGAACCGGGAGTGCCGCCGGTTGCGCCGGCGGTTGCGAATGCGATTTTCGCCGCCACCGGCAAACGCGTGCGGCGTCTCCCGATCAAGTCTGAAGATTTGCGCTCCGCATGAAGACTCATCGCGAGGATGCGAAGATGACGAATAATACAAAATGGCAGGTTCTTACAGCGCTTCTCCTGCTGGGATTCGCCGGCGCCTTTCTGGCGCTGTGGTCCCAACAATCCACATCCGCAAATACAGGAAAGACTGCTCCCGCGCGCGGGCTTAGTTCAGCGAACGCACTTGCGGAAACGGGCGTCACAACAGTATCAGCCGCGGATACCGATGCTGCGGCAGCACAAGCCGCTTTTGAACGCGCCTACCCCGTTTTCGTTTCGCCGCGCTGCCAGAATTGCCATCCATCAGGCGACGCTCCACTGCAAGGCGACGACAGTCACGTCCATGCGCAAAATGTAAAGCGTGGTACGGATGGTCACGGCGTTTACGGGATGAGGTGTCAAACGTGCCACCAGGACGCGAATCTTCCAGGCGCGAACATGCCTCCGGGGAATCCGAAATGGGGATTGCCGCCTCCTCAAATGAAAATGGTTTTTGTGGGCAGAACTTCCGGAGAGCTTTGCCGTCAATTGAAAGATCCCAAGCTGAATGGTGGCCGCAGTCTCGCGCAAATTCTCACGCACGTTGCTGCCGACGATCTCGTTGGCTGGGGATGGAATCCCGGTGACGGACGCACGTTGCCTCCACTCAATCGGCCGGATTTTGTTGCTGCGATGCAGGAATGGGTAAACGATGGCGCGGCCTGCCCGAACTAGAAGCAAACCTTAAGCAAATGAGCGGCCTGAAACGTTGAAGTAATCTACTCGACTCTGTCAGGAATCATCAACGATGCCACTGCAGCGCTTGCCAAGGACAGCCCCGCGCAAATCAACATTACGGTTCGGAATCCAAAGACAAATGCACGGGAAATTGACACCCGGACTAGCGCCGTCGTATTCGCATCCAGGCCGGAGGGCAGGTCAAGACCGGCGAGTTTGATCTCGTTCGAGCGAATGTATTGGAGAATGCCGGGCGGAAGCGATGCGCTCGCGAGATTACGATTCAAGTTAGAACTGAATAATCTCACCATTACGATCCCAACGATTGCAATGGCAAGTACGCCCGCCACCCGAGCGACAGCGTTATTGACGCCCGAGGCGGTACCAGCACGGTCCTGCCCCACTGAACTCATCACCACCGTTGTGAGCGGAGCCACGCTAATCGCCATTCCAAGGCCGAGAACAACGAACGCCGGAAAGAATGTTTTCCAATAACTAGCTTCAACACCCGGTACGGCGAAGAGGACGAAGCCTGTTGCTGCGATCACCGGCCCGATGATCAGGGGAGCCTTCGGTCCGTAACGCGTTACCAGCCCGCCGGACCAGCGCGAAAGGAAGAAGATCAGCAGAATTAGTGGGAGCGCAGCCGCGCCGGTCGCAGTCGTCGAGTATCCCTGCACCTGAATAAGGTTCATTGGGAACAAAAAAAAGAAGATTCCAAGAGCGGCGTAGAGAAACAGCGTGAGCAGGTTCGCACCACTAAAACTGCGGGACTCAAACAGCGTCAGCGGGATCATGGGTGAACTTACCCTGGCCTCAACGAACGCGAAACCGATCAAGCAGCCGAATCCTACAATCAGGCTTCCGAAAACCAGAGGTTGGTTCCAACCGAGACTAGTCGACTCTATGAACCCGTAGACAACCCCGCCTAATCCAACAGTCGCGAACAGCGCCCCAAGCCAGTCCACACGCGCGGCACCCGCGTTGCGGCCTTCGGGAATGTGCCGCAGCGATATTGCGATCACGGCCGCCGCGATCGGAATATTAATGAAAAAGACCCAGCGCCAGGACGCATGCTGAATCAACCAGCCGCCGAGTACCGGCCCGACCGCTGTTGTGATCGCAGTGAAACCGGACCAGGTACCAATTGCTCGACCACGCCTTTTCTCGTCGAAGTTCGCGCTGATGATCGACAGGCTACCTGGCACGAGAAAGGCAGCCCCTATACCTTGGGCGCTTCGCGCAATCACGAGTTGCTGAATGTTCGAAGCGAGGCCGCAGGCGATAGAGGCCGCAGCGAAAGCCCCTACGCCAACCAAGAACATCGACCGGCGGCCAAACAAGTCGCCGAGAGAACCGCCGACAAGAATTAAAGCTCCTAAGAACAGCCCATAAGACTCAACCACCCATTGCACGCCGATGACGGTTGCGTGAAGGCTTGCTTGCAGCGCGGGCAAAGCCACATTGACAACAGTGCCGTCAATAAAGGCCATGCTGGATCCGAGAATTGTCGCCGCAAGGATCCAACGTCCCGCTCGCGTTGTGCATGGAACGGCAGCATTCACCGATCGGACTACCGCTTCGTCGCAGGGCGGCTTCATAGAGGTTATGGATGCATTCTCGTGTGGATTAGGTTCCGGTAGTCCTCGGTTGTTTAAGTGCTTGTAATAAGCCACTTAGACGTTCACCTAGAGGTCACTTTAAACTTACCTGCCGTGCATTGACCGTTTGGTGAGTTTGACATACAAGCCATCTAGCTAGGAGAACCTCTTGCTGGTCGCAAACGATCGATGTGAGGGACGCGAGTCCCACCGGACTTCCGAAGTGCTGGATGTTCACTTGACACCGCCGTCGACTAAGCGTAAATCTGCGGGCACTCATTCGAATAATGACGCCGCGGGCGGCCGGCCTCGTGGCGCAGACAAATTGGTTCTGTTATTCCCAGTACTTCCTAGGTTCGTTGAATGCGGATTGACGGTCTGTGCTTTTTTTTGTGCCAATGCTCAACGTGCATTCAGTTTCTCAGTTTTGCCGAATTCCCTTCGATATAGGCGATCGAAGACCAGCTTAGGAGCGGCATTTTTCGCGGGCCACGAAATCGTTTTTTATTCTGAGAACTTTTCGATAAAGGAGACTGAAAATGCGTAGAGCAATTTTGCTGTTCTTGTTTGTTTTGTGCCTTGGTGCTATGAGCCGGGATTTGAGTGCGCAGACCGTTTTTGTCTCGACGGGACACGGTACCCAAATCCTGAGTGTTAACGGGCAGACCGGAACCTTTACGGTGATCTCCACCGGGTCCCCTCTTCCGGGCGTTTTAGCGAGTTTTGTCCCCGAAGCGATGGCAATTGGACCCGACGGGAAAATTTACGCGGTCGATCCAACCGATGGTCTGATCGTCCGGATGAACCAGGACGGCTCCCAGCCGGAGGTTCCCTACCGTGCTAACTGTGACGGCGGGTGCCCCACTAGTCCACAGGGCCCGAGTTTCAACCCCAGCTCGACCGGCGACCTATACTTCAACACCGAGTTCGCCAACGCTACCGGCAACGGTGTATGGGTGATGACAGGCGCTGGGAGCGTGCCGTTCGGTGGAACGTTCCCCGCACCCGTGATTGTTGCGCCCGGCACCTGCAGTGTCCCGCCTTGCTTCTTCCCGGGAGCCGGCGCAGGTACCACGTTCGATAGCAC
>PLZZ01000231.1:157-4070 GCA_003153585.1 Acidobacteriota bacterium | reverse complement strand
TTTTGGACTCTAGCATATTCGCCAGAATTGCAGAACGCGAGGTCCATAGGTCAGTCGTTCAAACCTGGAGACGGTCCATTTTCGACCGCTCGTTTTAGCGAGTATTGACGGGCGCAATCGGCAATGCTGATGGTTGCGGAAAAAGGGCGAGGACCGCGGGCAACTCCAATCGAAACGTGCAGCCACCCTCGGGACGATTGAATCCCAAAATCGTTCCGCCATGTTCCTGCATGACCCCGTAACAAATACTGAGGCCCAGCCCAGTACCCTTACCGACCGGCTTTGTCGTATAGAACGGGTCGAAAACCTTCTCGGGATCGAGCATGCCGGGGCCGGTATCGGAAAATTCGATGACCACGTTGCCTCTCTCGCGCAGCGTGCGGATCATCAGTATGCCACCGCCGGCGGTCTCCATCGCGTCCACGGCATTGCTGATCAGATGATAGAAAACCTGGAGCAACTGGTTCGGATCTCCGCGAATGGCTGGAAGCACGCTACGGCTTTCGAGTTCTATGCGGATATTTTTTTCGCGCAAATCCAGATTGCGAAGCTGTACGGCTCCGGTGAGTACGGTATTGAGATCGAGCAATTGCTTTTCGGCAGGTACTTGCCGCGCAAAGCTGAGAAGGTTGGTAACCAGATCTTTTGTGCGCCTGGCTTGCTCGCGAATTTTTTCTCCCAGCGCATGCGGCCGTGTGTTTCGGGGATTCTCAACGGTCAGCACATCAGCATAACCAAGGATGGCCGTGAGCGGATTATTTATTTCGTGCGCCGCGCCGGCGGCGAGTTGGCCGAGCGAGGCAAGTTTTTCGGACTGTACGAAATGGGTCTGGAGACGTTTGACGTTCTCGAGCGACTCCCAGAGCTCGTGCACGAGACCGGTGCGTTCCTGATANNGCAGCCAGCACCAGGGCCGCGAGCACGCCGAACATAGCGAGACGTACAGGCCATTGCGTATTTCGCCGCGTGGGAGTTGGCGCGGGCTCAGGTTCGAATGCCAGATCGTGCGCAACGATTCCCGTGATCCCCAGCCATACGAATGCCGCAAGTGCGGGAAGCCTAACCAACGATCCGCTGTAGATTCCTGGGTTGCGCACAGCCATGACCGCCAAAACATACCCGACGATGTAGAGTGAAGTTGCTCCGAAGATATGACCGTAAATAGTTCGCCATGCACCTTTGGCGCGAAAAAAAAGAAATCCGAATCCGATGGCCACGACGAGGTTTTCGACCATGTAGCTGCCCACGTCGCGCGAGTTGAACAACGCGGAATCGGGCCAGACCGTTTTCCAAGGCATCGCCGCGAAAATATAAACGTACAGCCAAAGAATCGAAAGCAGGAGCAAATCGAGCAAACCAAAGCGAAGCGTCTCGCGCATTTTTCTGGCATGGGGCGCCAAAGCCAATGCAGCCATGAAGGGCACGGTGTGAAGGAAGAACAGAAGGTCTAAATAGAACGGAACATACTCATCTTGATGAACGACCAATTGTCCGTAAGTGCGAACCAGGATGCCGGCGAGCCACAGCGTACACCCGAGCGCGAGAAGCATCCAAAAGGCGTTGCGGCGTCTGTACGGCGAGGCGGCATTCCAAAGCAATGTCGTATTGGCAAAAAGCGGGATCAAACACGCCAAGAGATAGCTCAGGGCCGTTTGCGTTGAGCCGCGCGGCAGCAATAGACCGACGACCATGTAGCCACCGGCAAAAAACAACCAAGCGCCTAAGATGAGGGCGGACGACCGAGAGGATTTCATGTAAGCAAGGCCCAGAATCAAGTCTACAGTAGACTTAATTAGGCGGGCAGCGAAGTTCGGCAAAGCATTCTAATAAATAACGTAGAGGCTCTTCCGGCGGCTCAATTGGATTCGGGCTCACTTCTAACGAAGGTTGCGGCGCCGCACTCGCCCGGCTGTTCACAATCAGTTGGCTTCGGACGAAGGGGATTTACTTTCCCGGTAAGTATGTTAAATGGGGAGTTGAATGCAAACCTTGCACCGCTTTACGAGCGTTGGGACCACCATGGATAGCAACGTGAAAGCCCGCTTTATTGTGATAAGTATCACAAAGGTCTCCGAAGCTTGGGTCCGCTAGCGCCGGTGGGCCGAACTGAGGGGTTGTTGCAGCCATCGAAAAATGGCTGTCCTAATTTGCCGCATGGATTGGAGGATGATGGACACATACCTATCCAGCTGCGTGAGCCAATCGCGGTGCAAAAGAAACGGAACCCGGCCCGGCTTTTGATGCACATTCTTCCAGTGTCGGTATGCCGGGCGCTGGTGCACTTCAGGCGTCGGTGTTGCAGAACGCCGCAAGCTTGAAAGTGTTATTAGCCACCACTGGCGAAACTTTTGTCCTGTATGGGGGCTTGACGAGACCCAGTGACGCTGGCGCCGGGACTTCTCGACGCTGCGAATTTCCGCGTTGGACCGATGCGCTTCCGGCGAGGTACTTGCATGAGCGGATGGGCTCGAGGCCGGGGTCCTGGGGGCTCGGGAAACATTTTGAGCAGGTGGGGCGGGCGCGGGCAAAACCACCGGCCAGTGTTTCGGTTGCTCGGTTGGCGCGGACGCGGTGGCCGGCGCGAAAGAAACATGTGTTAAGGGAGACGGCTCCGAGATGTCTGGTGTCGCCGAGTGTGCCTGGAGATCTGAAAGCGCCGGAGCGGGTTGGTTCTTCGGGCTGACCTTAGGAAAGTAAGATGAAACGCCGGCCACCGCGGCGTGAGCGCGTTGTGTCTCACGTTGTTTGGGCGCCGCGCCCGGTGTCGGCAGCCACCCGAAAGTCGATTGAATTGACTCCGGGCTGGTGGTTGAGGGGCTGGAAGTTAGCTGGAACTCGCCGGCCACTTCCTCGACTACGCGCGCCGGCACTGGCCGAAGTTGTTCAACGTAGGCATTGATCAGCGAGTGCTCGCAGATCAAATTGATCACACGGGGAATCCCGCGCGCATAAAAATAAACTGCGTCCATTGCTTGACTCTGAAAGATCGATTCGCCGCCAGCGCCTGCGATTCGCAGCCGCCGTTCGATGTAATCGTGCGTCTGTTCCAAGGTTAGCGAGCCTATTTTGCAGCGAACCGCGATGCGTTGCCGGAGCTGGCGCCCCTGAGGCCGGTTAAGGTTGACTTCCAACTCAGGCTGTCCCGCGAACACGATCTGGAGCATTTTGTCGGAAGGGGTCTCGATGTTCAGCAGTAGTCTTATTTCCTCGAGCCTCTCGAACGACAAGCCCTGCGCCTCGTCCACGATCAAGACCGGGCTCACCCCGGCTCGGTAGCATTCGAACAACCAGCGGTTGAACCGGATCGGAAGATTCGTTCGATCATTCGGTTCGATTGCGATTCCGAAATCACAGGCCATCAAGTTGAAGAGGTCACCTTCGCCCAAATTCGAATTGAAAACAAACGCCGTCGGCGTCCCCATCTGGCGCAGCCAGTCGAGCAACTGATTAATCAACATGGTCTTGCCCGTCCCTACTTCGCCGGTGAGGAGGATGAGACCCCTGCGGTTCTGAATCCCGTAGGCAATCCGCTGCAGAGCTTGTCCAGTTTGCTGCGTGGGAATGAAAAAACGCGGATCGACGTTAACGTTGAACGGACTCTCGCGCAGGCTGAAGAAGCTGTTGTACATTTGTGCCTTAGAAGAAAGAAGCTGGTGTCACGCCCAACGCATCATCTGTCTCCTATGCTTTAGAGTAAAGATACCAATGGAAATGCGTGTTCCAGGGGAGCAACAGCAGGTTCTAGAACCAAGTCGATGGGGGAGAACGAGCGAGCTTGGCGCGCCTCGAAAAGGCGGTCCGCAACGGATTTGGGCATAAGGAGTGGATCGAAAACAGCCCGGGCCTTACGCTGCTGCGCGACCATCCTCGGTTCCAGGCTTTGCTCGAACGCCTCTGCGCCGACCCTTCTAAA
>PLZZ01000231.1:0-142 GCA_003153585.1 Acidobacteriota bacterium | reverse complement strand
CGTTGTTACTGCAAGTGGTGCCGCTGCCGCTGACCAGGGCGAAATTGCCGCTGACCGTCAGAGTGCCGAGTGTGAGCGGTGTGTTTCCCGTGTTCGTCAACATCACCGTCTTAGAGGCGCTGGTGGTGCCTACCTTTTGCGT
>PLZZ01000260.1 GCA_003153585.1 Acidobacteriota bacterium | reverse complement strand
CGCAAAGAACCTGGACGTCGCCCTCGATTTCCGATGCAGTCACATCACCGGATCCACAAGTGAAATTGGCAGGGCCTTGGATCCCGCGAACATCCACATCTCCCGAGCCGGACGTGCTGCGGAGTTGTGTGTCCTGCGGAACGACAATTGTATAGTCTATGGAAACGTCGCCTCCGCTCCGCCTGGAACCACCGATCCGGATCAAGTTACCTTCCTGCGAGATTGGCGGGTTTGATTCAACCTGCTGCAAACGAGTCTGCCCACTCCGCGACGACCATGAATCCACGTGAATCTCGCCATGAACGTGAACTTCGCCAGGCGGCCCAGCGGTGATGCGCGCATCGCCGCTGCCAGTCGTTAATTCCAAAGCGACCGGACCGTTTACCGTGAATTGGCGGTCGAAGCTGCCTTCGACGCCGGAATGCGAGACGCAGCCGGCAATGACCGTAGCTGTGAAAATTACGACTGCCAAGCATCCAATTCGGTTCGTTCGCGTCATTTAGTTTGATGTTCGGGTCGTGAGATAAGGAGCGCCGAGCATCCTTCCTATCAAGTTATACGAAAACGCGCAACTGGAAGTTCCATGAATCCGTGCGACGCGGAAATCATTCCCAAGAAACGGCAGGCGAAAGTTACTTAATCTTGAGAAGAGAATTTAGCGAGCCCTGGCGATAGCCTTCCAAGTCAATCGTGACTATGCCGAATCCGGCTTGCTTCACGCCGTCCACGATTTGCTGACTGAGGGCGGGTTCTAATCCGCGGAAAAGCTCGTCTGGGGCGAATTCAATGCGCGCGAGTTCACCGTGAGCGCGAACGCGAAACTGTCGAAAACCGAGAGCGCGCAAAACCGACTCGGCGCGATCTATTCTTTGCATCAGTTCAGGAGTCACTGTGGTGCCGTAGGGAACGCGGGAGGAAAGGCATGCCGACGCCGGGCGATCCCAGGTGGAAAGACCGGCGCGCTGCGAGAGCCATCGAATTTCGGTTTTGCCCAGCGCGGCATCGAGCAGAGGCGCGAGAACGCGATGCTCGCGGGCCGCGCGATGCCCGGGCCGGAAATCGTGAGTGTCATCTGCGTTGATTCCGTAAGCGATCGCGCGGAAATTTCGCGCGCCGGCCAGAGCTTCCATGCGATCGAAGAGTTCGTCCTTGCAGTGGTAACAGCGGTCGGCGTTGTTTGCAGTGTAGAGGGGATTGTCAAATTCACTTGTCTCAATAAGCTCATGGCGGATTCCGCTGGCACGCACGAATTTATCGGCCTGCTCGCGGTCATGACGTGAAAAACTTGCGGAAAGAGCAGTCACCGCAAGTGCGCGCGCACCGAGAACGGTGTGCGCAGCCCAGGCGAGGTAAGCGGAATCGGCTCCGCCGGAGAGAGCAACCAGCAGGGAATCGAGCGAGCGCATCGAATCGAAAAGCCGTTGCTGCTTTTGAGTGGCGGCGGCTTGATCCAACTCCAGCGATTGCATTGCTGTTGAAGCGCGTGGAAGGGGCTCGATGCGCATACTCATTCGAGTATAACTTAGTTTTATCTATTGGAAATCCAGCAACACGTCCACTCGTCCGGTGCCCGGATTTTCCTGAAGAAAACGGCCGACCTTATCGTAATGGACGGGAGTTCCGGCGAAAGCGCGCTTGATGCCGGCATCGAGAAAATCCTCGTAGAGTTTCTCGTTAAAGATTGCGTCGGCTGGAATACCCCAGGCCGAGCGAATGCGTTTTTCGCCATCGATCGAGAGTCCGCTGAGAACTAGACTCCCCATGCGATATTGAAGGCCTTCGGTGATGGTTACGGTATAAATTACGCGAGCGTCTTGCTCGTAGAGTTGCGGCTTGGCATCGAGCTTCGCATCCAGGTAGCCGCGCTCGCCATATAGAGACTGAATTCGTTCCCACAGCGCGGCGATCTTGTTCCCGTCGGCTGGGTCTCCCAACTTCAAATCGGCCGCCGCATTCAACTCGTTCGTGGGCAACACGGAGTTTCCACTCCACAGGACGCCGCCCCACTTGTATGCCGCGCCGGGAACGATCGGCGCGACGACGATGACCGCGGTTGAGCCGGGCTGCTGGGGATCGCTGACTCGGGCAGACGGCGGATCGAACTGCACGCGCAAAAATGCGTGCGTCAAATATACCGGGCGCACTTGCTCGAACTCGAAAAGCTCGATGGCGCTCCGCGAATATGCCGTGCCGATTAGCTGGCTTACGCTCTGTTGGATGGCGCGATCGTTGGTGGCAAGGTCATCGGAAAATTCGACGCTCTTGACAGTGATATCAGCGCCCACCACGCGGAATTGCATGCGCTGGCCACCTAACGGAAAATTGACGAGCGTGTGCGATACGGTCGCAAGCACGCCGTGAGCCTGAACGAGTTTTTCAAGCGTCCCGGACATTGCATCAAGAACACTTCCACTCTGGGGCGCGCTGCCATCGAAGAGAAGCACGGTACGCTTCATTGCAGCGGTTAGTTCGGCGTCGGTGAACCAGGGGAAGTTGTCGAATGAAACGGCAATCGCAGGGGCGTCGGCGACCTCATAAGTGACCCTGACGCCCGATTCGACTGTTGAGAAATGAAATTGCACGTTGGAGAAAAGACCGAGCTCGGCCAGTTTGTCCGCGGCGGCCTGCATATCCTCGCGAGTAATGATGTTGCCCACGCGCAGGCCGATTGCCGCGGCGATCGCACCTGAGCTGAACCTCTTCGAACCGGAAACTTCGACAGAATCCAGATGGGCCGCGCCGGTCTTCGCGGGCGATTGAGCCGCCGCCGGAATCAGGAAGAAGCTCGCCCCCAGTAGCAGAGCCAGCAAGCAGGCGAGTTCATTCCCCATTCGTCGGGATGACATGAGCACTATCTTAATGAAATTGGGAAGCGGTTGAGAACTTTATTCAACGGTGACGGATTTGGCCAGGTTGCGGGGTTGATCGACATCACATCCCCGGCGCACGGCGATGTGATAAGCGAGGAGTTGCAGAGGGACGATTTCGAGGATGGGCGAGAGAAGCTCCGGCGCGGCGGGCACTTCGATCACATGGTCGGCGATATCGCGAGCGATGCGATCTCCTTCGGTGACAACCGCGATCACGATGCCGTCGCGCGCTTTCACTTCCTGCAAGTTCGAGATGGTCTTTTCATAACGCGTCATCGAAGCGGGATCGGATTCATCTCGGGTGGCGATAATTACGACCGGCAGATTCTCGTCGATGAGCGCATTGGGTCCGTGCTTCATTTCGCCGGCAGGGTAACCCTCTGCGTGGATGTAGGAAATTTCCTTCAGCTTCAGCGCGCCTTCGAGCGCGATGGGATAATGGATCCCGCGGCCCAAATACAGGAAATCGGTATGCCGGAAAAATGAGCGGGCGAGTTCTTCCATTGCTGAATCGCGTTGCAAGATCGTTTCGATCTTGTGGGGTATGCGGGTCAAGTCCTGCATCAAGCTTTTGGCCGCAGCGGGAGTCAATTTACCGCGCACTTGCGCGAGATACAAAGCCGTCAACATCAAAGCGGTAAGCTGGCCGGTGAACGCCTTGGTGGATGCGACTCCGATTTCGGGGCCCGCGTGCGTGTAAATCGTTCCGTTGGCCTCGCGCGTGAGCATGGAACCGACGACGTTGCATATGGCAAGAATTTTCGCGCCTTTCTGGCGTGCCTCGCGTTCCGCTGCCAGCGTGTCCGCCGTTTCTCCCGATTGGCTGATGGCGATCGCCAGGCTTTTCTTTCCGATGATGGGATCGCGATAACGAAATTCGCTTCCGTAATCCACTTCGGCCGGCAACTGCGCCAGGCGCTCGATCATGAATTTGCCCGCGAGTGCGGCGTGCCAGCTGGTCCCGCAGGCAATGATCTTCACTTCCTCGAAATTCTGAAATTGCTCTTCGGTGATNNGGCTGCTCGAAGATTTCCTTCTGCATGAAATGCTTGAAACCACCCTTTTCGGCCATGATGGGGTCCCAGGTGACGTGCTGGACCGGACGGCTGATCGTGTGGCTTTCAAAATCCATGAGGCGAACGCCTTGTGGCGTGAGCACCGCTACTTCGCCNNACGATCGGCGGGCCTAGACGCGCTGCGACGATCTTGAGCGGATCGCGCGTGGACAAGGCCACGAGCGCGTACGCGCCGCTCATGACTTTCACGGTTTTCAAAACAGCTTCTTCCAGCGAAGAGTCTTTGGAATACTTTTCGATCAGGTGAGCGATGATCTCAGTGTCCGTCTCGGTGAGAAATTTGTGGCCTTCCTCGATGAGCTGGTGTTTTAACTCAACGTAGTTCTCGATGATGCCGTTGTGGACCACGACGATTTCGCCGGAGCAATCGCGATGCGGGTGCGCATTCTCTTCGGTGGGGCGGCCGTGCGTGGCCCAGCGTGTATGGCCAATCCCGTAAACGCCATCCAGCGGAGTAATGCGGATGGACTCTTCGAGGTTTCGCAATTTGCCGGGAGCGCGGCGAATGTTCAGATGCCCGTTTTCTCCAACCACGGCGATGCCGGCCGAATCGTATCCACGATATTCGAGGCGTTTCAGGCCGTCGAGTATCAGGGGCACGACGCGTTTAGGCCCGATATAACCGACAATTCCGCACACGGTGAATCGCTCCTGGGAAATTCCCTGGCTTCAAAAGCGCGGCCAGTCTTGGTTCATTTAGGGTAGCACATCTTTAGATGGGGCAACCGGCGCCGGCGATTCGTGTATAAAAAACGCCACGTACCGCCTGTTATTCGACAATTTCGAAGCGGAATTCTTCAATGATGGGGTTGGTGAGGACGTCTTTGGCGATACGCTCCACTTGGGTCTTAGCTTCGTCGCGAGTCATTCCGTCGAGTGCGAGCACGAAGAATTTTCCCTGGCGAACGTCCTGAACTTTCGCGTAACCGAGCGAGCCCAGCGCGCGCTGAATTGTTTGTCCCTGGGGATCGAGGACGGTGGACTTCAGCATGACCCAAACGTGTGCTTTCATCTTCGCGATTATACCAGTCCGGCGGATTTGACCGCGGCACGAAAATTGACGAGCATCTGACGCTTGTCTTCCGGCGACACAAAAGCAGCATGAAAGCTCTGCTCCGCTAATTGAACGAGCTGCTCTTTGGAGAGCCCCAGCGCAGCCGCATGTGAGTACTCGGTCAGCAGGTCCGTGTGAAACAGCCCGGGGTCGTCGGTAGAGAGTGTGACCGGGACTCCGAGTTTAAGAAAATACGGAAGCGGATGATCTTTCAGTGTTGCAGCTGGATTTCCAGTTTGCTTGGCCAACGCGCCGGTGCACAAATTGCTCGTAAGACAATTTTCGAGAACGACGCGCCGCGTGGACAGCGAATTGGCCAGCGCTTCGTCGCGCATCACGGCAATGCCGTGTCCGATGCGCTCTGCTCCCAGCAGTTCGATGGCTTCGCGGACAGATTCCGGACCGCCTATTTCTCCTGCGTGGCATACTGTGTGCAATCCCATCTGGCGCGCATAATCAAACGCGGGACGAAAGTTCACAGTGGGGAAGGCGAGTTCGTCGCCGCCCATGCCAAGCGCAACCACGCCGGATGACTGGAGCTTCGCCGCCACGCGCGCCACTTCCATAGCCTGGTCGTGCCCGAATTGGCGCGTGGCATCAAAAATCCATGCAGTCCTTAGGCGGCTGAAAGGAACGCTTTGCGCAACCTCGCGAATAGCCTGGAAGTTGGCTTCCACATTTTGCGTGCGGCGGAGCATCACGCCCGCCGAAACAGTGATCTCGGCATAAACGACGTTCTGCTTCACAAGTTCTTCCGCGAGATTCCGGGTAATCAGAGCGTAGTCTTCAGGACCCCGTAGAAAAGAAGTGACCCACTTGAAAGTTTCGAGAAAGCCGCGGAAGTCGGAGTAAGCGTAGCGAGCGGCGACATCCTCCGGCGTGAGGGAAACGTCGTGCCGTGCAGCTAATTCCACGGCGGTGTGCGGAAGAATCGCTCCTTCGAGATGCAAATGAAGTTCAGCCTTTGGGAGGTTGTCTATCGGTGTGGGAGGCCGGGTTGCTTGCGTCGCCATGATGGTTTATTGAGACGGAAGTTGCGGGCGGCCTGCGTTGATCCACGCGGTCATCCAATAAGAGCCCACATCGGTGGCGGCATCTGAAAGCTGGCTGGCTAGCAGAGTGCCGGCCTGGGCATAGAAGCGGTCGTAATATTCGTCGGTGTAGCCGGAAAGGCCGGTATGCGCACGGCGGTCCGCAAGAAGAACGCTTTCCAGCAAGGAATGCGCGGTCAAGCAAATCTCAAAGGCGCGATCGGTGGGATCGTGGATGAAGACAGCTTCGCCCGGCTTCAGAAAGAAAAAAAGCTGGTAGCGGTCCACCAGTCCCCCTCCAAACCGATCGTTCACGCCTGCCTGTCCCGTAAGCTTGCCATCAAAGTTTACCGTGGTCTTAAAGGGATCGTGTGCTGCGGTGACGTAATGGGCCAATAGCGCCGCGGAGAGTTTCGCTTCATTCCAGTTGCGATCGTGGAAAGCGTCCGTTAAGCGCTTGCTATAGAGGCCCACTTGCCAGGGCAGCACGCCATATTCGTCGAGAGTGTGGCGATAGAATTTCACAATCGCGTGGTTGTACTCACGCGGAAGGGCAGAAAAAGGAAAAGGCCCGTAGTGATCGAGCGCAATGAAATCCGCCGGGCGCGGGTGTTCAAATGGATTCAGACTCTTCGGCACGGATTCCTGGGGATCGGACACGTGCTGAACGATAAACTGGCGGTTGGCCTGAAAGAATGGCTGCATCTCTTCGGGGAGAGTATCCATGGCTTTATTCGCGACGAGACGGTCCGCATTCTCTCCCCAGCTATAGGAAGACGGCAGGGTGAGAAGCAAAACCGCCAGAAAAAGCGCCGCCCCGGAAAGAAGCCGGCTACGCATTCTTCTTCTCCTCGGCGGCGCGCAATCCCGCGTTCGAAAGCTGGCTATGCTTGTGGCCATAGAAATAGTAGAAAACCAATCCAATGATCAGCCAAACCACAAACCGGATCCAATTGGTGATTGGAAGTCCGGCCATTAACAGCAAGCAGGTGAGAATGGTCATAACAGGCGCAATTGGGCCGCCGGGGGCGCGAAAGGCACGCGGACGGTCGGGCTGTGTGTAACGGAGAATCAAAACGCCTCCGGCCACGAGCGCGAATGCAAAAAGGGTGCCGATGTTAGAAAGGTCCGCCAGCGTTCCAATGTCCAGCAATCCCGCGGGAATACCAACGAGGAATCCCGCGACCCAGGTGGAAAAATCCGGAGTGCGGAACGTCTTGTGCACGTGGCTAAAAACGCCGGGCAACAATCCATCGCGCGACATCGCAAACCATACACGAGCTTGGCCCAGTTGGAAAACGAGAAGCGAGGAAATCATACCGAGCAAAGCGCCAAGCAGGACAATC
The DNA here is from genome assembly GCA_003153585.1 of Acidobacteriota bacterium. Taxonomy (GTDB): domain Bacteria; phylum Acidobacteriota; class Terriglobia; order Acidiferrales; family UBA7541; genus Palsa-295. Next base: position 15,995 of record PLZZ01000260.1, on the reverse strand, counting down.
ACCTCCACATTACCAAAGTGGAGTCGCTTCATGGTATTGACCACGGGGGCTGCGTCATCCATAAGCGTCTGCCAGGGAACCAGGCCGGTCAAGACAACAACGACGGCGATATAAAGCACGGTACAAATTACTAATGTGGCGATGATCCCAATGGGCAGGTCTTTTTGCGGATTCTTGCACTCCTCCGCCGCGGTGGAGACCGAATCGAACCCGATGTAGGTGAAAAACACGATCGAGCCGCCGGTCAAAATTCCCGGCCATCCGTTAGGAGCGAAGGGATGCCAGTTGCTGGGATGAATGAAGTGCAATCCAAAGCCGATGAAAATAAGAATGGCAATAATTTTCAGGAAAACCATCACGTTGTTGGCTTCGGCGGATTCGCGAATTCCGCGCACCAGAATAACGGTAAGCAGCATGACGATAATCAAAGCGGGAAAGTTGAAGCCGAAATGCCATCCGGGCCCGTAGATGGTGTTTCCTTGCAAATCGGTCAAGCCGCTGGGCAGATAAGCCGGAACAATCCAGCGAATGGGCGGGCGGATGCCGAACCAATCCAACAAATCGACCACGTGCGCGGAGAACCCGACGCTGACGGCCATGTTCGAGACGGCGTACTCGAGAATCAAATCCCAGCCGATGATCCAGGCGACCAGCTCGCCCATGGTCGCGTAGGTGTAAGTGTAGGCGCTGCCGGCGATCGGTATCATGGCCGCAAGTTCGGCATAACACAGCGCGGCGAAACCGCAAACAACCGCCACGAGAACAAATGAGAGAGCAATCGCAGGGCCCGCGCCAGGCCTACCAAAAGATGCGGAATGGTAAATCAAATATTCGAGAAGGGGCGCGTTCAGAACCGATTTGAACTGAAGTTTTTGGCCCGCGATGGCGGTGCCAACCACGGTAAAAATTCCCGAGCCGATCACGGCACCGATGCCGAGCGAAGTAAGGCTCAGCCAGCCTAGGGATTTCTTTAANNTGCAGGCGAAAACTGTACCCTGTGCCGCGCTTTCGCGCAACCATGCTGGCTGCAATTCGTTCGTGGTCTAGGCTAGTTGGAGGTTCGCGTACCGCTCGACCAGTTTTTTTGCGCCATAATCCTGGAAGCTTACGGTTAACTTGCGGTCTTCGCCTTCCCCCTCTACCTCAATGATCGTTCCCACGCCATATTTGGAATGGCGGACGCGCGTGCCGATGAGAGGATCTTTCGTGCCGCGCGGGGGTTTTGATGTTGAGCCGTAGGGAGTGCGCCGGCGCTGCGGGCGATAAGCGTGATTCTCGGCGTAATCCGGGTCAGGTTCGTAACGGCGCGTCTCGCCCACGTCGGACAGTGAACCGGATGCCGACTCGATAAGGTCGCCGGGAATTTCGGCCAGGAAGCGAGAAGGAAGCGAAGCCCGCAAACGGTCTTCACCGTAACTACGGCGGTAGATCGCGCGCGAGAAAAACAGAGACTGCTTTGCCCGCGTCATTCCCACGTAAAAAAGGCGGCGCTCCTCTTCAATATCCGCAGGCTTCGAGAGCGAACGGCCGTGGGGCAGGACGCCTTCTTCGAGGCCGGCAAGAAAAACGCAATCGAATTCGAGCCCTTTCGCGCTGTGAAGAGTCATGAGTGATACGGGAATCGTTTCATCATATTCATCGGAGTCGGCGATCAGCGCGGCGCGATCGAGGACGTCTTCGAGCGTCTGCCCCTGCGCGGTGGCTTCGGCCATTGCGTTGGCGAGCTCGCGCAAGTTTTCCGCGCGGGAAGAATGCTCCAGGTTGTCCTGCTGTTCGACCCAATCGAGATAACCCGTTTGTTCGAGCACGCGCTCGATGAGCTGCGCGGGCGCCATCTCTGCGCATTCGGCTTGCAAGTCTTCCATAAGCTGGCGGAAGTAGTTCAACGCCCCACTGAATTTTTTACCGGTAAGAAACTCGCCTGAGCGAATTACGCCCCACAGGGATTGGTTGGTTTCTTTTGCGCGAGCTTCCAGCATTGAGATTGTGACAGCGCCGATGCCGCGCGGGGGCACGTTCAGCACGCGGAGGAGCGCAACGTCGTCTTCGGGATGAAAGAGCAAACGAACGTAGGCCAGCGCATTGCGGACTTCGGCGCGCTCGTAAAAGCTGAAGCCGCCCACGACGCGATAACGGATTCCGAGCCGGCGCAGAACTTCCTCGAAGGAACGCGACTGCGCGCCCGTGCGATAGAGAACCGAGACGCGGGCGTCACGATCGTTGCGCACGAGCGTGGCAATCTCGCCGCATATGAATTCTGCTTCGGCGGGAGCGTCGGGCGCCTCGAAAAAACGTAATTTGGCTCCGGCGCCTAAAGTAGCTTGAAGAGTCTTCCCCAGGCGGTCGGTATTGTTTTTAACGACTGCGGCGGCCGCGTCCAAAATTGTTTGCGTGGAGCGGTAATTTTCTTCGAGGCGAATGATCTTGGCGTCGGGAAAATCCTCGGTGAAGCGTTTGAGGTTTCCCGCGCGCGCGCCGCGCCAGCCGTAGATGGATTGATCCTCGTCGCCTACCACGCAGATATTTTTCCGCGAGCCGGCGAGGAGGCGGACGATTTCTTCTTGCGCGCGATTGGTGTCCTGAAACTCGTCAACCATTAGGTATTGAAACCGCGAGTTCCAGGCTTCGCGCACTTTGGGATGCTCGCGCAGGAGTTCGCCTGCGCGCAAAAGGAGGTCATCGAAATCGAGAGCGTTGGCTTTTCGCAGCATGGCGTCATACATACGGAAAATTGTGGCGACGTCTTCCCAATCTTTATCGCGCGCTTGTTGAGCTTCCGCTTCCATGATGTCCGGAGTGATGCCGTTATTTTTGGCGTGACTGATCTGAGCGCGGACGCTTCTGGGGGGATAATCCTCGGCCGAGAAATCCAGCTGCTCGATGGCGCGCTTGATCGCGGTTTTCTGGTTGTCGTCATCGTAAATTGCAAAGTCGCGGGGAAGGCCGAGATTCTTCGCTTCGCGGCGCAAGAGGCGCGCGCAGAAAGAATGAAATGTGGAGACCCAAACATCCGAAGCGTCCCGGCCGCTTGAGCGCAGCAAATCCGTGATGCGCTGTTTCATTACGTCCGCGGCTTTGTTGGTGAAAGTGACCGCGAGAATCGAATTACCAGGAATGCCCTTTTCGAGCAGATGCGCTACGCGATAGGTGATGACCCGCGTTTTGCCGGTACCCGCGCCCGCAAGGACGAGGAGCGGGCCTTCGGTGGCGAGCACAGCTTCGCGCTGGCGTTCATTCAGATCTTTCAGAAGTGTCATGGAAGGATGAGGAGCACTCAAGCAAGGAATTCTATCCGACCTGCCATCAATCAGCAATTTTCGATTCGGACGGGGCGCGAGCAGCCGAGGAGAACTCTGCTACAATCTTGCGATTTGCCGGGGGAATTGGAGAAGGATGCATCCGCACAAGCTGCCGGTTTGGCTGCAAAGACTTGTTGCGACGATGGGGGGCGGGGGATTGTTTCTCGTCGCGTTTCTGGATTCATCCGTGCTTTCCTTTCCGTTTGTGACGGACGCGCTGGTGATCCAGCTTTCGTTCGTGAATCCGAAGCGAATGCCGTATTACGCGGGGATGGCTGCGATCGGTTCGATTGCCGGGTGCATCTGGCTGTATTTGCTGGCGAAAAAGGGCGGGGAAGCATTTTTCCATCGCCATGCGGGCGGAAAAGCGGAAAAGATTAGAAACTGGGTGGAGCAGAATGGATTTTTGAGTATTTTCATTCCTTCCATTCTTCCGCCGCCGCTGCCATTCAAGGCATTCGTTCTGGCGGAGGGAGTTTTTCAAGTGCCGCTGCGAACTTTTGTGACGGCAGTTTTGCTTGGAAGGGGCTTGCGTTACGGCGCGGAAGGGATTCTCGCTGTGGTGTATGGGGATGCAGCGCTGGATTTCTTAATCGCGCACAGCCGGTCGTTTGCGATTTCCGTGGTTGGAGTCCTCGTAGTTCTGTACATTGCCACTCATCTAACATTCCGCGATTCGGCTTCAAGAAAGTAGAACTTGTCCTGCGCTTGCGGATTCCAGAGATGAAAATCAGGGAGCGATGGACGAGGCGTAACGCAATTCTGCAAGCCGAATCTGAAGACTGCCGTTGAAATCCACGCGCACGATGATGTTTTCCGGGCTCGAGTCGCTGCGCGGAAACCGCAAGTCGCGCAATTCAAACCGATAACCGTCTTCGAGGCGTTCAACGCTGGCGAAAGGGATACGCGCGTATGCAAGAAATGTTTTGGCGGACTGGGTGCGCTGGCCGGCATCGAGGACGGCGGAAGGCTCGGGTTTATATTGGGTAAGGCTGCGATCGGGATCGAATTCCGAGCCTGGGAGCAGCAAGATTTGCAGCTCGTCAACGGTGGTGTCCGTGGACACCACACCCCGCCAACTGAAAGGCGTGGACGCAAGAGGGAACGCGCCGGCCGAAACCGGCGGACTGCCGTGATATTCGCGGGAATCGAGCAAGCTGATCGCTTTGCTATGCAAGTTGGCCCGGGCACCGATGTAAACAACAAGAATCGCCAGCGCGGCGAACGCCGCCCGGCGCCCGCGAGGAATTTTTTTTCGGTCACCGATTTCCTCGCTGACTAAGCGGAATAGTTCCGGCAAAAGGAGGGCGGCTGCAAATAAGGCCAAAACCCAAGGATCAAGATTGGTCAGCAGATTCCAGCCTTGCCACCCGGCGCGGAATGGGAAGAAAAGTTGGACGCCGATTCCACTTACCAGGTCGAGCAATATGTGGCCCGCCGCACCGATGGCACAAATGATTAATGCGAGGCCGAACGTAAGGTCAGGTCGCGGAGAGTTTGGATTTCGCGTCCGTAATTTCCAGGTACGGATTTTGTCCACGATGAAGAATGCCGCCGCGACCACGCATGCGATCATCGCGGAGCCAAGGACAGAATGCAGCAGCGTTTGGTGAAACCGCAAAAATACGCTTGGGCCGCCAAAGTAGCTGGCATAATCGAGATCGGCCGCAACGCCGGAAATCACAAGCATAGCTGTGCCGCACCGCGGCAGGTGTTTTTGTCCGGCACGCGCCAGGGTGAGCGAAGCCAGGCTATGGGTGACGGGATCCAGGATCCGTTCCTTTCGAGGCGACTATGCTCGCAGCGCCGCTGGAGTGACGATGGACAACGCGTCGGGCACAATGCGAAATATGAAAGGCAACCGGCCAATCGGTTCGCCATCCACTTGCGCGTAAACTGCCCCCGTTCCAACCGGCTCGCAGGTAAGTTCCTTGGCCTTCCACGAATCGACCCCGCGCATGGTGCGGAGCTTGCCGAGCCAGAGGGCCGGGAGGCAAGCAAGATAACGCAACCGGCTGCAAGTGGAATTCGTGACCATCTCGAAAGAATCTTCGAACAAGCTTGCGCCGGTAGTGATCTTGAAAGGGCCGCCGTAGTTCACCGTTCTGCCGACGACGATGATGGAGGCGCGCCGCGTTTGCCCATCGCAATGGATGTTCATTTCAGGAAAACCGTAACTGACCAGTTGGCGAAACCCCTCGACCCAGTAGGCTGCAACGCCCGCACGTTTCTTCAGTCCTTCGTCAACGCCGTTGACGATTGCGCCGTCGGGTCCCGCGCCTCCCACGGAGAGAAAATACCGGCCTTCTTGGGGAACGTTAGCAGAATGATTTCCGTAGCCGGGTATCGCCAGTCCGACAGCGATGCGCCGCACNNTCTTTCGCGAGGATATTCGCGGTCCCGGCCGGAAGCAAGGCCAAGGGGACCTGGCTTCCCGCTAGTCCGTTGATGATCTCATTGATGGTGCCGTCACCGCCGCAGGCGATGAGCATTCCTCGATGCTGCTCCACGGCGAGCCGCGCGATTTCTTTGGCGTGCCCCGGCCCGGTGGTGGGCGCCAATTCGGTCTCAATTCCGGCTTCTTTCAGAATGCGGACGCTCTGTTCAATTTCAACAAACCGGCGACGGCGGCGGCGCCCGCTGGTGGGGTTATAGATCAAAAGCGCGTCGGTGATGCCGTGGGCCATAGAGTTCGTCGCTGCCTGCGAGGCAAGCGTGCATTGTATAATAATTAGCGGGTTCAGCAGATTGCATCCGTCCGGGGTTTCTATGTCCAAGAGTGGTGAGATCACAAAAGAGGTCGAGCGTCTTCGCGAAAAACTTCGCCACCACGAATATCTCTATCATGTGGCTGACGACCCGGAAATTTCCGACGCCGCCTACGACCGGTTGATGAATCAACTCAAAAAGCTGGAGGCCGAAAACCCCAAGCTGGTCACGGCGGACTCGCCTACGCAGAGAATCGGCGGCGCGCCGCGCGAGGGTTTTCAAACCGTTGTTCATAGGACGCCGATGGTGAGTTTGGATAACGCTTTCTCGTTCGAAGAATTGGCCAACTTCGACCGGCGCGTGAGGCAGGCTACCGGCCGCGAAAAAATCGAATACACGACCGAACATAAGTTTGACGGGCTAAGCATGTCGTTGTTGTACGAAAACGGCTTGCTGGTGAGAGGCGTTACGCGCGGCGACGGCAGGACTGGCGAAGACGTGACGCCAAACGTGAAGACGATTCGCTCAATTCCGCTGAATTTGGATGTTGGGCGGCTGAAGAAGGCGGGCCTGACAGGCAATTTGGAAGTGCGCGGCGAGGGCATCATGACGCGCAAATCCTTTGAGAGACTCAACGAACAGCAAGACGCGATTGGCGGCAAGCGATATGCGAATGCTCGCAACGCCGCAGCAGGGGCAGTGCGCGTGCTGGATCCCAGTATCACCGCTTCGCGACACCTGGACTTTTTCGCTTACTACTTGCTGGTGGACGGGCGCGCGCCCAAGAAGCGGCACTCGGAGAATCTGGAGACGCTCTCCGATCTGCGCTTCAAAGTCAGCGAGGATTGGGAACTATGCGAGTCCATAGAGGCTGTCGAGAAATACATTAATAAATGGGAATCGAAACGCGAAAAGCTTCCGTTCGAGATCGATGGGATTGTGGTCAAGGTGAACGAGATTGCGTTGCAAAATGAAGTGGGCTTCACCTCCAAGGCTCCGCGCTGGGCAATCGCTTATAAATATCCCGCGCATCAGGAAACAACGCTGGTCAGGGAAATTCTCGTTAGCGTGGGAAGGACCGGGGTGCTGACCCCTTTTGCAGTTTTTGAGCCAGTGCAGATCGGTGGGGTGACGGTGGTGAAGTCCACCTTGCACAACATGGACGAAGTCGAGCGCCTGGGTATTCATGCCGGAGATACGGTGCTCGTGGAACGCGCAGGCGAAGTGATACCTCACGTCCTAAAAGTGGTGAAGCACGGATCTGAAGAGAAGCCGTTCAAGATGCCGGACAAATGCCCAGTATGCGGGATGCATGTGCATCACGTCGAAGGCGAGATTGCCTATCGCTGCGTGAATGTTTCTTGCCCGGTGCGCAGGAGGGAATCGTTCCTTCATTTTGCAGGGCGGCATGCCATGAATATCGATGGGTTGGGAGAAAAGATCGTCGATCAACTGCTCGAAAAAAATGTGGTGAAGGACTTTGCGGATCTTTACAAGCTGGACCTGGAGCGTCTGGCGAATTTGGACCGCATGGCTGAGAAATCCGCGCAGAATTTGATCGACGAAATCGCGGCAAGCAAGAAAAACAGCCTGGCAAGGTTGATTTATGCGATTGGGATGCCGTTCGTCGGCGAGCGCACGGCGCAATTGCTGGCGGAGCACTTCGGTTCCATGGATAAACTGGCGGCAGCTTCGGCAGAGAAATTGATGGAAGTGGGCGAGGTGGGCCCCAAGGTCGCGGAAGGCGTGCTGGAATTTTTCTCTGAATCGGCTAATCGGAAACTCATAGAGCACTTGCGCGTTGCCGGCGTAAATATGAAGGAAGAGCGCGCGGCCCCGATCAGCGCGAAATTTGCAGGCAAGACGTTTGTATTCACCGGGACGCTGGCGAACCGCACGAGAGAGGAAGCAGAGGCGCTGGTCGCCGCGCACGGCGGAAAAGCGGGTGGGTCCGTTAGCAAGAAAACGAGCTACGTGGTTGTCGGCAGTGACGCCGGATCGAAGCTGGAGAAAGCGAAGTCCCTAGGCGTTCCGGTCGTGGATGAAACGCAATTCGAAAAACTGGTTTCAGCGAAATAAGAGACCGAGCTCGCCCGTATTGTGAGCGAGGGGTTTCGTCGCAATACTCATCGGCACAATCGCTCCATTGTTGCCCTCAGCGTGACAGCGTATAATTTCGATGGCGGGTGAGCCGGGTGATCGCCGGTCCGTTTCGCGCAAGCGGGGCGGGCGGGAGGAAAGTCCGGACTCCCCAACCCTTCGAAACTGCCACTGGCAGTTCCTCAGGGTGAAGGGCAACGCGCCTGGTAACGCCAGGGGGCTGCATTTCAGGTTTGCGAAAGCAGGTCTGAGGCGCGGCTACGGAAAGTGCCACAGAAAATAAACCGCCGGTGACGCTTGAACTTCGGCGGCAGGCCCGAGGCAAAACCTAGGGCTCGCCACTATCGGTCGGCGCATTTGGCAAGGGTGAAAAGGTGGGGTAAGAGCCCACCGCCCGGGTGGCAACATCCGGGGCACGGAAAACCCCGCGTGGAGCAAGGCCAAATAGGAGGGGAGGGCTGGCCCAGCCCGTATGCAAATTCACTCGAAGGAGTGAACTGCTGTGACCCTCGGGTAGGCTGCTTGAGTCCCGGAGCGATTCGGGACCTAGAGGAATGATCATCGCGCTGCGTATCAAACGGATCCTGATGCAAGTCAGGATTACGAATGCGTGGCGGACAGAATCCGGCTTACAGGCTCATCCGTCAAATATTTTAGTTTTTGGAATCTGCGGCAATCCGCGTTCGGCGGCAACCACTTTTGCTTAACTCGTTAGCCTGCCTGGTTATTCAGTCGGGGCGAACTCGATGCGGTTGCGTCCGCGGTGTTTTGCGGCGTAGAGCGCGGCGTCCGCCTGGTTCAGGAGTTGACGGAACTCCGGAGCTTTTTTCCCTTGAAAACCTGAGATGCCAAAACTTGCGGTGACTTTGATTACGCGCCCGCCAAACGAGAATTCCTGCTCTTCGAATTCTTTGCGAATGCGCTCGGCCACGAACTCCACATTGTCTTTGTCCGCGTGAGTGAGAACGAAAAGAAATTCTTCGCCTCCAATCCGCCCGCAGATATTAGAACGCCGCGAATTCGTTTTCAGAATCTCGGCAAATTTCCTGAGAACTTTATCGCCGGCGTCGTGCCCGCTCGAATCGTTCACGCTCTTGAAATTATCCAGGTCAACCATCACGACCCAAAAAGGAAAGCCGTGGCGGGCCGCGCCGCTAAGCTGTCGGGCTGCCCATTCGTCAATGGCGCGGCGGTTGGGAAGGCCGGTTAGCGAATCTGTTAGCGCCAGCTCTTCGAGCAGGCGGTTTTTCGCTTCCACTTGCCGGTGTAATTCCACAATCCGGCGGCCAACCTCGGCGCGCGCCAACAATTCCTTGGGATGAAAAGGCTTGGTGAGGTAATCGTCTGCGCCGGCAGCCAGGCCTTTTACGACGTTTTCTTTGTCGGAGACGCTGGTTAGTATGATGATGTAAGTGTAGGAAATTGGAGATCCCGCGCGGATTCGACGGCAGAGCTCAATGCCGCTAATATCCGGCATCACCCAATCTGTGATTACGATGGCGGGCGTGTGCTCGGTGAAAAGCTCGATGGCTTCGCGGCCGCTTCGCGCAAATAAGATAGAGAAATCGGCTTCGCAAAAAGCCTGCTCCACCAGCTTGCGATAAACGGCTGAGTCATCGGCAACCAACACTTTCAGGCGATCTTTCGCGGCGCTCATCTAACCTCGAAACGTAGTGAATTCCCAGTTAGCACACTGCACAAGCGATGAACTTTGAATCAGAGATGCTAGCACAACGTGGCCAAGGAACCGCAGGGAGTTGCGACATTAGATCAAGCGCGAGCGCTCGTCAACTTTGACGAGGTGGAGGAGAAGATAAGTCTTGGCAAGGCTCCAAGCCAGGGTTGCCGCGCCCGGATGGTAGCTGGGCCGAACATCGCAGAAAAATCCGTGATCGGCGTTCGAAAACTCGACATTCACGTACGTTCTGCCCAGACGTTTGCATTCGTCCACGATAGCGCGCGTCTGCTCCGGGCCGATGTGTTTGTCGAGACCGCCCCAGAAAAATAGGATGGGCGCATGCAGGTCCGCAACCCGCGGGAGCAACGCCGGCGCGATATTCCCGCCGTAAAATGAGATTGACGCTTGCAGAGGAAGACTCGTGGCGGCCAAAAAAGAAGCCCGTCCGCCCATGCAGAATCCGATGCTGGCGATTTTGTGCGGCATAACGCACGAACTGCGTGTTAGCCAGGCGTGGGCTGCGCGAATATCTTCGACTGTGCCTTTCTCGGTCATAGCTTTCATATGCGGAACCACGGATTGGAAGTCGTCGTATTTGCCTTCAAAGCCGGGGGCGGTACGATGGTAGAGTTCAGGAGCGATTGATACATACCCTTCGCGGGCGAGGCGTTCGGTGACGTCTCGAATATGCGCGTTCACACCGAAAGCTTCCTGGAAAACCAGCACACCGGGATACTTGCCATCGCCCGATGGACGCGCCACGTATGCATTCATCTCTGTTCCATCGTCCACTTTCAGCGAAACTGTCTCGGTCGCAACGCTCTCCATCAAATGGGCCCCTTTACTCGCGCTCTATGGAAGCATACTTAGCGTGGTCTCGCTAAGTAGAAAATGCAAAAGATGCATTCCCTGGAGGATTTTATAGGGTTGTCTTGGTCAAAGGAATGCGAATCAATCCTTCCTGCTTTTGCATCCAAGATGGACATGGAGGCTCGACGATGAGCTTGAAACAGTATGTGACGCTGGGACGCTCCGGACTTCGCGTGAGTCCGCTGGCGTTAGGAACCATGACGTTTGGCACCGAGTGGGGATGGGGAAGCGAACCGGCGGTGGCGCACCAGGTATTCGACCGCTACATCGAGCAGGGCGGGAATTTCATCGACACAGCAGATGGCTACACCATGGGGAAGAGCGAAGAGCTAGTGGGCCAATTTATTGCGGAACGCGGTTTGCGCGAGCGCGTGGTGCTTGCCACAAAGTTTACTTTTAACGGCGACCCCGCTAATCCGAATGCAGGGGGAAACGGCCGCAAGAATATATATCGTGCTTTGGAAGGATCGCTTCGGCGCCTGAAGACGGACTACATTGATTTGTACTGGATGCATGTGTGGGACATGGTCACACCGGTGGAAGAAGTTCTCTCCACGTTGAACGATCTTGTGCGTACGGGAAAAATCCGCCACTTCGGATTCTCGGATGTGCCGGCATGGTATGTGGCGCGCGCGCAAACGCTGGCGGAAAAGGAAGGCAAGGAGGGTCTGATCGCCCTTCAATTAGAGTACTCACTTGTCGAGCGCAATATCGAACGCGAACACGTTCCGGTCGCGCAAGAACTCGGGATTGGGATTTGTCCCTGGAGTCCGTTGGCAGGCGGTTTCTTGAGTGGGAAATACAAGCGAGAAGGGAACACCGGAAAGGGCGACGGACGGCTTGACCAGGCCAAGTTCGCTCAACTGTTTGATAGATTCACGGAGCGCAACTGGGGAGTGCTGGATGCTCTCCTGGATGTAGCGAAACAGCTCGATAAGAAACCGGCGCAAGTAGCGTTAAATTGGGTTTCGACGCAGCCGGGAATTACTTCAACCATCATTGGGGCTTCGAACGTTCCGCAACTCCAGGATAATCTCAGTGCGATTGAATTCACAATCCCCGCGGAGCTTAGAAAGCGTCTGGACGATGCGAGTGCAATCGAACTGTTTCACCCTTACACATTTTTTGGGCCTGCCATACAAAATAGGGTCATGGGTGAAAATCCCGTGAATGCTTGGGCTGCTGCTCCCCCTCTGCGCGCTACGACGGCTGAGAAACCAAAAGCGAATGCAGCGGAAAAGTAGGCGGGTCTTAATCTAGATGAACTTTTATCGAGGGCCCGCTACAGACCACTTTGACGGGCAGCATTTTTTTAATTCAGGAAGCGGATTGCGCGGCACCGGCAGCGTTCTCCGATGGCTGGCAAATCGCAAGCCGGGACCGTGGCACAAATGGATAGACGAGCCGCCCGGAGCGCCGCCGCCGGAACGAGTCATCGGCGGAAAAATCAGAGCGACGTTTGTGGGTCATTCCACCGTCCTGATTCAAATGGACGGAATGAATATTCTCACCGATCCGATATGGTCGATGCGGGCCAGCCCCTTTTCATGGATCGGTCCTCGCAGGCACCGCGCGCCGGGCATTCGGTTTGAAGATCTACCTTCCATCAATATTGTCCTACAGAGTCACGATCACTACGATCATCTGGACATTCCTACGGTGAAAAGAATCGCGTCGCGGTGGCACCCGAAGTTTGTAGTGCCTCTCGGCGTCCGCGCTCGATTCGCGCGAAAGAGGATCACGTCATCCGGACAAATCAGCGAACTCGATTGGTGGCAAACAGCCGATATGGGCAACAATGTGAAAATTACTTCGGTGCCTGCCAGGCATTTCTCGGGACGCAGTTTGCGCGATCGGAACAAAACCCTTTGGTGCGGCTACGTAGTACAGAGTCCTTCCGGCGCGGTCTATTTCGCAGGCGACAGCGGATACGGTTCGCACTTCCAAGAGATTAAGCGCCGCTTCCCGGAGATTCGCCTGGCGTTTCTTCCCATCGGCGCCTACATTCCGCAATGGTTTATGGGACCAGTGCACGTTTCGCCCGCTGACGCAGTCCGTGCCCACGCAGATCTGGGGGCGGCCACGAGCATTGGAATCCACTATGGAACTTTTCGCTTGGCCGACGACGGAGAAGACGAGCCTGTGAACGAATTGCGACGGGCGGTCGATGCGCGCAAACCTCTGAACCCTTTTTTCACGCTTGCTTCCGGCGAAGGCCGCGATTTTCCGCAGTTGTAAACGACATCGAGCCGGTAACTCCGAGAAACCTAGAGTACCCTCATTGCTTTGTTGGTGATTTTGATCGCCGTTTGGATTTCGGGGCCGTTCGCCTATGCCGGATGGGCTTGTCCGAGGGATACGTAACTTTCTTGCCGCGCACTCGCGCAAACGAAGTCAGCTTATGCTGGTTTGCACGCGTCGCGCTCATGATGTGTTCCACGGAGAATTTCCGCGCCGCAAGCGCGTCTGACACAAGCGATCGGTGACAGCGCCAGGGCACCGCTTCAGCGCACATCAGGACGCTGGGCCTAACTTTGGAAAGCTTAATCGCACGCGCAAGCGCAGCTTCGAATTCGGCCGTCTGCATGTAATCGGCGAAGCCGCGAAAACTTGCGTTGTGCCAGCCGACATTTTTGGAATCGGGTTTCGTGCGGCGTAGCCCACCAAGCGCCTTAAGGTGCACGTACACGATTTTGTTGGATCGCAGCGCCGGTCCCAGAGTTTCGCGGTTATATTGAGGGTTGTGGCGTGAACGAGGTATGGCGCGGATGTCGATCACGCGGTGAACCCCATGTGCTCGCAGCAATTGGACCAGCTCGCTGAGAGGACGCGTCGAATGGCCGATGGTGAAAATTGTCTGTTTCTTATGCTTTTTATGCGTACGCATACATCATCGATTAATCATACGGCAAGGGCGTGGGCCGGTCGACGCCTGAGCCCAGGATTTTGCTTTAGCGGCGATGCCTGAACGGTGATAATAGAGCCCTTTCCGAAGACCCAACAGGGGACTGCGGAATATAAACTGAGGATCCTGTGCCAGCAATCAAAGCTTTGTTCTGGGACAACGGTGGTGTGATCCTGACGAACGGCTGGGATCGTCACTCGCGCCGAGCGGCGGTCGAAAAGTTTCATCTTGACTGGGCGGACTTCGAGGATCGCCATGAGTTGATGCTCGACGCTTTTGAAACCGGCCGCGCGACTTTGGATCAATATCTGCATCGCACGGTTTTTTATCGTGAACAAGCCTTCACCCCAGCGGATTTCAAGGCTTTCATGTTCGAGCAATCGCAGGCATATCCGGAGCCACTGGCATTTCTGGGAAAGATCGCTCGCATGAGACGCTTCCTGGTGGCCTCGCTGAACAACGAATCACGCGAAATCAATGAATATCGTATCGAGAAATTCAAGCTGCGGGATTACTTCGAAGCTTTTTTCAGCTCTTGCTACCTGGGTGTTCGGAAGCCGGACCTCGGAATCTATAGTCTCGCTTTGAAAATTACTCAGCAAAGCCCCGCCGAGTGTATTCTGATCGATGACCGCGGCCTGAATCTGGAATGCGCGCGAGAGGTTGGAATGCAAACAATACTCTTTAAGGATCTGGCGCAACTGCGCGCCGACTTGGCGCACTTTGACATTTTGATTGATGGAAAATAATCAGGAGGAAAATTTATGGAACTGGGAATGATTGGTCTGGGGAAAATGGGCGGGTTCATGACGGAACGGCTCATCAAGGGCGGCCATCGCGTTGTGGGATTCGACCGCGATCCGGCCGTGGTGAAGGGACTCGCGGCCAAGGGCGCCGTGGGCGCGGACTCGCTGGAGAAAATGATCGCGCAGCTCAAGGCTCCTCGGATCGTGTGGCTGATGGTTCCCTCCGGAGCGCCAGTGGATCAAACCATCGAACAACTCACCGCTCATCTAGTGCCGGGTGACACGATTATCGACGGCGGAAATTCCTACTATAAGGATACCGTCCGACGCGGCGCTGCTCTGGCCCCCAAGAAAATTAACTTTGTGGACTGCGGCACCAGCGGAGGAGTCTGGGGTATCACGGAAGGCTACAGCATGATGGTCGGCGGCGACGCGGACCTTATCAAGCGAATTTCACCAATCTTTCAGACGCTCGCGCCCGGACCTGACAAAGGCTGGGGGCGCGTGGGACCAACCGGCTCCGGACATTTCGTGAAAATGGTTCACAACGGAATCGAGTACGCAATCATGCAGGCGTATGCCGAAGGGCTGGATCTTCTTCGGCACAAAAAAGAATTCGGACTCGATCTGCTGCAGGTCGGGCAGATTTGGCAGTTCGGGAGCGTGATCCGTTCCTGGCTGCTCGATTTGACTGTAGACGCTTTGAGCAAGAATCCCACGCTTCAAGGCATCGAGGCTTACGTCACCGATTCAGGCGAAGGGCGCTGGACAGTCATCGAAGGAGTGGAACTCGGAGTGGCCCTCCCGGCGATCTCGTCGGCGCTGGACAACCGCTTTCGCTCGCAGGATCCCGAGCCGTTTGCCAACAAACTCCTGGCAATGATGCGAAATGAATTCGGCGGGCACGCCGTAAGGAAAACCGCGAGCTAAGCGCAGCGGGAATAAACGAAGACTCCATGAAGCTCGATGCGCGTGTGCTCCCGGACCTTGTTTCGCTCAGCCGAGCTGTGCTGGAAGAAACATTCCCTATCATTCAAGAGGCGGTAACCAAACGGGGCAGGTTTGCGATCGCGCTCTCGGGTGGACATACGCCCGGGAAAATGTATTCGCTCTGGGCGCAGACGGAACAATACCGGAACAAGACTCCATGGGATCGCGTCCATTTATTCTGGGGTGACGAGCGATTCGTCCCCGCAGACGACCCTCGAAGCAATTACCACATGGCCCGCGAGACTCTGATCTCTCAAGTCCCCATTCCGGCCGAAAATGTGCATCCGATGCCGACGAATTTATCCTCTCCGGAGGAATGTGCCCGCGCGTACGAGACCGAACTCCTGAAATTCTTCGGATCCGAGCCGCCCGCGTTCGACGTGCAGCTCCTGGGGATCGGCGATGAAGGCCACACGGCTTCGTTGTTTCCGGGATCGCCTGCATTGGGTGAAAAGGTGCGCTGGGTCGCCGCGGTTCGTGTTGCGGCGGAGCCTCCTCAGCGCATCACTCTCACTCCTGTGGTTCTGAACCAAGGGCGTAACACATTTTTTCTAGTGGCTGGCGATGGCAAACGCGCCATATTGTCAGCCATTCGCGACGAGCCTGCTTCCCAACCCAGTCAGTATCCCGCTGCGAGGATTCATCCTGCGAGAGAACCGGTTTGGTTCTTGGATCAAGCTGCAGCCGGCTGAGATCCT
>PLZZ01000133.1:35446-35836 GCA_003153585.1 Acidobacteriota bacterium | reverse complement strand
AGAAATTCATCGAGCGTCGCGGACATGCCGCGCTTCAGCAGCACTGGTTTCTTCGCTCGTCCCGCGCGCTTCAGAAGCGAGAAATTCTGCATGTTTCGAGCTCCGATTTGAATGACATCAGCGTAACGCTCGACGAGATCAAGGCTTTCGTTATCTATTGCTTCGGTGACGATGCCGAGGCCGAAACGATCGCGCACCGCCGCAAGAATTTTCAGGCCTGGCTCGCCGAGACCTTGAAAGCTGTAGGGTGATGTGCGCGGCTTATACGCACCGCCGCGGAAAAGCCTCGCACCGGAATTTTTCACGGCTTCAGCGATGGCGAATGCCTGCTTTTCGGTTTCGACCGCGCATGGTCCGGCGACGATCGCCACGGCCGAGCCGCCAAATGTG
>PLZZ01000133.1:0-35433 GCA_003153585.1 Acidobacteriota bacterium | reverse complement strand
CACTCGGCAACGCCTGCCATGCTTTCGAGTGTGCCGAGGTCTCCGACTCCCGTATTGCCCGTGATTCCGATCGCGCTGCGAACGGAGCCGGGAATGGGATGCGCTTTGTAGCCCAACTCCTCGATACGCTCGCAGANNATTGGCTGTCGGGTCCTCGATTCGCGAGATCGGAACTGCAACCGGCACGGGAGCATTGCGTGTGCAGCGAGCGGTTGCTTGCGCCAGTAAGTCAAAAAGTCTACTTCATGGGAGACACGCCTGCAAATCAACATGATTCGCGGTGGCCGATCGAACTTCAATGCGCCGATGATGCCGTACGACAATTTCGATTGACGAGTACGGCTATAATCGCGACACGATCCAGAGGGATCCGCCGATGCAAACGAGGTCCTCGATCAGCGCAACGACGAAGTCGGGTGTGTGGAGTGCCTTCACGAGACGGGTTCGGGCCTGGTAGCCGGCGAACGTGCCTACGAGCGCGCCGACGATTCCAAGCAAAGCGCCAGCGAGAATTCCCATTTCGCCGGCCATGGCTATGCATGCGCCTGACAGTCCGCCCAGCACGACGCGTGCGATCAGGCCCGGAGGCGCGGTGCGGCTCGGAGTCGTAGGCAGCTTGTCCGCGACCAGCTCGACGAGCGCGAGGAGTGTGAGAACGATGGCGGCGGGTGTCGTACCGATCCATAGAAGCGGACTTCTGAGTTTCAGCCAGCCTGCGCGTGCGGCCCAAGAGGTGGCCGCTGTGGGTGTCAGTGAACGCAGCCCTGTGAGCACTCCAATCAGAAATACGAATAGCATAGTCATCGGCAGTTCTCCGTCTGGAGCGGGATTATGCTACAGAATTCCGGAGAGTGTGACGATTCTTGATTTGTTTCGCAGTCGATGGACGGTGTGTTGGGCCTGGGCCGTGCAGATTTGGGCGGGAAGAGCCTCACGTCTCGGCGCGACTGCGTCGCACGGGGGACGTGAGCTACAGGGACACGGACGGAAATTAAAATTCGAGGTTTCCGATGTGCCTCGGTTGCAAATCCGAGTCGCTGGAATTATTATACTCCTAGTCTTTCTAGGAGAGATGCAGCCGTGATCGTGTTCAGCGATATCGCAGGTGTTATGCCGGCATCAATGGAGGAAGTGTGAGTTTGCGGGCGCGTGTTCGGTCGTGGACTCAGGCGATTTTGCGGCGGTCGCGCATGAACGATGAGATGGACGCGGAGCTTCGTTTTCACATCGAGGCATATGCGGAAGATTTGGTTCGCGGCGGCGTGCCGAAGGCGGAAGCGATGCGCCGCGCGCGGCTCGAGTTCGGGGGCATTGATCGAACCAGGGAAGAGTGTCGCGAAGCGCGGGGCGTAAACTTTTTTAACGCTTTAGTCCAGGACGTTCGCTATGCGCTTCGTACACTCGGCAAATCGCCCGGATTCACTGCGATCGCCATCGGAACTCTAGCGCTAGCGATCGGAGTTAATACGGCAATCTTCAGCGTCGTTTATGCAGTGCTGTTGAAGCCGCTGCCTTACGGGCATCCCCGGCAATTGGTCACCGTGTTCGAGACGAATCCGCAACTGGACGTCAAGGAGACCGGCGTCTCGTACCCAAATTACGAAGAGTGGCGCGCGCAGAATCACGTCTTCAGCGAGCTTGCCGGAACCACCTTTCACGAATTGACTCTTACCGGGCGCGGCGAGCCTTCAACCGTGAAGATCGTTGCGGCCACGCCAGAATTCTTCGCTCTTTTGGAGGCCAAGCCACTCTCGGGGCGTACGTTTTTCCCTGAAGATGGCAGGCAAGGCGCGCCGCCGGTGGTGATACTGAACGAGAATTTCTGGCGCGAGCGCTTCACAGCGAATCCGCAGATCATCGGAGAATCCATCACGCTCGACAAGCGCCCGTTCACGGTTATTGGGGTCATGCCTTCGGATTTCCGGTCCCCATTTTTCGACGAGCGTAAAGATGTCTGGATACCACTCGTACAAGACCCGCTCTTCAGTACTTTTATGGCGCGGCGCACGGGACATTTTCTTCCGGTCATGGGTCGGCTGAAGCCCGGCGTTACCGTGGCGCAGGCCCAGGCGGAGATGGATGCGATTTGCGCGAGGCTCGGCAAGGAATTTCCCGCGGAGAATGCCGGCTGGACAGTCCGTATCACTCCGCTGCTGCAGGAATCCGTCGGAGATGTGAAGACCGCGCTGCTGGTGCTCTTGGGTTGCGTGGGGCTGGTTCTCTTGATCGCGTGCGCCAATATCGCGAATCTGCTTTTGACGCGAGCGACTGCGCGCGCAAAAGAGATCGCAGTTAGAATTGCGCTCGGCGCCGGGCGCGCGCGCATCGTTCGCCAATTGCTTACCGAGAGCGCCGTCCTCGGAATACTGGGTTGCGCGTTGGGCATATGTCTCGCGTATTGGGGCGTGCGCGGTTTGACCGCGATGATTCCACCGGGATTGCCTCGGGCGCAGGAGATTCGTGTTGATGTCTGGGTGATGGGTTTTGCGCTGCTGCTGTCGGTGGCCGCGAGTCTTATTTTTGGCCTGGCGCCCGCACTTTTCGCTGCGGATTCCGATTTACAGGTTACGCTGAGAGAGGGTAGCGGCCGCTCGAACCAAAGCCGGGGCCGGCAGCGCGCGCGCAATTTCTTGGCGGTAACGGAAATCGCGCTGGCGATGATCCTGCTTGTTGCGGCAGGATTGCTTGTCCGCAGCTTCCTGACCCTTACCGCGGTGAGTCCAGGATTCGACGTTCTGCACGTTCTGAAGACCGACGTTTCGCTGCCTCAGTTCGAATATTCGACGCCGCAACAATGGACGGCCTTCTCCGACCAGTTGCTTATGCGCATCCAAGCCGAGCCCGGCCTTCAGGATTCTGCCTTGGCCGCGCCGCTCCCGCTTGCGGATGACTTCGTGAATCTGGGCTTCGAGATCGAGGGGATTCCTCCGGTCACGAAGAGTGCGGACCGCACTGCGGATTACGTTGCCGTGAGCCCCAACTATTTTCATGTAATGGGAATCGCACTGTTGCGAGGACGCAATTTCACGCAGGAAGATTCGATGTCAGCACCGCCAGTGACGTTGATCAGCGAAGGCTTCGCGCATCACTATTTCCCAAATGAAGATCCGATCGGGAAACGGCTTGTCTTCGCGTTTCCGCCGCACGAGGGAATCTCGCGAGAGATTGTGGGAGTCGTCGGGGACGTGCGGGATGTCGCGCTGCGCCAAGAGCCTGGGGCGATGATGTACGTGCCGTTTGCGCAGGCGCCGTTTTGGGGTGCGGACATCGTCGTGAAGACTACATTGAACACGTCGAGCGTCGCGGCGACAATTCGCCGGGACGTTGCTTCGATTGACAAGGATCTGCCTGTCAGTAATGTCAGCTCGATGGCGGCCAGTATTTCGCAGTCGGTCGCGCAACCGAGATTTCGCACGATGCTGCTCGGCCTTTTTGGCGTGCTCACGCTGGTGCTGGCGGCGGCAGGAATTTTCGGCGTGATTTCCTATTCGGTGTCGTACCGCACGCACGAGATCGGAATTCGCATGGCGCTTGGNNTCGCGAAAGCGTCTTGTGGCTGATTCTCTCGCAATCCGCAAAACTTCTATTGCTTGGCCTGGCGGTGGGAATTCCGTTGGCATTGGTGTTGACGCGTTTGCTTTCAAATTTGCTCTTCGGTGTGCGTCCGTCGGATCCGTTAACCTTTGCCGGTGTGGCAATTTTGCTGGCGCTCGTGGCGACGGCGGCGTCTTACGTGCCGACGCGGCGCGCCATGCGCGTCGATCCGATGGTGGNNCTCCTGAGGCGATACGATTTGACATCGATGCGCGGCAGCACGATCATCCGCCGTGTCCGAACATTTGATAAAGACCAAACGGAGGCGGCGATGAAAATCCTGCGAATCTGCTGCGGAGTCGCTGTTCTATTCACCACGCTGGCGTTTGCGCACCTGCTACATCACCACGTCCTTCAAGCGTCTAGCGGCGATTTTCGCAATCCCGTATTCGTATTGGGCTTCGCCGCGGCGGTCGCCGCGGGGATCCTGTCGCTCACCGGCGGATGCATACTGCTGAAGCCTAACCGCTGACTCGGATTCGCTAGCAATCCACCGCGCGCGTTGCCTCAGCGGTCAATTTGCGGCATTCAGAGAATTCCGCTAAGATGGTTTAGTTCTACACGGGCCAGCGCGAAAGCGCTCGCAGTTCTGGCCACCATCGGCAAAATTTCCGGGACATCCTGAGGGAATGGCGGAAGAACAACACACTACAGCACCCTCTCAACTCCTGTACGACGACGCCGACGAATACCGCCCGGAACCTACACCACCGCCGGAAATTCCTGTCTGGAAAGACGGCAGCGTTCGCGTGGGAATTCATACCTCGATAGCAGGCGATATCTCGGGCGCGCTTGAAATCGCCCACGGCCTCGGCGCGAATGCACTGCAGATTTTTTCGTCGAGCCCGCGTATGTGGCCTGGCGACCGCGACAGCTCGCGTTTTGCGGCCGCGGACGCGGCGAGGTTCCGCGAGAGGCGCCGGCAACTGGGTCTTGGACCGCTGGTTATTCACGACAATTACCTCATCAATCTGGCTTCCCCCGATCGCGTTCTGCGCACACGTTCCGTGCAGGCGTTTCACGGCGAGCTCGTTCGCGCGCTGGCGCTGGGCGCGGATTTTCTAGTGGCGCATCCGGGTTCTTGTTGCGGGTCGCATCCAAGCGACGCTATTGCGGCCATCGCCGATGGATTGCGTCAGGCCGTGCGAGGGCTGAAGCTCGGCGACCTGCGCATTCTTCTCGAAAACACCGCCGGGCAGGGAAGCTCGGTGGGTTCTCAATTCAGCGAGCTAAAGGCGATTCTCAATCTCTGCCGCGATTTGCCGATGGGAGTGTGCATCGACACTGCTCACCTTTTTGCGGCGGGCCACGGTATTTCGAGCGAGGCCGAGCTCGAGCGGACGCTCGAGCGGATCGAGTCTGCGGTTGGACTGGCCAACGTCCACGTAATTCACGTGAATGATTCGAAAGCAGCATTTGGTTCGCGAGTTGACAGGCACGAGCACATCGGCAAAGGCAAGATTGGGCTGGAAGCATTCCGCCGGATCGTGAATCACCCAATGCTCGCGGGGCGCGCGTTTATTCTGGAGACGCCCATCGACAAGCTGGGCGACGACCGCAGAAATGTGGCGGCGTTGTGGAAGCTGCTGGGAGTAAGCATTCCCGTCACGGGAGGGCGTGACGGAATGAAGCCGCGCCGCAAGAAGAAAAGCAAGAAGCATGCACGCAAAAATGTGAGCAGAGCGAAGGCAGGAACGAAAAAGCGTACTGCGAGAAAAAAATCCCGGGGGAAGTGAACTTGTTCGAATACGATCCGCGCACAGTCGAATTGAAGTGGCAGAAGGTGTGGGCGGAGCACAACGCATTCCGCGCGGTGGAAGATCCCTCACGCACCAAGTATTACGTCCTCGAGATGTGGCCCTATCCTTCCGGGACCCTGCACATGGGTCACATGCGCAATTACACGATNNCGTTCGGATTGCCGGCGGAAAACGCCGCGATCAAGAGCGGGACGCCTCCACGAGAATGGACGAATTCGAATATCGCGCAGATGAAGGCCGTGTGCGAAAGGTTCGGCTTCGGTTACGACTGGACACGCGAAATATCGTCGTGCGAGCCGGAATACTATCATTGGAATCAGTGGCTGTTTCTGCGGATGCTGGAGAAAGGTCTGGCGTACCGCAAACGCAGCCGCGTGAATTGGTGCCCACAGTGCCAAACGGTGCTGGCGAATGAACAAGTAGTCGGCGGCTGCTGTTGGCGTCACGAAACTACCACGGTGGAACCAAAGGAAATCGAGCAATGGTTCTTGCGCATCACGCACTATTCCGATGCGCTGCTCGAAGGAACAACTGAGCTGGCGGACGGCTGGCCCGAACGCGTCCTGGTGCAACAGCGCAACTGGATCGGCAAGTCTCGCGGCACGCGAGTGAGATTCGGAATCGCGCAGATGCCAGACTCGGCGCTAGAAGTTTTCACAACCCGGGTGGATACGATTTTTGGCGCTTCGGCGATTGTGCTCTCGGCGGGACATCCTCAGCTAGAGCGTTTGCTGGAAGGCGTGCCGGGACGCGCGACGATTGAAGGACAGCTTAAAGCCATGCGCCAGAAAAGCATGCGCGCGGCTGACATCGCCACGGCGGAGAAGGAAGGCTTCTTTACCGGACGGTTCGCGGTGAACCCGTTTTCCGGCGGGAATATTCCTATATGGGTGGCTAATTTTGTGCTCGCGGATTATGGAACCGGCGCAGTGATGTGCGTGCCGGCACACGACCAGCGCGACTACGAGTTCGCGGAAAAATACCATTTGCCGGTAAAAATTGTGGTGCAGCCGATTAACGGGCCGGCGGTGCGGCTGGATCGAATGAGCGAAGCGTTCACGGAGCACGGCAAGCTGGTGGATTCGGGGACTTACACGGGCCTGACGTCCGATCAAGCTATTGAAAAAATGGCGGCTGACGCTAAAGCCAAGGGCTTCGGTGAGTCCGAGACAACGTACCGGCTGAAAGATTGGGGAATTTCGCGCCAAAGGTATTGGGGTACACCGATTCCCGTAGTTTATTGCGAGAAGGACGGCGTCGTCGCGGTGCCGGACGACCAGCTTCCCGTGCGCTTGCCGGAGAACGTGACGCTCACGGGGGAAGGCCAATCGCCGCTGGCAGGCGTGCCGGAGTTTGTGAACACGACGTGCCCGAAATGCGGCGGACCGGCGCGGCGTGAGACGGACACGATGGACACATTTGTTGATTCGTCCTGGTATTTTTATCGCTTCACGGATCCGCACGACGCTCGCGCGCCTTTTGCGAAAGACAAAGCGGCGTACTGGTTTCAAATAGACCAATACATCGGCGGGATCGAACACGCCATCCTGCACCTGATCTATTCGCGTTTTTTGTGCAAGGTGATGCATGACCTGGGGATGGTGAAGGAAAACGAGCCGATCAAGCGGCTGTTTTCGCAAGGCATGGTTCATAAAGACGGCGCGGTGATGTCGAAATCAAAAGGCAACGTGGTCGGTGCGATGGAAATGGCGGATAAATACGGCTGCGACACGGCGCGCATGTACACGCTGTTTGCGGCACCGCCGGAGCGCGATCTGGAGTGGAGCGAACAGGGAATTGAAGGCTGCTCGCGATTCCTGAACAAAGTGTATCGCCTGATTGCGAAACACGCGGACCAAGTACGAAGCATTGAGACCGACTTAACCGCGAAAACGGACTTCGCCGCCGCTACCGCGAAAGAGAAAGTGCTGGTGCGGAAAGCGCACAAGACGCTAAAGCGCGTGACCAATGATTTCGAAGTTCGCTGGCATTTCAATTCCTCCGTGGCGCTGATCATGGAACTGCTTAACGAGCTTCAGGGACAGGAGCCGCTGGACGTGGAAGTGTCGCCCATGATTCTTAAGCGCGTTCTTGAGATTCTGGTGCTGATGCTTTCGCCTATCACGCCGCACATCGCGGAGGAGCTTTGGGAGAAGCTTGGCCATCCGACCGGCTTAGAGGGCGTGAAATGGCCGGCCTACCGC
This sequence comes from Acidobacteriota bacterium, assembly GCA_003153585.1. Lineage (GTDB taxonomy): Bacteria > Acidobacteriota > Terriglobia > Acidiferrales > UBA7541 > Palsa-295. The sequence continues at coordinate 27,875 of PLZZ01000133.1, read as the reverse complement.
GAGGATCTGACGCATGAGGAGCAAGTCGAGGTGATCATTCAGATCAATGGCCGGCTGCGCGGGAAGATCCTGGTGGACGACGGTTTTGGCAGCGACGAAACCCTCAATCAGGCGCTGAAGGATCCGCGCATTTCCGTTTTGATTGCGGGCAAGGAAATTGTGAAAACGGTGGTGGTGCCGAAGAAGCTGGTAAATATCGTGCTGAGATAAATTGGGGCAAATGATATGACTTCGAGCAGCGGCGCGGCGCCAATCAAATCGGGCAAAGAGAGTGAAAAGGCTGGAGGCATCGTGAGCACGCGACACGGGATCGTCGTCCTCGATTTCGGCGGGCAATATACACAACTGATTGCGCGCCGCATCCGCGAGCAGCAAGTTTTCTCCGCGATTCTACCTTGCACTGCGAGAATTGAAGAGATTCGCGCGCTCGAACCTGCCGGCATCGTGCTATCAGGGGGGCCAAGTTCCGTGTACGACGCGACCGCCCCGGTTTGTGACCCGAAAGTTTTGCAACTGGACATTCCCGTTCTCGGAATTTGTTACGGCATGCAATGGCTGGCGCATACGCTCGGGGGAAAGGTCGAACCAGCCGAGCGGCGCGAATATGGCCGTGCAGAATTGGCGGTGGAGAAGAGCTCGAAGCTTTTTGGGGATTGTCCCGACCGCTTCACGATTTGGAACAGCCACGGCGATCATGTTGTCGGCCTTCCCGAGGGGTTTACTGTCACCGGGCGCACGGACAATGCCATCGGGTCGGCGGAGAACGTGGCGAAGAAATTGTACGGCGTGGAGTTTCATCCGGAAGTCAATCACACGGAGCATGGAACGGAGATTCTCAACAATTTCGTATTCCAGATTTGCGGCGCAAAACGAAATTGGGATCGGGCTGGATTTATCACCTCCATGGTGGATTCCATCCGGAAGCAGGCCGAAGGCAGCCGGGCCATATGCGCGCTAAGCGGCGGAGTGGATTCGGCGGTGGCCGCGGCGCTGGTTCATCGAGCTATCGGCGACAGGCTTACGAACGTCTTCGTGGATAACGGCCTTTTGCGCCGCAATGAATTTCACGACACGCTCGAACTTCTGCGAGCGCGCCTGGGATTAAACGTGATTGGCGTGGACGCTTCGGACCGTTTTCTCGGCCGGTTAAAGGGCATTACCGATCCTGAAGAGAAACGCAAGCGCATCGGTGGAGAATTCATAAACGTATTCGTGGAAGAAGCGAGAAAGCTGACAGCGGCATCGCAAGGGCCCGCGGTGAAATTCCTGGTGCAAGGTACGCTCTACCCCGACGTGATCGAGTCTGTTTCGGTAAAAGGCCCTTCGGCGGTGATTAAGACTCATCACAACGTCGGGGGGCTTCCCGCAGACATGCCCTTCAAGCTGATCGAGCCCCTCCGGGACTTATTCAAGGACGAGGTGCGACTGATCGGGCGCGAGTTGGGTTTGCCGGAAGAAATTTTGATCAAGCATCCGTTTCCCGGGCCGGGATTAGCAGTGCGGCTCCTAGGCGAAGTCTCGCGCGAAAGACTGGAGACGTTGCGGGCGGCGGATGCCGTAGTGGTGGAGGAGATCCGGCGCGCGGGGCTGTACCATAAAGTCTGGCAGGCTTTTGCGGTTCTTTTGCCGGTACAGAGCGTGGGCGTGATGGGGGACGGGCGGACATACGGGTTTACGATCGCGGTGCGTGTTGTGAATTCGCAGGATGCGATGACGGCCGACTGGTCCCGGCTGCCGCATGAAGTGCTCGAACGGATTTCGGTGCGTATCGTAAACGAAGTTCCGGGTGTAAACCGGGTGGTTTACGACATCAGCTCAAAACCGCCAAGCACGATTGAATGGGAGTAAGACCGAGACAAACCGCTAAAGAGTTTTTCCGGATACAGAAAAAACTAGCGGTTGGCCATCTTCTGGGCCATATAAAGCAAAAGCCGGCGGTCGCCATCGTCAACACGGCTAAGCAACCGGCGGAAGCGGCCCAGGAGCCGCGCCTCTTTCCCCTTGCTTCCCCACGCGATATCGTCGGCAGTCTTCCGCTTTGGAAGATTCGGCAACACAGGTGGTTCCTCGCCGTCGTAGAATAGCTGGTAGAGGGGAATCTCCATGGCCCGGGCCAGCTTTTCCAGTGTCTCGATAGCCGGAACGGTGTGACCGTTCTCGACGCGCGAGATGTAGCAGCGAAGAAGTCCTGTGCGCTTCTCGATGTCGCCTTGAGAAAGTTTTTTCGTTTCACGCAACAGACGGATACGTTCTCCAATTATCATGGCGGGTATTGTTGCATGGACTACTCCCTGTCGCAAGAGCGAATCTTTATATTGCGCGGTGCCGTGCGACGCTGACCGGAAGTCAGTACCATCAGTTCCAGCAGTCGGTACCATGAGTTTATGTATCGGAGTGGAACACAATTGCTTTAGGCGATTTTAGGATATAAGCGTTTTATTTCGCGTAACCAAAACTGTATGGCAGACGTCCCAAAGAGTATGGCGGCAAGCGCCTCGGCCATCTCGCTACCGGCCCGCGCGAGAAAGCGGGAAGAAGAAGCGGAACTCGTCCGCCTGGCCCAGAGCGGAGAAGAAGCTGCTTTTGAAGAGCTGATACGCCGCCATCAGCAACGGGTTTTCGGGCTGGTTCACGGGATTCTGCGCCGGCGTGAAGACGTGGAAGACGTAGTGCAGCAAGTGTTTTTGAAGGTTTTTGTTTCCTTGAAACGGTTCGATTTGCGCGCGGCGTTTTCGACTTGGCTCTATAAGATCACGGTCAATGAGTGCTGGGATTACTTAAGGAAAAAGAAAGTCCGGCCATTAGTCTACGAGACCGATCTTTCCGAGGAGCAAGTCTCACGGCTGGACGGTGTGGTTTCGGCGGAACGTCCGCCGGAAAGCCCCGCGCGGCGCGCTGAAACGAAAGACATCCTGGACCAGTTGCTGAACGAATTACCAGAACGAGACCGGGAATTGCTGATGCTGAAAGAAATAGAAGGATTTTCGGTGCAGGAGTTGGCGGAGATGCTTGATCTGAACGTCAACACCGTGAAAGTGCGGCTGTTTCGTGTGCGGGCCCGGCTAATGGATGTTTACCATCGCCGCGTGGGCCCGAGCCAGGATCATTCGGCCGCAAAAGGAAGGAGCAAAACCGATGGAAGCGAGATTTAACCAAGCGGCCTGTTCGGAATTTGAAGCGCTGTTGGAAGATCATCTCACGGGCGAGCTGAGCGGCGCCGATGCGAAGAAATTAGCGGAGCATCTGGAAAGCTGCGCGGCGTGCAGCACTGCTTTGGAACATGCTGCTCCGAGCGTGGAATTGTTGCGCTCGGTGCCGCCGTCGCCAGACCCTGGTCCCGGTTTTTCGCGAGTGGTGATGGCGCGGATCCGCGCGGAAATGTCCAGGCGGGGCGAGCAGAAATCCATCTGGCAGCCATTCATTTCGCTGGCATGGCGTTTTGCAGCCACGGCAACGCTTGCTCTGGCGGTGCTTGTGACGTTTGATGCCGTCAGGCACATCCAGTATGGGCCCCAGACGAACATGGACTATGCGACGGTAACGGAAACGCGCGATCTGTTTCCCGACCCGTCCAGCCCTCCGGCGAATCGCGATGAAGTTTTAATGATGGTGGCGGACACGAATCATGGACAACACTAAGAAACGCGGTGAAGCCGCAGTTCTCGTTTTCGTAGTATTTCTGCTAGGCGCGCTGCTTGGCGGGGTGGGGAATCACGTGTGGGGCGAGCGGGTATGGGGCAAGCAAATCATAAACAGCCAGCCCACACGCAACGAGATCGTCGGTGATTTGACCAGGGATCTACAACTTACTCAGGATCAGCAAAAGCAGCTAGGTTCCATCGTAGACGATACGCGCGCTCAGTGGCGCACGCTCTACACCACGATTGAACCGCAGCACGAGCAAATCCGCCAGCAGAGCCGAGACCGCATCCGGGCGATCCTTACACCAGATCAAAAACCAAAATTCGAAGACTTCATGCACCGCATCGACGAGCAGCGCAAGAAAGACGAGCAGCAGATAGCCCGCTAAACTCATTCGGGAAAGCGACCTAGAAGGGAATATCTTCGTCCGAAATTTCCGGTCCTGAAGCGGAAGGTTCTTCGAGCATTGGTCCGCCTTCCATGTCCGGATCGGCGGGACGCGATTGCGTGCCGCTATGGCCCGCGCCAGCACCGGCAGCCGCCGCAGCGCCGTCGGCTCGTCCTCCGAGCATGCGGAAATTATTGGCGACGATCTCGAAGCTGGTGCGCTTCTGGCCTTCCTTATCCTGCCATTCGCGCGACTGAATGCGCCCTTCAACGAAGACGAGAGAACCTTTCTTCAGATACTGCTGCGCAATCTCGGCTTGTTTGCCCCACACAACGATCTTGTGCCACTCGGTGCGCTTCTGGCGTTCGCCGCTCTTGTCCTTATAGGTTTCATCGGTGGCCAGAGAAAAATTGGCTACCGCCTGGCCGCTGCCGGTATAACGCGTTTCGGGATCCCGGCCCAATCGCCCGACGAGAATTACTTTGTTGACTGACATGGATGTTTCACCTGTTTACAGAATCTCGAAGATATCGCGAGTATAGCTGAAGTGCGCCTTCGCAGAGCGAAAAAGTATCGTATCCGGCCGGGGTGCGCGGGCTGCGCGAACTCTGCTAAGATTTCGGCGGAACACAAGTCGAACTGAACCGGAGGATACGGTGGCACAAAACTTCGAGAATCACACCAAGCTTGTTCCAGCTTTCCACTTCTTCGTTTTGCCAGTGCTCGCGCTCAACCTAGTGTGGTCCATAGAACGCGCATGGAAGTTCTTTTCAGCAGGTACGGTTATCTCGGCGCTTCTGGCTGCCGCCTTAGTCCTTCTCGCGTTGCTCGGACGCATGTTTGCTCTGACGGTGCAAGACCGCGTAATCCGGCTGGAAATGCAACTACGCCTGCAAAGTGTCCTGCCGCCGGACCTGCGAGCGCGGATTCCCGAATTCAACGTGGCGCAATTCGTCTCGATGCGTTTTGCAAGCGATGCGGAATTGCCGGAGCTGGCGCGAAAAGTTCTGGATGAACATCTGACCGACCGCAAAGCAATAAAAAAGCTGGTCCGGAACTGGCAGCCGGACCTTTTGCGCGCCTAGCTTCTTCAGGCCTTACCGCGGGGCCGGCGCGCGAGGAGCCGTGGCGGCGCCCAGTTCCTTGAGTTTGGCCTGGGCCCGGCGTGCTTCGTCGGAGCCGGGGAAGCGGCGAAGAACTTCGCGAAGGTCGCGGATCCCGGTGGACTTCATCCCCAATTCAACTTCGGCGAAGGCTTTCTTCAACAGCGCAGCGGCAAGCTTAAAGCTCTTGGGATAATTGCCGGTCACGATTTCATACTGCGCAATCGCGTCCTGGTAATCCCCCTGCGCATAAGATATTTCGCCCAGATAGAACTGCGCATTGGAAGCCAAATCGTTGGTGGGAAAATTCTTGATGTAATCACCGAACTCCTGGCGGGCGAGATCGTATTTCCCAGTGCTGAAATCGCGCAGGGCATTTTGATAAAGGGTATCGGCGGACATTGCAGGCATTGCAGGAACCGAATTTCCTGCCTGCGGAGGCTGCGACGAGCCCGGATTCGGCTGGGCAGATTGCGCGGAACCGAGCCCAGGCGCGCCGGAGTAACCATTCTGTGCACTCGACGCTCCACCTGAGATTTTTCCGTCGATGCTTTGCAACAAACCCTGAATGTCGTTCATCTGCTGGCCAAGCTTCGCCACACGCGCCTGGACATCCTGCATGTTGTCGGACAGGCCCTGCGTCTGCGTACTCATGGTATCGATGCGCGAGCTGCTATTTGCGGTGGCTTCCTGCACGCTTTTTTGCAGAACTCCCATTTGGGAGTTCAACTGGTTGGTGGCGTCCAGGGATTGCTGCACGAGGGTCCGCAGCGTTGCATTATTCGTGTCGATCGCGCTGCGCAGATCCCTCTGCCCCTGCAAAAGTTGAGTCACCTGTTCCTGCAGCTGAATCATGTCCTTGGAAACAGCGCCGGTGGGCTTGGCGGTGAGCATCGCGCCGCCAAGAGCGCCGATTAGTACTGCTGCGAGTGCGAGCACAACCCATCGTGTGCGCAAGGGAAGCCTCCTTATTGTTTCTCTGCGATCTCTCTATTGAATTGCGCGGACGGCTCGTGGAACGCCGGAGCCGCCCGGAATTTAGATTGCTGTTTGCCTGCCTAAATATTTAATGCCCCGCCACGAAATGCGCACGGCGATTCTGTTGCCAGCACGCTTCATCGTGCTCGGTGCAGAATGGCCGCTCTTTGCCCCAGCTCACGGTATCCATGCGGTCGGCGGAAATGCCGAGCGAAATAAGGTAATTCTTGGCAGCCTGGGCGCGGCGTTCACCGAGGCCAATGTTGTATTCCGTAGAGCCGCGCTCATCGCAATGGCCCTCGATGGTCACGCGAACCTGCGAATACGAGCGCAAGAATTCTGCGGTTTTTGTCAGGTTAGCGCGGGCGTCGCCACGAATATCGGATTTGTTGAAGTCAAAGTAGGCGTCCTTCACGTTCTGCTCGAACAGTTCACTCAAGCTCTGGTTTGCGGACGGAGGCGCTTCCACGGGTGCCGCGCCCACGGTGACACGTGCGTCCGCGGTTGCGGTGCCGCCCGGTCCCGTCGCGGTAATGGTGAAGGTCGTCGATTGCGTTGGATTGGACGGCGTGGAGCCTTGTGCCGTTACTTTTCCCACGCCCGGCTCGATATCGAGGTCGGTGGCGTTCGTGGATGTCCAGCTCAGGGTAACCGTATCGCCACTCTTCACTGAGCTTGGCGAGGCATTCAGCGTAACCGTGGGTTGCCCGGTTGGCTGCGGGGCAGCTTCTGTTGGCGGATGGCTTGCGACCTGCTTCTTGCAACCGCCTGCAAAAGATACGAAAGCAACTAGTCCCAGCAACAATCCTAGATTTCTCAGACAACGATCCTGCATTTATTGCCTCCTTCGACGTTCCTGCGAGGGCTTAGCGGGTGACGTCGCTTTATAATTTTGTGCAGCTTAGTGCCACACTACGAGAGCAACAGAAAAGGCATTATCGCCGTGATTCAGCGCGGCGACCAGTTCGGCGATTCGTTTTGTCCCTGATACGTCAACTGGCGCGGTTGGCTGCCATCGGCCAGCATGGACCAAATCTGCAACGTGCCGGTTCGATTGGACTCAAACACAATGTGTCTTCCGTCAGGCGCCCAACTGGGGCGTTCATTCCGGCCGGCATCGCGAGTGAGCTCCACCAACTGCTTGCTGATGACATCCATAACATAGATGTCGAAATTGCCGCTCGGGCGTCGCCAACAGAACGCCAGCAGTTGTCCATTTGGTGACCATGAGGGATCCACGCTGTATCCCATGTCCGGGAGGTCGAGTTTCTCGACGCCGGAGCCGTCTGAATTCGCAAGATAGAGAACCGGATCGCCGCCGCGATCGCTGACGAAAGCAATCTGCTTTCCCGTCTTCGGATTCCAAGCCGGCGAAGTGTTGACGCCGGCAGCGAAAGTAATCCGGTGGAGGTTGCCGCCGCCGGCATCGGTGACGTAAATTTCCGGATCGCCGTTCTGGCTGGACATGAAGGCGATCTGCGAACCATCGGGAGAATAGGCCGGAGAACTATTCGAGCCGCGATAGCGCGGGAAGGAAATCAGGCGGTCCGAGGCTGTCGAGTAAATGCAAATCTGCGGCGAAGTGATGCCGCGAAAGGGAACGTAGCAAGTGAACGCAATTTTGGTGGCGTCCGGTGACCAGCGCGGAGTGAGCGAAATGGACTTTAGATGAGTCATCTGATGCTGGTTCGAGCCGTCATAATCCATGGCCCAGATTTCTTTGTTTCCGCTCCTGCTGCTGACGAAAGCAATTTGCGTTTGCGCGATGCCGGCAAGGCCGCCGCTCAGCTTCGCGACGATGTCGTCGGCAAACTGGTGCGCCAGGCGGCGCGCGTCGGCGTCGGTGGCCGCGCCGCGATAGATTTTCTGCAGCGCGATGGGCGCAGTGGGATTGTGAACGTCGGACAGAAAACCCGCGGCGGCCAGGTTTGTTCCTTCGACTGAAAGGTTCCCGTAGGCGACCATGTATGCGCTGGCGGGCGCGTTGGACCAATCCGCAAACTTCAATTCGCTCGGCTGGCTGGGCGTTTGTGTTGGATAGAAGCTCGGGCTGACGAGATCGAGGATGCCGCAGTACTCGAGGTCGCTCCACAGCACGTCGTGAAACGTCTTCTCCAGGGCTGGCGGCGCTGGGGCGCGGAGTCCAAATTCGGGAACTGCAAGGCGCACTTTCGAAACGCCGAGGCCGGTGCCTGTCTTGAACCAGTCTTGGGCCGAGGCTGTTCCAGCGCAAAGCAGTAACGCTATTGCGACTGCGGCAAAGATTGCAAGTTTTCTAGTCATATGAGTCTTTCGATTCGTTTTCATTCCACCCTTATCATCGTTTGTAGTCGAACCAGAATTCCACGCCTACTTTGGAGCCTGAATATTCCGCGGGCAAACGTCCGAGAGGGGTTGAATCGCGCACCGCGCGAACCGCCGACGTATCTACAGACGCGTTACCGCTGGACTTGGTCACCTGCACATTCGTGATCGTGCCATCTTTCAAAACATCAAACGTGACCACCACTCTGGGCGCGAACTGAATTCCGGGATCGACAGTCGCTTGAATCCAATTGCTACTCACGCGGCGCTGAACTGCCTCCACATACCACGAAAAACGAGCGCCGAAATTTCCGCCGCCTGCATCATTGCTAAATCCCATGCCGGCTTGCGTGGCCGTTCCGGTGCCCATGGCGAACGACGTGTAAGGAACGGTTGGCGTGCCGCCTCCGCCGTAGGGAACTGCGTTGGGCGGAGGAGGAGCTTTGTTTTCCAGGACTTTGGAGGGGCGCGTCACATACTTTGGCGCCTTCAGACGATCAAATTTTGGAATCGGCGTAGCATCCGGTTGCTTTTCGGGGATTTTNNCCGCCCCACGATTCCTCTTGATGCGAATAGGTTGCGGAAATGAAAAGCAACGCGGCTAGGGCGAAGTGAAATACCACCGACCCCGCAAAGAATTTTCCAAGCGGGCGCGTCCAATTGTCGAAAGCCGGATTTTGTGCGATGGCAGCCATTTCACCGAATCTGCGAACGTTCGCTTAGGGGCTGAGTGACTACGCTTATGTTTTCAATCCCAGATTGCCGCAAGGAGTCCACTACCGTAGCCCAACTGCCGAAGGGGACCGTTTCATCGCAGCGCACGTAAACAGCCTGATGCTTCAGGTCGTGCGATTGCGAAACTACCTGCTGGCCGAGATCGTGGATGTTAACGGCTTTGTCGTTTAGATAGACGCGCTGCGCCCGGTCGATGGTGACGACCATGCGAACTTCCGTCAGTTCTTTCACTGTTTTCGTTTTCGGCACGTCCACTTCGATGCCCGACTGCAGAATCGGCGCGGTGATCATGAAGATAATCAGCAGCACCAATACGACGTCGATAAACGGCACCATATTGATTTCTGAAAGTGTAGTCCCGGTCTCGCGCTGAATCTGAGGCATGGCGGTTTTTTACGCGCTGTATAGAGTTTCGATTTTCGCGACGAATTCTGCTGCAAAGCTATCCATGCGGTTGGCCAGGGCGCGAATGCCCCCGACGTAGTAGTTGTATGCGATGACCGCGGGAATAGCGGCAAAAAGCCCCGCGGCAGTTGTGATTAAGGCTTCGGCGATTCCGGGCGCAACCGCTCGAAGACTGGCGGAGCCCGCATCACCCAATCCCGAGAAGGCGTCCATTACGCCCCACACGGTGCCGAACAATCCGATGAACGGGGAAACGGAACCGGTGGTTGCGAGCCAGGGCATCCATTTTTCAAGACGGCGAACTTCCTCGCCCGCGGCCACTTGCATCTCGACTCCGACCGCATGCGCGTTTCGCACTTTGGTGGGAGTGGCAGCAGCTCCGGGACGGTTGCCGCCGCCGAGCTGGGCTTCGAGTTCGCGGTAACCTGCTTGATAGACAACGACAAGCGGAGTTCCGCCCGCGCCGACACGAAGAGTGTTGGGATCGGGAAGTCCTCGCCCGGCCCGAAACATTTGAAGGAATCTTTTGGTTTGCGGCTCGATTTGACCGAACAGCCGCGATTTTTGAAAGATGATTGCCCAGGAGAACAGAGACAGGACAAGCAGGATGCCCAGGACCACGCGTGCGACCCAACCCGTTTGTTCAAGCAGAGCGAACGGGCTGGCAAAAATGATCAGCGCCAGACCAGAAATAACATCCCCCAGGAAAAAAATTTATAAAACCTTGCCCTGCAACCGTAGCACACGCATACAGGAGGGTCAAACGATTCGCCCACGGCGCAAATTTCGATGATGCCGAAAAGGACACAACGGTACTGCCCTAATGCAGCGCGACATTGCCTCCGGGGCGCGGGTTATTTTTCACCAGAGCGAATGAAAAGAAGAACATGCAGGCGCAGCCGATGGCCAAGATCCAATACGTGTCGATATACGACAAGGTCGCGGCCTGATCTTGAACGCCGGCATAAAGCCTGGCGAAAGCTTGCCTCTGCGCTTCGTGCATGCTGAGACCTGCATGGGTGAGCTGTTGCGTCAGACCATTGAGCGCAGCTTGGAATTGCGGATTTCCGGGATTGATGTGGTCCGCCAAAGCCACTTGGTGAAATTGCGAACGCCGGGCGATGACGGTTGTGACGAACGAAGTTCCCACGCTCGAACCGATGTTGCGTGTGAAATTCACCAGTCCCGCGACAGCATTGCTCTTTTCCTGTTGCACACCGATGTAGGCGGCAGTGGTGGCGGGAACAAATACGAAGCCTAGCGGCAGATATTGAAAGATGCGGAGCCAAGTGGCGTGCGCGAAACTCATTTGCTGGTCCCACCCTCGGACGGAAACGTACATGCCGATGGCCAACATGAACCAGCCGCAAGCAATCAAGTAGCGGAGTTGGAATTTTGAAGTGAGCCGGCCAACGATCGGCAGCTCGACGAGCAGCAACAGCGCCGCTGCGGAAAGCACCATGCCAGCGGATTGAGCGGTGTATCCCATAAGCGTCTGAAGGAACTCCGGCATCAAGACCGTGGTCGAGAACGCCATCGCGCCGACCATGAACATCATCATGTTCGCGGTGGCAAAATTTCTATTCTTGAAAAGACGCACATCCACAATGGGGTCTTTATGAAACCACTCGTAGAAAACGAGTGACGTCAGGCATACCACCATAACCACCGCGAGTGTGACGATGAAATGCGAGCCGAACCAATCGTCCTCTTGTCCTTTATCCAACATGATTTGCAGAGCGCCTACTCCCAGCGCCAGCAGCGAGAATCCGATGTAATCGAGTTTGATGCCACCCTTCTTGAGGCGCTGCAAATATGGCGGGTCCTCCACGAGCTTGTAGACGAGAAATAACGTAATGATGCCCACAGGCAAATTGATGAAGAAAATCCAGCGCCAGGAGTAACTATCGGTCATCCAGCCGCCCAAAGTCGGTCCGATCGCAGGGGCACAGACGGCGGTAATTCCGTACAAGGAAAATGCCAGGCCGCGCTTCTCCGGCGGAAAGGTGTCGGCGAGAATCGCTTGCACCATGGGCTGCAGGCCGCCTCCACCTGCGCCTTGTAGCACGCGAAAGAAAAGCAGAAGACCAAGACTTGGCGCGATTCCGCAGAGCAGGGAACTGACGGTGAAGATCGACAGGCAGGTCATGAAAAAGCGTTTGCGGCCGAAAATCCTCACCAACCAGCCGCTAATCGGGAGGACGATCGCGTTCGCGACCAGATAAGAAGTGAGCACCCAGGTGCTTTGGTCGTTGCTCGCGCCCAGATTTCCGGCTATGTGCGGCAGAGCGACGTTTGCAATTGAGGTGTCGAGTACTTCCATGAAAGCAGCCAGAGACACGACGACGGCGATGAGCCACGGATTAGCTTTTGGGCGCCAAGTTTCCTGAGGGAGAGCTACAGCGGCAGCGCTCATCGCACCTTTCACGACACAGAAAAAAGCGAAACGATATTACCGCGAGGTCAAACGATTGCCCAAGGCAGAATGTGGGTTCGACTCGTGACGAGAGGTGGAAACAGTCGCAGGACGTGAGAGAGCCGATTTGAATCCTGATCCCTCGGAGTCGTGGAAAACCGCAGGGGATTCATCGCAAATTCAGGTAGGCGAAGAAAAGGCGAATATGTTAGGATGCGTCTGTGGACGANNATCATGGAGATGATCGACCGCAGGCACGGGAAGCCAACGACTAATTCCATGAGCGTGCCGCAGCGGTAGGCAGAATTCGCGGCCCAGGCAGCGTCAGTGGTCTGTGCCAGGCGAAGGCCAATGAACAAAGGCAAGATGCCGGGCTAAAGCCCGGCGCTACGAAGGCAGATCCGAATTCTGNNCAACCGTGTTAGAATCGTATTCGCTCATGAGCAGATCGTTCGATGTCGGGATTGAATCGCTCGCAGGCGGCGCCTCGGCCGCTCCCGCAGGGAGACATGGGCATTTAGGATCCTTCGCTGCGACCGCTCCCGAACCCCTTTTGGAGACGCAGGTGGCCGGTTCCTCGTTAGTGGAAATTCCTTCAGACTCCAAGCGATCTTTTTACATAGAGACATTCGGCTGCCAGATGAATGCGCACGATTCGGAAAAAGTTTCGGGCGTGCTGTTGGGCCGTGGATACCGTGCGGTTGAAAATCCAGTGCAAGCGGATTTGGTTCTTTACAACACGTGCAGCATCCGGGAGAGAGCGGCGCAAAAAGTTTTCGCGAGGCTGGGAGACTGGAAAACGGTTGCCAATGGAAAAATAATCGGCGTGTTGGGATGCGTGGCGCAACAGGAAGGCGAGGAAATCTTCGAGCGCGCGCCGTGGGTCAGTCTGGTCTGCGGGTCGGCGAGTTATCGAAAACTTCCCGAACTGCTGGCGCAGCTTGAAGCGGGCGGGCGGCGCGTCACCGGCTTGGATTTAGATACGGATGAAACTTTCGAGACGGAGATCACACGGCGGGATAATCCGATTCGCGCGTACATCACGATTATCGAGGGCTGCGATTATTCCTGCTCGTACTGCGTAGTGCCGCACACGCGCGGGCCGGAGCGCAGCCGGTCGAGCGAAGCGGTGATGGCGGAAGCCACGCGACTTGCGGCTGCGGGCTACACTGAGATTCAGTTGTTGGGGCAAACAGTGAATTCCTATCGCGATCCTTCGGCGCGCAGGTGGAGTTTTGTCGATCTGCTGCGCGGCGTTGCGGCAGTGCAGGGGATTCGCCGCGTTCGATTCACCACTTCGCATCCGAATGATTTTCACCGAGAGATCGTTGAAGCAATTGACGGGACGCCCGCGCTTTGCGATCACGTGCACCTGCCGGTGCAATCGGGCTCGAACAGCATTCTGCGCGCGATGCGGCGCACTTACACGCGGGAAGAGTACTTGACGAAGATTGAATGGATTCGCGCGGCGAACAGGCCGATCAGCATTACCAGTGACATCATTGTGGGATTCCCGGGCGAGACGGACGCGGACTTCGAAGAATCGCTAACGCTGCTGGATGTGGCGCAATACGACGCGATCTTTTCGTTCACGTATTCGCCGCGGCCGAATACTTCCGCCAAGGCTCTGCCGGATGCTGTTCCGGAAGCTGAAAAGAACCGGCGCCTCGCGGTTTTGAACGAGCGTCAGCGGCAGATTCAGATTGCGCGCAACGGAAAACTTGTCGGTGACACGTTTGAAGTGCTGGTTGACGCGAGACATGCCGCGCGCGGGCAGTGGGGCGGGCGTTCGTCCTGCAACCGGCTGATAAATTTCACTACAACGCGCGAGAATCTTCTGGGAGAATACATTTCAGTGCAGGTGACGCGCGGCGGACCGAACAGTTTAGTCGGCGAGCAAGTGCTGTGAGCGACGGGAGGCCACCATGGAACTCGAAGTNNAACGCGATTGCGCTGGAAATCGAAAAAGTGCAAACGCCGCGCCCGATGACTCACGACCTGCTGAAAAATGTTCTCACCGGATTAAATGTGCACGTGCAGCGCGTAGTGGTTTGCGATCTGAAGGACGATACGTTCTATGCGCTGATCTGGATGGANNAAACATTCCAAGATAGCCAGCGCGATTTCGGAGAAAAGCTCGAGCGAAGAACTGCGCAAATGGCTCGAGAACCTCAACGACGAAGACCTCGGCCGCTACAAAATGTAGTTGCGCTCGCGCGTAGCGCGTCGCCTCTGCCGGAAAATCAGCGTAGGAATTCAATTTCAGAAAAATAACGCGAGTTGGTCGGGGCGATACTTCGCTATCAGGTTCAGGGCGATACCCGCGAATGAGTCTTGCATGGAGTGTTGAATCATTCCCGGACGCAGGCTCTTTCGCATGATGGCGAGAATGCCGAAAAGCGCGCCGTAGATCGCGATTGAGGTCATGCCTTTGACACCCTGGTAGCCATGAGCGACGCCGAAAACGAGTGCTTGCCCAGCGATGGCCACGCCGTTCATTCCGGTGATGGCGAAAAACTGCTTCTGCAAATAGCCGCGAAAAATAAATTCCTCGCAGAACCCCGCGGAAATTGACAGCAAGACCCACAGTAAAATTTCCAGGGCGCCGCGCGGCATCATAACCAGCAAGGCTTTCTTGGCGTGGTGATTCTCGCCTAAAGCGTGACCCACGATAAGCAGGAATACTATGACGACGAGCCAGAACATGAATGCGACGCCGATATCGCGCCAGACGTCTGCCGCGCGCGCCCACCTTCCGCCAATGACATCCGCAAATCTTGTTCCGCTGCGGCGCACACCCAGGAACCATACGTAGGCCAACAGAACCAACTCGAAGAAAATCGAGAATAGATACAGGGGCACTCGAGTTCTGAGTTGTAAAGTTTCCGTACGCGCCGCGAAGTGCACTTGAATAAGGGAATAGGAGACGACGAAGAGGACCAGGACGACCGTATGCCAGACGGGCGCGAGTAGTTTTCGGTCGTCGGCAGGGGGCGTGACGATTAGAGTGGTCGCCATTGCGATCCTTTGATTTCCGGCCTTAGTAGGGCAGGAGTATAACAGCCCTGGGTTAAGCAGGTAGGGGTCACGCTAATTGCAGTTGTCCACAGGCGGAGTGCATTTTTTGCTTGCGCAGGGGACGGCCAAATGAGTAGAGTTGGGCTACTTGTGGTGTAATTGGGGCAGCAGGAGGCCATATATGGGCCCACGGTTGCAGCATGGCTAGCGGGGGCAAAATTTGACCTACGTCATCGCGGTCGCCAATCAAAAAGGCGGCGTCGGGAAGACCACGACGTCGATTAATCTAGCCGCCGCCATCGCGCTGAAGAAAAAGAAAACACTTCTAATCGATCTGGATCCGCAATCCAACGCGACGATCGCGTTTTTCGAATCGTCGGACATTCAGACTTCGATGTACGACCTTTTCGCGGAGCATCCGGCGGAGCTGTCCAAGATCGTAAAGCCGACAAAAGACCCTTATCTGTTTGTGGCGCCGGGAAAGCTGTCATTGGCAAGGCTGGAGACACAGCTCGCAGGGCAGTTCGATGCGCCGTATAANNTGGTGGCGTCCACGCATTTGCTGGTGCCGATTCAGGCGGCGTATTTCGCCATTGAAGGAACCGACGACCTGCTGGAGACTTACGCGCGAATTCGCTCGCGGCCCAATCCGGATTTGAAAGTGCTGGGAGTGGTGATTACGCTCTTCGACAAGCGCACCAATATTTCGCGCGACACGCACGAACAGATTCGCGCGGTGTTCGGCGAAGCGCTTTTCAAAACGCGGATCAGCAAGAACGTCCGGCTGGAAGAAAGCCCGGCTTACAAGGAAACTGTATTTTCGTTTGCGCCCAAATCTTCGGGCGCGGAAGAATACAAGAAGCTCGCTCAGGAGGTATTGCAACGTGTCCAAGAGGATCGGGTTGCCCGTCACTCTCAAGATGCGGCATGACGCGCACTACGTAGAAACGCTGACCAGCTTCAGTGGCGCGTCGATCGGGCGGATGATCCCGCTCAACAAGGTTCGGCCGAATCCGGACCAGCCGCGAAAGGCGCTGGGCGATTTGCGCGAGCTAACCGATTCGATACGCGAAAAGGGCGTGCTCGAACCGCTGCTCGTGCGGTTCATTCCGCGCGAAGACACGTATTACATTATTTCCGGCGAGCGGCGCTACCACGCTTCGAAAGCGGCGGGGTTGCACGAGCTGCCTTGCATCGAGAAGATTGCAGATGATGCGGAAACGCTGGAGATCGGACTGATCGAAAATCTTCAACGCAAGGATCTGACGCCTTTTGAAGAAGCGGACGGCTTGCAGCGTTTGGCAACGCACTTCGACTACACGCACGACGATATTGCCAAGAAAATCGGCCGGGCGCGCTCATCCGTGACCGAGACGATGTCACTGACCGTGATTCCGGACGCGGTTCGCAAGGATTGCATCGAACGCGGGATATTTTCCAAGTCACTCTTGCTGCAGGTGTCGCGCCAGCCGAACGAGAAGAAGATGCATGAGATGGTCAACCGCATTGCGCAAGGCGGATTGACGCGCGACGAAGCCCGCAAGGCGCGGAAACAGGAGTCCGGGTCCGACACGCGTCCGCACCCGTTCCTCTTCGATTATCGCGCGCAGGACGAATCTTTCCACGTGCGCGTGCAATTCCGCAAGAGCCACGTAGGCCGCGAAGAATTGGCCGCTGCGCTGCGCTCGGTGTTGCGCGAAATTGAGTCCGGCTCCATTTCCTCCTCGGCCGCATAGGGCTTTCCAAGCCGTGGTCGGCAGCTTGAGTCCGAGCGCTCAGGTTGCGACTATCGGCGGCTGCTTATGCCGTAGTCACAGCTGCGGTTGTTCTTACCGTTCATTCAACTATCGTAATAACGCCCGTTAACTTCTTCACCGATGATCGCGACGTCGCACTTGGATGTATCAAGTGGATCGGACTTCCAGGAAAAGCCGATGGATGGGACCTCGACTTCCGCTTCCATCTGGCAAGTGGCGCGAGTGCCCGTAAAACGAAAATGTTTGGAGGCATCCTCGTACTTCGCGGGTTCCCCGTTCGATTTCCAAATCATCTTGAAGCTCATTCGCGCCGGAGTGGCTACCGAGTCCAACGCGGGCCAGCGCGGCTGATCGACCACCGCAACGTTTTTCATTTCAAGTGTGAAAGTGCCTCCGTCTGGACTGATGTTGAGACCGCCTTCCGGCACAGGAACGACCCAGTAGAGTCCGGATGGCGAAATGGGCGGGTGAAAATCGTGGATCTGATTCGCGGGGACAGCCTGTCCCCGGAACAGCGTGAGTCATATGTGGGTGAGAGTTCCGTGCTGCGTTGTACGCGCCGCCCAGTAATCGCCAAACATGACGCCGTAGTCAGTTGTCGGGCTGCCGAATGCGATTCGATTTCCCTGGTGGTCGGTACCCATGCCGGTAAAGGTGCTGCAACGCGCTACTTTTCCTTTGAAGTGGTAAATGTGCGAAGGTTCCAGATTCGGACCCGCCGGTTGATTGTGACTCCCATTTTTGTCGAGCCATGGAATTGGGTATGGATCGCTGCCGCCGTTCGCGGTCATGGACTCTTGGTTAGGGACGATATCAATGAATGAAGGGGAAAGCAGTGGAAGCGCGGCAAGAGCGCTGGCCTTCAACATGTTTCTGCGGCTGGTCCGGCCGGATTTGGAAAGCAAGGTCATCGAGTACCTCCTGATCGGGGATTGTAGACTATAAACGCTTTTCACAAATAGCGAGCTTGGGTTAGATGAACTTGTCTTTGTGTTACGCCGCATCTATCCTTGCCGCTGCCGATATGATTCACGAAGCCAGCAAGCTGCTGCTTTGGGCCGATTTGGCCGGCACATTCCTGTTTGCCGTGGAAGGCGCATTGATAGCCGTCCCCGCGAACCTCGATCTCCTGGGTGTCATGGTCCTAGCATTTTCTACGGCGCTGGTGGGAGGAATTATTCGCGATGTCCTGATCGGCGCTGTTCCGCCGGCGTCCCTTCGCGACTGGCGTTACGCCACTGCGGCGTTTACCGGAGGCGTTATCGTTTTCTTTTTGCATCCGTACGTCCGAAGCATTCCCGCTCCGGTCATCATGACGCTCGACGCTGTAGCGCTGTCGCTGTTTGCCGTCGCGGGAACGGAGAAAGCGCTGCTGTATAAGATGCATCCGTTCATTGCCGTCTTGTTAGGGGCTGTCACAGCGGTTGGCGGCGGAACGGTGCGCGATGTGTTGCTCGCGCAGATTCCCAATGTTCTTCGCTCGGATATTTATGCGACGGCTGCCCTGGCGGGCGCGACGGTCATGGTCGCGGCGACAAAGCTGCGGGTGCCTCCTGCGTTGGCTGCCGTCTCAGGCGGACTGGTCTGTTTTTTGCTTCGCGTCATCAGCGTTTGGCAGCACTGGAATTTGCCGAAGGCCTTCACCGGCTAATCTCGGCGCTCCGCATCTGTGACCTTCCCATTTGTTTGGCGATTCCATGTTGATTGTGAAACGCCAGAGGTTAGCTGTTATTCTTTCTGCCGATGGACTTCACTCCGCAGCAGATCTCAATTCTAGAGCGCTTACAAGCGCGCGATTTTCAGATCGTGGCGTTTCCGATGTACGCGAACTACGTCGGCGTGCGCCGGAGGAATTGCGCCGCGCTGCTGGCGCCGGTAAGCGCGGATCGCTTCCAGCTCCACGGACAGCCGGCCTACCTTATCGGCGGAAACTTCAGCGTGCGGGTGACGAGGGAAGGGCGCGACTGGTTCGTCTGGAAAAAGGAGAAACTTGAGGTAACCACTGAGCGCCTCGCTGAGCTTGAAAGGTTTGCCGCGCAACTATCGCAAACGCTTATACCGGTCATTTAGAATAGCGAGTGGCAGTTGAAAGTTTAGCCCCTCTCAGCGCACACTATGCAAATGACCGATTCTTACGACGTGATATGTATCGGCGCAGGGCCAACAGGGCTCGCGAGTGCCATCGAAGCCAAACGTGCAGGACTGCGCCCCCTTGTGATTGACAAAGGATGCCTGTGCAACTCACTTTTTCACTATCCCATTAACTTGCTGTTTTTCACCACACCGGAACGCATGGAAATTGGCGACTTGCCCATGACGATTTCCGGCGGTAAGCCGACACGCGGCGAAGCGCTCAAATATTATCGGCGCGCCGTCGAACACTATGGGATTGAAGTCCGCCAATACGAGCGCGTGGAGGAGATCACCGGCCATGATGGCGCGTTCGTGGTGCACACGCACGATAAAGAAGGCGCTGCGCTTGAATATCATGCCCGCAAGATTATTTTGGCCACTGGATACTATGATCTTCCGAATTTCCTCGGCGTGCCTGGCGAGGATCTGCCGCACGTCAGCCATTATTTCAGCGAAGCGCATCCTTACTGGAACCAGGACGTCGTGGTTATTGGCGGAAGGAACTCTGCCGCGGAAGCAGCGCTTGATTTATTTCGCGCCGGGGCGCGAGTCACTCTGGTTCACCACGGTGCGGAAATGGGGAAGAGCCTAAAATACTGGGTCAAGCCCGACATCGAAAATCGGATACGTGCCGGAGAAATTCGCGCCATGTTTAAAAGCGAAGTGACGCGTATCGAAACCGATAAAGTATGGGTGAAAAACGGAAGCGGCGAGCAAGTCATTCCGGCCACTCAGGTCTTTGCTATGAGCGGCTATCATCCGGATTTCGAGTTTTTGAAAAAACAGGGAGTTCAGCTGGACCGCGATTCGCTGAGGCCAGAAATCAATCCGGAAACCCTGGAAAGCAATNNGGCAAGGGGAAGCTGTCGGAAAATCCGCCAGTCTCTCCCCCCGGAGAATAAAAAGGTTCCTCTGCGCTATGCTAGCAAACGTTGATGCAACGAAGAGTGCCTCCTGACCTAAGTTCACAGAGTCCAGGGCCTTGAATTGCCTGCCTTCCGCAACTCTGTTAAAGTCGAACGCCATGGCATCAATTGTAAAAGAAGTCGGCGAAACATTCTTTACCCTCTACAAAGGGTTCAGCGTGACTCTGCGGACGATGTTCCGCAAGCCCACGACGGAATCCTATCCGGATGTGCCTGCGAGCGTTCAACCACGTTATCGTGGAATACATGTTCTCCAGCGCGACGAGAATGGACTTGAAAAATGCGTCGGGTGTTTTCTCTGCTCCGCCGCCTGTCCGGCAAATTGCATTTACATTGAAGCTGCGGAAAACACCGAAGCAAGTCGCATGTCGGCCGGCGAGCGTTATGCGAAGGTTTACAATATTGATTATTCGCGATGCATCTTTTGCGGCTACTGCGTGGAAGCATGTCCTACCGACGCCATCACCCACGGCCATAATATCGAGCTAGCCCCTTACGACATTAATGCTCTGATCTATCGTAAAGAGCAGCTCCTTGAGCCCTGGCCTCCTTCGAAATCCTGATTCGCAAATTAAGCTTCTGACCATGCAGCTATATAAACGTGCTGCACGCAAGTACTTGACGCAATTGAGCCAGCCGTTCCATTCCCACGCTAGCCTTTCCTAGTGGTGTGAAAACCCAGCGCGCACATTAACCATCGTCACCACAGTGCGAGAATGGATATTTATGTTGAGAGATGCGAGGCGATTTGTGAGGGCGGGGGAATCGACTTGTCTAGCGGGCGCAAACGATGGAGCCGCGACACGGCACGACAGAAGGGGCGNNCGGGCGGCGAGGTGAAGTGGCACAGCTCATGACGCATATGCGGACACTCGAAGCGAGCACGGCGGTTAAGACGATAACGAGGGAGCTGCTGACCGCACTGTTTTTCCGGGCGGCGATTCGTCCTACTGGCGGTGAGTTTGTTGCGGCGGGCGGCCCTAAACCGCGCGCCGTTGATGCGGCGAGAAACGCATGGACGCGCGAACGGGCGCAGTGGGCTGCAGTTTTCCTGAGCGCGCCAAGGGGGCGATCTGAGCGACACGGGCCGAGCCCGGCAACCCAGCTACCGCGCGGGACTTGGGCGCATCGCGTTTCGCCGAATTATGGGCAGCGAATCGCCGGGTCTGCGAGCGGGCACTCTCAGCTCCGTCAGAAGATCCGGGAGCGGCGGGGAAAAGCGACCCGGTCCGTGAACTCTTGGGCAAGCTCCGGCGCTGAGGGGCGTTCTGCGCAGATCGGGGCGACGCGGCATTTCGACCAGCTTCCACCGGGGACTTATAAACGTTTGGAGCGGCGTGCGCCTGCGAACGATCTTGCCCCTCCAGAAACTTCAAGGCGCCCTTCGCTCTGCCGGAAAGCTGCGTGCTTGGCAAAGGCGGCGAGTCTCGCCCTGGAGGTGAATCCCGGCGATCGCGCGCGGAACGAGCGGGAATCGGCTTTACAGAGGCCGGCTTGGACTGGAGCTCTTGCGAATTCATCAGATCATCAAACGGCAACAAGAGATTTGCGGCCACGGTTTTCGCGGAGAGATTCGCAGAGGCTCCCGCGAGGTCCGCGTCGGACCGGCCGGCTTGACTGCGGCGGCAGTCAAGAATCCAGCGCGCGAGCCGCGACTGGATTTCCGCTTCGATCCACTCCTCGACGACATCGCGAAGCTCTTTTCGTAAATTGGCGCTTTTATTTAGGCGAGCAAGCTCGAATGTTTCCAGCGCGGCTTCAGACGAGGTGACGAGGTATTCAAGCGGTGAAGCGATGCCCATTGAAAAGGCCTCCTGGCGACTCTCTCTCCCGAGAGTGGGAGGCTAACCGAGGGAATAGTATCAGAGTAATGCTGTTAACTCAATAGTAGACACCATGCGAGTCGGATCAGGTGTGTTGCACAGGAGCGCAGTCACACAGGAGCAGTAGAGCCGCAACTGGCGGCAATGGCGGAAAAACGGAAGAGGAACATGGAAGTGACGGGCGTCCGAATTGTGAAACGCAGTAGCCGGCTGGCAGGCGCGCACAAGAATGCGGAAGTGATTCTCGGGGCGAGGAGGATCCATGGGCGGAAAGCGGAAACCGATTCCAGCGGAACTCGCAGTGCAGGGCCAAGCGGCGATTTGCGCTGCGCTTCGCAAGAGACGGCGCGCGCGCGGCCGGGAATACATGAAGGAATGGAGGGCGAATCCGAAGCATCGGGAACTTGAGCGCCAGAGGCGGGACCGCGATTATCTGATTAGAGAGCAGCGCAGCGCGCATCGATTGAGGCTTCGTCCGCACACCGGAGTTCATGGCGAGCCACAGTGCGGGTTCTGCGGACACCGCAGGCCGGTAGCGATTGTTGAAAGGCTTCGCATTTCGAAAACGGCTGACGAAGAATTCGTAAGAGTGCTCATCCCGTATTGCGGACATTGTTGATGAAAAACCAAAGACGGGTGCCAAAAATGCTCCGCGAGTGATGCTCTGAATGCGTGAAAAGAACTTCAGCACCGGGCTGCGAGGAGTGCTTTTCGAAGCGCGGCATTATGCGCGTATGGGCTCGGCGATTTGGCTTTACGGTTGGCTGGTGCTGCGGCAAACGCACCAATCGGGGCCGGTGGGGTGGGTGCTCGGCGGCGCGCCAGTGCGCTACCGCGAAATCGAGGAGGAGACAGGGTTCAACCGGCGGACGCTCGAGCGCTGGCTGAGCGCTTTGCGGCGCGAGGGCTATATCGAGACGACAGCGGCCCAGGAAGGGGTCAGCATTCGCATCACAAAGGCCAAAAAATTTCCACAGGCTGTACGCAAATCTGCGGAGGGTGTACGCAAAATTGCGGGCAGTGGTACGCAGAATTGCGGGGCAAGTGGGGCGCAAGATTATATGTACGAGCAACTTGCAGGCGGGATGAATAGTTCATCAATAGTAAGAATAAGAGAAAGAGAAACGCAGCGCGAAAACGGCAGCAGCTGTGGAAATCAAAACCACAAGCGGAAACAAAACCGAAGCAGAAATCAAAGGCCGGGGGAATACGAAAGTCCGAATCAAAACCCTTCCTGTGTAGAACAAAACCAAAGGCAAAATCAGTTTCAGAACCGCAAGCAGGATCAACACCAATACTTTCCCTGGGAGCTGCGTTTGCGCCAGCAATTGTTGCGCGCGGAGCGCGACGCTGAGGTTCGGCGCGAACTCGCCGTGGGGACAGGACCGCTGGACCGCCGATGAAAGTATTTGCAGGATTGCGGAGAGAAGTGGGGCACGGAGGAAAGGTGCCGCAAGGATATCAACTGGCTTGGTACGAGCCGCGACGCCGCGTGGGAGTCTATTTTCCGGCACCGCTGCATTGGGTGCTGCGAGCGCTGCGCGAACTGTGCCACCGTTGGCGGATCGCGCTGCAGGCTCCGCGAATAGAGTGCGCTGAAGTGTTTCAAATGCAGCGAGCGCACCGCGAGCGCGAACATTTGGCCGCGGAATACGCGCGCGGATATATCAACGGGTGGCGTGAATGTTTTCACACGTGCCTCGACGCGGTGGAGGAAGAAATCGAGCGTGTGGATGAAGCGTGGGATGTGGGCGTGATGCTGCCTGCGCCGAAGCCGCCGCGGAAAAACTAGAAGGGCACGACTCGCGAGGTGCTGCTGATGAAAGCTGCTGAAATGTTCAATGCGTGTCACGCGCGCTATCGCGGGCTGCATGAATGGCTTGATAACTCGCTTGGCGAAGTGCGTGCTCTGGATCTGGATTCGCCTTCGTGCGGGTATCAGTGGCGGCCGGAACGGTCGCGCGCGTGCGAATACGTTGCGGATTTCGAGCGCATCGGCCGGCAGGCGCTGAAGCGTCCGGCGTGGAAAGGGCGCTTGAAATTGTTTGAGATTTATTTTCTCGGCGGCGCCGACTATCGCAGCGCGATTTCACTGGTCGGAGTCGCAGAAGGCACGTTCGACTATTGGCTGCAGGAAGTGAAAAAAGCAGCCGGGCGCGAATTCTCGCGCACCGGATTGTATCCACCGGTGCGCTATTTTCAGTCTTCGCACGGACGCCAACCTCGCGCCCGCAATTTGTAACGACAGCTGCATGGATAAGACAATTAGAAGTTATCGCCGAAGCGCGTAACTCACATTCCCCCGTTTTATCTCCCACCGCAGTCGAACCCTCTTAGAAATCTTCAGTTCACAACTCACCAGGATTCATTTCACGCATCAGGATTCGCATGATCCCCTACAGCTGCGTTCAGTGGCTGCAGTCTGGCGGTGCCGTGTCGCGCTTTCTCTTCCGCAAAGGACAAGCCAGATGCCCAGATGGCCTTTATAATCGCGGCGGCGTGTGTTAGACAGGGAGGCGATGAAACGCGGCGGGAGCGTCTTGATCACGGGAGCAGGCGGATGCATCGGCTCTGCGCTGGCGGAGAGGATTGCGAAATCCGGCGCGCAAAACGTGATACTTCTGGACCACGCGGAGCACGAACTGCATGAAATTGAGTTAGCGCTGTCTGCGATCGAGGGTTGCGCGCCGCACGTCGCTGTGCTCGGCGATGTTTGCGACGCCGCGCTGCTGGCCGATGTGTTCAGAGAGCACCGGCCGGACGTGATTTATCATGCGGCGGCTTTTAAGCACGTCGCGATGATGGAAGCAAATCCCCTGGCGGCGATTCGCAACAATGTGATTGGAACGATGACGCTGGCTTTCGCCGCGCGCAACCACGAGGCCGCGCAGCTCGTGATGATTTCAACGGACAAAGCGGTGAATCCGCGCAGCGTGATGGGAGTGTCGAAACGCATCGCGGAACTGGTCCTGCTGCGATGGAACGGCATCAAGACGCAAATGAAAGCCATCAGGCTGGGGAATGTTTTAGGCTCGCGTGGCAGCGTGGCGCCGCTGTTTCGGCAGCAAATTGAGCGGGGCGGTCCGGTGACGGTTCGGCATCCTGAGGTCAGCAGATATTTTCTGACTCTGAGAGAAGTGGTGGACCTGATTCTCGCGACGGCAAATCTGGAAGGCGGCGTTTTTGTGCCGGAGCCCAGCGAGCCGGTAAAAATTGTAGATTTGGCGCGCGGAATGATTCGCAAGGCGGGGTTCGAGCCGGACGCGGAATTGCCGATCGTGTTCACGAATCTTCTTCGCGGAGAAAAGCTTAGCGAAGAGATGGTTTTTGCCAGCGAAACGGTCGAGCCTAGCGGCGATGCGAGAATCCAACGCGTGCGAGGCGCGGCAATCGCCGCTGCCGAATTTGATGTGAAGGTTGCGCGGCTTCTCGACAGCGTGGGGCGGCGCGATCTGCCCGCGCTTGTAGACTCGTTGGTGGGCCTGGTGCCGGAATACCAGCCCAGCGAGTTGTTGCGCAGCGCGCCAAAGCCGCTCGTTCGCGCCGCGACAAAGTGAACGCCGAATAAAATGAAACGCAAAATCGCGGTGGTCAGCACTTCTCGCGCCGACTACAGCCATTTGTACTGGCCGCTGCGAGAACTTTCCGCGCATCCCGATGTGGATTTGAAAATCATTGTGATGGGCGCGCACCTTTCACCGGAATTCGGCTCGACCATCCAGGAAATCGAGAAGGACGGCTTCCACATTGATGCGCGCGTGGAATGCCTGCTCAGCTCCGACAGCGACGTGGGCATGGCCAAGACGATCGGCGTGGCCACGTTGAGCCTCGCCGACATTTTCGGCCAGATGCGTCCGGACTTGCTTTTGCTGATCGCGGATCGTTACGAAATGTTGGCGCCCGCGTCGGTCGCTCTGGCGCTGCGAATCCCCATCGCGCACATCGAAGGTGGCGAAATCAGCGAAGGCGCAATTGACGACGCGGTCAGAAACGCGCTGACCAAAATGAGCCACATTCATTTCACGTCCACGCAGGCGGCACGCGACCGCGTGATCGCCATGGGAGAAGAACCTTGGCGCGTTCATCGCGCCGGCGCTCCTTCGCTGGACCATTTGCGGCGGCAAACGCTGTTCACGCGCGAGCAGGTGGAATCGCGATTGCGGGTCGAACTGAAGCATCCGGCGATTCTGGTTGCGTATCACCCGGTGACGCTCGCGCGCGACACGGTGCGAGAGGCGGACGCGCTTTTCGAGGCTTTAGAAAATTTGCCGGATCAAATCCTCTTCTGCTATCCAAACGCCGATGCCGGCAGCCGCAATCTGATCGAGCGCGCGCGAACGTTCGCAGCTTCGCGCGACGCGGCGCATGTGTTCGTAAACCTGGACGCGTTAACTTATTGGAGTTTGCTGAAGCAGGTGGATGTGCTGGTGGGAAATTCGAGCAGCGGAATCATGGAGTCAGCTTCTTTCGCGCTGCCCACGGTAAATGTCGGGCTAAGGCAGCAGGGCAGGGAACGCGCGCGCAACGTGATCGATGCCGCGCCGGAGGTTCGCGCCATCCTCAAGGCCATCGCGACGGCAAAGGGCACGGATTTTCGACGCAGCCTTCAAGGCATGACGAATCCATACGGCGAAGGCGTAGCGTCCGAGAAAATTGTTGAGGTGTTAACCACGGTGCCGCTCGGCGAGGAATTGCTGCTGAAACGCCACGGACCGATCCGCGCATTTACCAACTCCGCCGGGTAGACTACGGCATCTCCGCGATCGCCGGTGCTTGGCGAGCGCGACTACGAAGGGTCGGTGGGTTTGTTGACGAAAGTTATCGCCGGGCGATTTGGTTCCGGCTTAGGAACCTTCTTCTTCGGCTTTTTCACTTCGCGTCTGCGTGCGTCTTTGTTTCCCATGCCACATAGAATGCCACAACATTTTGCGATTTTGCAACCGCGGTTGGCTGTGCGAATCCCACCGGAAGCGCGCCAGGCCTCATTCTCCTCCCACCTCGCAGCGAGCGGGAGCGCCGAAACACTTTGAGCTTTGGGGGTGTTGCGATATCTTCCGGGGAGTGGGAGGCGCCTGAGATGAAACTCAACTATGTAATCAAATTCGTTGACGACATGGACCGCGCGGTGAAATTCCATCGCGATGTGCTGGGCTTGCCTTTGAAATTCGAATCTCCCGAGTGGAGCGAATTTGTCACCGGTGAGACCACTCTGGCATTGCATAAGGCTTCGGCCAAAAACGCCGCAGGTTCCGTCGAGTTGGGATTCACGGTTCCCGACCTTCACAAATTCTACGAAGATATGAAGGTGAAAGCCGTGCAGTTCACTATGCCGCCGACGAAGCAAGACTTCGGCAGCGAACTCGCGCAGTTCGTCGATTCGGAAGGCGGACGCAACAGCGTCGGCAAGCAGTAGGCTTTCCCTCGAGCCGCAAACCCATCGACGGCCTGCCTCGCGTGGCCAAAACCAGAAAATTCTTGTACCCTTATAGGCCTCTGGTGAATCTTATATGCAGGAGGCTTACGGCCATGACGTCGGCAACGAAATACATGCGTGCGAATACGCGGCGTGAAGCGGCATTTTCCGCGCGTGGCGCAAACTTTTCCGGGCCTCGATTGATTCAGCAGATCCTTGCCTTCGTGGTGGCGATTGGCTTGTTGTTCGTCACGATGCCGCAGAATTTAGCCGCGCAGGACGCGCAGGCTCCAGCACAGGACGCGCAAGCAGCGACCCCGGCATATACGACGCAGACTCCCGACCAGTTGGATCAGTTGGTGGCGCCCATCGCGCTCTATCCGGACTCACTCGTGGCGCAGATTCTGGCGGCTTCCACTTTTCCCGCGGAGGCGGTCGAAGCCGACCGCTGGCTGCAGGCGAATCCCAACCTGAAGGGCGACGATTTGGCCAAAGCGGTGGATCAGCAGACCTGGGATCCCAGCGTCAAAGCGCTCACCGCGTTCCCCAGCGTGCTGGCCAATATGGACAAGAACCTTTCGTGGGCTTCGTCGCTGGGAGACGCTTACTACAACCAGCAGTCAGACGTGATGGATGCCATTCAGAGGATGCGTCAAAAGGCGCAACAAGCGGGCAATCTGAAAGACACGCCGCAACAAACTGTACAGACGCAGGGCTCGAACATCGTGATTCAGCCTGCTGATCCCGATGTTGTTTACGTCCCAGCTTACAATCCTTGGCTGGTTTACGGGTACCCCATATCTCCGTGGCCTTTTTGGTACAACTATCCCGGCA
>PLZZ01000125.1 GCA_003153585.1 Acidobacteriota bacterium | reverse complement strand
CGAATCCAGCGCCGAAAAAATCAATTGTGGGCCTGAACCGGGCTTGATCGTTTCAACCGTTAAGGAGGCTGCGTTCGCCGGCATTGGCGAAGCCAGCCTCCACGGCAAATCCCCGTAACGCTGCCCGGCCGAGCGGACACTTGCCGCCAGCCACGTTGCCCGAAACCATCTGTGCCGTTCCAGTCGTGCCACCATTTGTTGTCCCACGATTCCCGTCGCGCCCAGAATGCCAACCTCAATTTGACTTATCTCAGGTCGGTCGAATTGGGTTCCATGTCCGGATGTTTTTTCGATCGAACTAGTCGGCACTGGCTGCCACCGCCTTTCGCGACACTCGTTGCTCGCTCAATCGTTCGAGGCCTTCCAGTAAATCCGCAACCAAATCTTTCGCGTTCTCGCAACCGGGCGAAAGCCGGATTAGAGTGTCCAGCAACCCCAACTCTGCGCGCGCTTCCGCTGGAATCGAAGCATGCGTCATCGTCGCCGGATGACATACCAGCGCCTTCACGCCCCCCAGGCTCTCGCCCAATGTGAAATATTTCCGCGAAGAAACGAACGACACAACCTCTTCCTCCGTTCCATTTAACTCAAACGAAACCATCCCTCCGAATCCGCTCATCTGGCGGCGCGCGATTTCGTGGCCGGGATGCTCGCTGAGCCCGGGAAAATAAACGCGTTGAACCAACGGATGGTCCTTGAGCGCATTCGCGATGGCGATGGCGTTTGCTTCGTGCCGCTGCATTCTCAATTCGAGGGTTTTCAGGCCGCGCAGCGTCAGCCAGCAATCGAAAGGAGAGGGAACTGCGCCCGTTGCGTTCTGCAAAAACTTAATCGGCTCAAAAATCGAAGGATCTTTGGCTAGAGCGGCGCCTTGGATCGTGTCGGAGTGGCCGCCAAGGTATTTCGTCACACTGTGAACCACGATGTCCGCGCCCAACTCGAAGGGCTGCTGGAAATACGGCGTCGCAAAAGTGTTGTCTACTACCACGAGCGTGCTGCGCGCGTGCGCGATTTTGCAGATGGCGGCAATGTCGTACACCAGCAGGCGCGGATTCGTGGGTGTTTCGATCCACACCAGCCGCGTGCGCTCGCTGATCGCCTTTTCAAGTTTCGTAAGATCGGAAGCGTCAAGCTGTGTCACCGTCACTCCGAGCGGCTGAAATACCTTATTGAGAATCCGGTAGGTGCCGCCATAAACGTCCAGCGAAATCACGATCTCATCGCCGGGACGCAAGTATGCTTGCAGCACCGCGTTTTCCGCCGCGAGGCCTGAGGCGAACAGAGCCGCGTGCGCGACGCCCTCAAGGTCCGCCAGCACCGTTTCCAGGCGCTGGCGCGTGGGATTATTCGTGCGCGAGTAGTTGAATCCCTTGTCGTGACCCGGAGACTCTTGCTCGTAAGTGGAAGTTTGAAAAATCGGCGCGATCAGCGAGCCGGTTTCCGGTTCAGAAGGCTGCCCTGCATGAATCGTTTTGGTTGCAAATTCCATTTCGTGCTCCTTTTTCATCTGTTGGTTTTTTCAATTGCTTCGCCGCGCTTCATCTCATTTAACTTTCCGGAATTACGAATCTCCTAGACCGTCTGCACTGCGGACGGAATCGCAGCCGCCCAAGTATCGCTTTCTTCCGCGCTGACAATGCGGCTGAGGGGCTCTGTCTCAACTAAACTCCGAATCACGAGAGGAAGCCCGCAACGTGCCGCGGCTTCAATTGCGCTCCGCTGCACTAACTCGCAACCGCCATCCGCGAATTCGAGAGCTTGCTTGAAGGTGAGCTGCGGAATCGGAAGCGCCCTCGCGTCCAGATGCGGATCGCTCGTGAAATATCCCGGCACGTCTTTGACGAGTTCGCACCGGCAGGCTTGCAGACCCTTCGCCACCAGAACGGCTGTCAGGTCTGAACCGCCGCGTCCGAGTGAAGCGATCGTATCCTCAGCATCGGTTGCGAAAAATCCAGGCACTATCGCGACTCGACATTTCGCAAGAGCCTGATATAGCCGCCGGGGAGTGAATCGCACGGCTTCAGAGGAATGCGCATCTTCACTACCACTGTCGGAAAGTTCCAGTCCTGCCTGATGAATATTCAGGGGAAGGGCTCGCACGCCGAGCGCTTGCAATTCCAACGCAAGAATGGCCGCCGAACGGATTTCTCCCGTGGACCACAACAGATCCAGCGCTGCTGCGTGTGGCTCGCGAACGATTTTCCGGGCCGCGTGCTCGAGTTTGTCCGTCGNNGCACAAAAATGGCCGCCTGTTTGTAAGCCTTCGGGTTGACCAGGATCGAGCCGCCCAACTTGATCACAACAATGCGTTCATTCCACGACGGACTTCCTGGCATAAAAGGTTCTCCCGATGCAGCGGATAAAATCCGCCTCCGCGCCGCGAGGTCTCGGCGGACAGTTCCGCNNTTCAATTTGGGAGTTGAATCTTCAATCGACCGGGGTTCCGGTCAGTCGAGGATCTTATCTCTCCCCACTTGGGCAGGAATTAGCACCTTGGCAGTTGCGCCAGGTTGCTGTGGCTTCAGCGGGCCTGTCCCCTCAGCCACTCTTGATAAGCGCTGCCGGTTACAGCAGCGAACGCAGAATAGCAAAATCGAGAGGCCAGTCAAGAGGAGAATTAGACCGCAGGACAAAATAATGGGAAATCCGCGTCGCGACACCGCTCGATGCGCTCATTTCCGACGCTCCATACGTGCTTCAGGTCGCCGGTGCTGCTTACGTCTAGACTTGAAAGCGCCACTCAACCTGCCCAAACGGACAGGTGGTAATTCCCTGGCGGCATCGCGAATCATAGCTATAGACAGCCGCTTGCCTCATTGTTCAAATTGAAGCTTGGTAACACTGGGGATTGTTGTCTGTCGGGGGTCACAAGCCTATGCGATACGCACTGTTTTTGTTCGGAATTGTTTGTATGGTCGCTTCCGGCGCGGGCGCGCAAGTGAATTTTTCGTCCTACGCCCTGGCATCCTCGCCTCTCAGCGGAACGATTGCAGCGCCTGCGCCCAACGCGCAAAATGTCTTTATGCCCGCGATTTTTGCGGACCCAGCGCTCCTTCCTCCCTCTCCCGCTCCTGAGCCCCAGGGTATTCAGGGGGTGTTCGAGAACTATAGCTGGCAAGCCTACGCCGGTTACACCTTCCTGCGTTTCTACGAAGTGCCCGGCGCTGCGGAAAATCAGAACGGNNATGGGTGCGTACGGCACGCTATCGGGCGCCGGCTCGTGGTCTCTGTTTGGCGGCGGAGGTCCGCGTCTCCGGTGGTCCGGCCCGCGAAACCTTCAAGTCTTCGCCCACGCATTGGTTGGAGTGGCGCACCTCACTCCGCAATCTCCTTACGGCACGGAAGGCGCTTTCGCGTACGAGCTTGGAGGAGGAGTAGATCTTATCCAGCCGCATCATCGGTTTGGCTACCGGCTCGAAGCCGACCTGCTCGGCACGCGCTACTTCAGCACTTATCAGTACAACCCCAAGGTATCCGCCGGCATTGTCTTCAAATTCTAGATCCGTTCGATAAGCCGAGAGAATATCGTTTCGGCGCCTCGCGGAACCGGTTCCACCCGCCTCAATCGAACAATAATTTGCTACTTCCGAAGCTGGTCCGTTTGTGGTTTCATCTTTTTCTCGCATTTTCACTGGAGGAACCCGTGGCACACGACGCGCTGAAAACTTGGGCCGGGAAATGGGCGCTGATTACCGGAGCGAGCGCCGGGATCGGACTTGAGTTCGCAAAGCTGCTCGCGGTTGGCGGCGCGAATCTGGTGCTGACGGCGCGGCGCTCTGACCGTTTGCAAAATATCGCGTCGGAGCTTTCCACCCAACATGGAGTGAAAATTGAGATTGTTTCCGCGGACTTGTTGCGACCCGAGGCGCCGGTGGAAATCTTCAATTTTACGTCCGGGAAAAACATCGAAGTGGAATTGCTGATTAACAATGCGGGCTTTGGGGCATTCGGGTACGTGCACGAAATTCCCGTGGAGAAAATGCTGGAGATGATTCAGGTGAATTGCTCCGCAGTGGTGCGGCTTACGAGGCTCTATTTGCCCTTGATGGTGGCGCGCAAGCACGGCGATGTATTGATCGTGGCCTCGCTGGCGTCGTTCCAGGCGGTGCCGTTCAGCACTGTTTACGCTGCCACGAAGGCTTTCGACCTTTCGTTCGCGGAGGGCGTGGCGGAAGAGTTGCGCGGTTCTGGTGTGCGTGTTTGCGCGCTTTGCCCTGGGACTACCAACACCGAATTTCAGCAGGTGGCTAAACAGCCCGAGCGAGTTTTCAGATCTGCCGAGCCAGCTGAAAAGCCAGCGCGAGTCGGTCTGGAAGCACTCGCCGCGGGAAAGGCCTACGTTATTTCCGGATTTATGAACAAATTGATGAAAGAAGGGCAACGATTGGCGCCTCGCGGATTCGTCACCAGGACCGCTGCGAAGATGATGCGACCGTCCGAGACTTAGAGCTCCTGTGAGGGGACCGCAAGGATCCGAGACTCTCCGGCTGCTCATGGTGTTACCTGCGTGTCGAAGACGCCGGTTTCGACCCTGCCTGCGCGCTTGAGCTGCACGAACATCCGGTACTCGCCCGCTTTTGGAAATCCGTAAGGGAACGAGACTTCCGGGGAAATTGCGCCCGTGGGCATTTGCATCGCGGTCATCGCCGGACTTTCATTCTTGCCAGGAGGCGAGCCGGAATTTTTCTGCGCCAATTCGAGTGCGGCCATGGCGACTGATCCGTCGGGATGAATATGCGCGAAGACGGAACGGTCTGAGCGCACGATTTCCGCGTGGCCGGCCATTCCCATGTAGGGCTCAACATCCGTTGCGGGTTTTCCCTGCGGATCTTCGAGGCGGAATCGCAGCCAGATAAAATGATTTGCTGAAAGCGGAATCGGGCCTCGCTCCCAAACCATACGGTAGCCATCGGCGAGAGTGTCGACGTCGCCTTTTTCGGTTACATCCGTGTTCGAGGTTGAGAGACTCGCTTCATTTGGAAGCGGATGTGTGGTGACCTCTGAATTGTCCCCCGTCAGCGGTGCTCCAGAAATATTCGGCAAATCAATTTCTGCGACCATGGTGTC
>PLZZ01000022.1:1524-2540 GCA_003153585.1 Acidobacteriota bacterium | reverse complement strand
CCGGTCATTCGAGGTGCCCTGATTCTTCTGATCTTTGGTGCCTTCGCTCGTCTGTCCAGGTTGCGTTTGCGGCTGGGCAGGTGTGGCTGCGGGCGGCGTTTGTTGCTGTTGTTGCCCAGGAGCAGTAGCCGGCGGCTGATCTGGCTGGCTTGCGGGTGGATTGGCAGGCGGGGTGCCATCCTGCGCATAAACGGATACCGCACAGGTGAAAATCAAAAGAAGAATCACGCCTCTGGCGATCATTCCACACGAACACTTCAAGATGTGCCCTCCCCCTAGACTGTTCGATTAATCAGAACCTAAAGTTCCTTCTGTTTGGCGGCAAGAATCAGCGGCCAGTTCCCTTTGGATAGAAATATTGCTTTTTGAAGCTCACAACTCCGCGGCGCAGCTCGGTGTTTTTAGATGTATGGACAGCTCTTTTCCGTTGCCAGCGAAGAGCACAAAGATGATACAACAGGCCGCTCAGTTCATTTAAATTTACGCCTGCGGGAAACTAAAGAGTGACGGGCAAGCGGAATCCCGCCATTCATTGCAAACAGCCCGCCGGCTCCGATAGAATCACGTTCGCGTTCCCTGGAGCGCGCATAAAGCTGACACTGCGAATCTTTCTGGTGCGATGAAATGACACACGACAGCCCTGAATTGGTGAGAATGAGCCGTTCGCTCGACGAAGTCGACCCCGAAGTGGCAGAAGCATTGCGCGACGAAGTGCGCCGGCAAGCTACCGGGCTCGAACTCATCGCGTCCGAAAATTTCGTTTCGGAAGCTGTGCTGGAAGCCGCGGGTTCGGTCTTCACCAACAAATATGCAGAAGGCTATCCGGGCAAGCGATATTACGGCGGCTGCGAGAATGTTGACCGCGTCGAGCGGCTCGCCATCGAACGTGCGAAACAGCTTTTCGGCGCGGAGCATGCGAACGTCCAGGCGCATTCCGGGACGCAAGCGAACATCTCCGTTTATATGACCGCGCTCGAGCCCGGCGCCACCGTGCTGGGAATGAATCTCGCGCACGG
>PLZZ01000022.1:0-1482 GCA_003153585.1 Acidobacteriota bacterium | reverse complement strand
GCCGGCGCCAGCGCCTACGCGCGCATCATTGACTTTCCGCGCATCGCGAAAATCGCCCAATCCGCCGGCTCGCTGTTCTTCGTGGATATGGCGCATATCGCAGGTTTGGTGGCAGCGGGTTTGCATCCCAGCCCGGTGCCGTACGCTGATTTTGTTTCGACTACTACGCACAAGACGCTTCGAGGTCCGCGCGGCGGCCTGGTTCTCTGCCGCGAAAAATATGCCAAGGATTTGGATCGCATTACGTTTCCGGGCCTGCAGGGCGGCCCTTTGGAACACGTGATCGCAGCCAAGGCTGTCTGCCTGAAAGAAGCGGCGGCGCCGGAGTTCCGCGAATATCAAAAGCAGGTAGTGGCGAACGCGCGCGCGCTGGCTGCAGGTCTCGCGAGGCTGGGCTTCCGCATCGTCACAGGCGGCACGGACAATCATCTATTTCTTGTTGATATGCACTCGCGGGGGATCACCGGACGTGACGCTGAATTGGCCCTGGAGCGTTCCGGCATGACCGTCAATAAGAACGCCATTCCTTTCGATCCGCTGCCGCCCATGAAGGCCGGCGGAATTCGCGTGGGCAGTCCGGCGGTCACCACACGCGGGATGCGCGAGCCGGAAATGGAAAAAATTGCCGGATGGATCGCGGAAGTGCTTACGCACCTGGGCGACACGGCGATCGAGCAGCGAGTTCGAAAAGAGGTTGCTACCCTCGCAGAAAAGTTTCCACTGTACGCGCGCCGGCTCGAAGCCGCCAATAGAGCTGAAATGCTGCACACTCAACGCGCAAATAACTAGAGACGCGCGCACTGCGAATGGCCTTCCCGTTGTTTCAGCCAGGTACATGTATGCCTCTCTGGGTCAGTTCATATGGCTTTTGCCAAATTCACACCATATTCGACCCGTAAATCCTTTCGCAGGCTGTGATGCAAGCGACAAAATCTCCACTTTGGTATTCCAGTTGCCAGCTTTCCACTTGGCGGTGGGTTCAGAGGTAGTCCCCACCCGCCCGACAAAGGCCGACGATGAGTTTGCTTTTTGGACTGGAAGCGCCCGCCCCTAGCGATAGTTACGGGGCCGAAAAGGACGAAGCGCGGGAAATCCAGAATTCATTGATGCCCTCTGGAACGCTTCGGAACGCTTCCATAGAGATCGCGTACAGGTTCTCTCCGTTCGCGGAAGTGGGCGGAGATTTCGCGGATTTTTACATTCTGCCGAACGGGATAGCAGGCCTCTANNACCACGCTCTACGCCGTTTACGATTCCACTAGTCGCGAGTTGACGTTTTCGAACGCGGGCATGCCTTACCCACTATTGGCATGCGCTTCAGGCTGCCGGCAATTACAGGAGGGAGGCTTGCCCTCAGGAATGTTTCCTGGTTCTTCGTATGACACCCACCGGGTGTGCCTCTCGCCGGGTGATTCAGTCTTGTTTGCTACCGACGGACTCCACGAATTGCAAGGCGCTAACGGCGATGATTTTGGCTGGCAA
>PLZZ01000066.1:1683-12211 GCA_003153585.1 Acidobacteriota bacterium | reverse complement strand
GCTGGTTTTCGCGGCGCTCTTCCGGCGAACGCTCGCGCGGCTTAGGAATCGCGATTCCGCATTTCTCCGCGACTGTGCGTATCGCTTCCGGAAACGTACACTTCTCCAACTCCATCACGAATTTGAAAACATCGCCGCCCGCGCCACAGCCAAAGCAGTGGTAAATCTGTTTCACGGGATGCACGGCAAACGAAGGAGTCTTTTCCTGGTGAAACGGACACAGCCCGGTGAAGTTCTGGCCGCTCTTCTTCAGGCGCACGTACTCACCGATCACGCGGACTACGTCCGCCTGCTGCTTCACCCGCTCCGCGAATGAACCTGCTTCAGCCATCGGGACGTTATTCTAAGCCAATTCCCTTATTGGATGTTCTCGCCGGTTCTCTTCATGGAAAGCTGCAATTGGAAATCCAGGATGAACGGTAATTGCCATTGCGCTTTAGCTTCGCAATTGCGCTATCGTAATTGCTGTACCGCCTCGATCTTCCGCCTCATGGCGAACGTTGTCGACCAGTGGATGGGCGGACAAGAATTCCGCCAAGCCGCGACGTAACGCTCCCGTACCGTGTCCGTGAATGATTCGAATGCTTGGCAAGCTGCTGAGCGCTGCCTCGTCGAGAAATTTATCTACGCGGCGCGTGGCTTCCTCCACCGTGCAGCCAATAACGTTTATTTCTTCGCTCGCGGGCTCGTCGCTCTGCTGCGCGTGAACCGTAACGCCGCTTGGGCGGGCAGATGCGGGCATATCTGCTTTCGATGGTTTCGCATCAACAGCGATGCCGATTACATCAGCAAGCGGAACACGCATCCGCAGAGGTCCCGCCTCTACTTCCGCGATCCGCCCGTCCAGCCGGCGAAATATCAACGGCTGTTTGAATCCTTTCACTACCACGCGCAGCCCAGCAATAAGCTGTTCGGGAGCTACTGCCTTTGCTGGGGCCTCCGTTCCAACTCCAAGGTCCGCCTGCGACGAAGCTAAGGTGTCGAGCACCGCCGCATCAGTCTCGGCGCGCGCTTCTGTCGCAAGCTTTCCCATTCGCTTCCCAGACTGCCTTTCCAGTTGTGCTCGCAATGCACGGTCATGAATCTCTGCCGTAACACTCGCCACTTCGCCTTCGAGCCGCTTCTGCGTTTCCTGAAAGCTCTTTTCGAGCTCGGCGATACGTTTTTTCTGCCGGCCAACCCACTCCGTCTGAAGCGCGCTTCTCTCAGCTTCAATTTGTGCAAGCTCCTCGCGCGCCTCGCGCTTGATTGCCTCCATTTCATCGCGGCTGCGATGAAGGTACGCGATCAGGTCGCGCGCCTCACGCGATTCGGGCGAAAGACTCGCTTTAGCGTGCTCCACTACTCGCGTCGGCAGACCGAGCCTTCGCGCGATTTCGATTCCGCTCGAAGTTCCTGGCACGCCAACCAGCAGGCGATATGTCGGCCGCAAATTCACTTCATCAAATTCCATCGCTGCGTTGACGATCCCCGGCGTGGTCGAAGCGTAGGATTTCAGACGATCGTGATGCGTCGTCGCAATCGTAAGCGCATGACGTGTCCGGAACTCTTCCAGCAGCGCGACGGCCAGCGCCGCACCTTCCTCTGGAGCAGTGCCCGTCCCCATTTCGTCCACTAAAATCAGCGAGCGCTCCGTTGCAATCTCCAGCATGGATTTCAAATTGAGCATGTGCGCCGAAAACGTCGAAAGATCCGCCGCAATGGATTGTTCATCGCCGATGTCGGCAAGCACGTGATCGAAGATCGGCATCTCGGCGCGTTCGGCTGCAACCGGAATACCGGATTGCGCGGAGAGCGCGGCCAATCCGACACTCTTCAGCGCGACTGTCTTCCCACCCGTGTTAGGCCCGCTAATCACCATCACCGTCTCTTCTCCGCCCAATCCTAGCGACAGCGCAACTGCCTTGCGTCCCTGAGGCCTGAGTGTGGCTTCGAGCACGGGATTTCGCGCCGCATCGAGGCGCAACAAATTCCCGTTCGTAAACTCCGGCATCACGCAATCGAGTTCACGCGCAAAGCGGGCCCGGGCGAAAATCGAATCCAGGTGAGCCAACCGCGAGCCGGCTGCTTCCAACGGCCCGCGTTCCGCGCGCACGCGGTCGGTCAACTCTTCCAGAATCCGCGCAATTTCCGCGACTTCGTCTTCACTCAATTGAACCAGCCGATTATTCAAATCGATGGCTTCCAACGGTTCGACGAAAACTGTCTGGCCAGTCGCGCTTGCCGCGTGAACCACGCCCGGAACGGCCCGCCGGTCGGCGGCGCGAACCGGGATTACGAAACGTTCGTTACGAAGTGTGACGTAATCTTCGCCAGCCGGCTCGCCGCGGGAACGAAGAATTCCTTCCAGTGATTTGTGGATTTTAACGCGCGCAGTCGCCATGCTCTCGCGAATGCGTTTCAGTTGCGGTGACGCGTCGTCGCTGATTTCTCCATTCGGCAGAACCGCGCGCCTGATCGCAGTCGAAAGTTCTCGAAAATCCACGAGCGCTGCTGCAACTTCGGTAAGCCTGGGATATTTCGCCGCTTCGCCCTTGAACGCTTGCCGCACGGCCTGCGACGTATCCATCAACGATGCAACGTCCAAAAGCTCTGCCGGAACAAGAATAGAACCCGGAATAACCAATCGCGCGAGCCATGGTTCGGGATCGGCAAGCGAACCAAAACCAAATTCAGAACCGGCGCGAAAGTACGCCACGCCTTCGTGCACCAGCACAAATTCAGCATCTAGAGCTGCTGCATCCTGACACGCCACCAGAGCTAGCGTTGCACGCTTGCCCGGTGCGCACGTGGTGTAGCGGCTGACGATGTCTTTCAGCCGGTCGAATTCCAGAAGCTGTTCCGCCGATCTCATTTTCTCTTCTTGGATTGCGGGGAAGTGCCGAGTGTCTCGACCATAGCAACGCCAATCGCATCCATCGCGGCAGTGGCGTCGTGTCCGTGTGCCGTACTATTGTTCCCGAAAATCGTAAAGACCAGATGCTCTCCGCGAGCACTTGTGGCATAGCCGGACATTGCTCGCACATGCTCGAGCGAGCCGGTCTTCGCCAATATCCGGCCTGACGCCGCCGTATCCTTCATCCTGTTTTCGAGCGTGCCGTCCACACCGGCTATCGGAAACGTCGAAATGTAATCCGCTCCCCAGGGCTGTTGCGATACGTATAGCAGAAGCTGAACGATCGCCCGGGGTGTGACGAGATCGTCTCGCGAGAGCCCCGACCCGTCTGATAACACAACGTCCCCGTCCGCAATTCCAGCCGTTTTCAGAAAATTCTGCTCCACCCAAATTCCTGCGTCAGTCGAGCCGACACCCGCTTTTTCCCGCGCCACGGTGCGAAGAAATAGTTCCGCATGGAGATTTTGGCTCACTTTGTTCGTCACGCGAACGCTTTCAAGCAGCTGTGGCGAAATATGCTCGGCCAGCACGAGAGTGTTCACTATCTTGGCCATTTCGCCGCTCATGCCGCCGGGATTGAGCGGGATGTCTGCAGTCGGTGGACTAGCCAGAGTGAGGGCGTCAAACGGTTGAGGTGGCGCCGCATGTTGCACACGTATTCCACCAGTGACGTGCACGCCGGCGTTTTCGAGAGTCTGCTTAAGCGTACGTGCAACAACTTCGGCCGGATCAATCATTGCGAAGTCGAGTTTTATCGGCGCGTGTCCGGCGGGAATGGAGCCGCGCAGCAGAATAAATTTTGGTCCTGGTTGGCGGACTACTGAAAAATTCGGTTTCCCGCTGCTTGGGCCGGTGCTCAATTCGTGCCCGAAGTCATTCGCAGCAGCCTCCGGTTCGACCATGAGCTTTGCCGGATCTCCCTCCCGGTCCGCGGGGCTTACTTCAACTGAAAAAGAATTGTCGTTGAACGCGAGCGCGCTGACGGGCGCGCCAAATGCAAAATACAAGTCCCCAACGCTCCAGCCGGCTGGATATGGATCGTAGGGAAAATAGCTATCATCCGCGACAATATCTCCATCCACCTCCTTCAGCCCTTTGGCCGCCGCACTTTGCACCATCTCAGTTAAGGCCGCTTCCGAAGGACCTTCGCGTTCCACTTTCCCAGTGTACGGAAATTTTCGATTGGAAAGATCCGGATCACCGCGCCCCACTAAAACCAGGTCACCGGCAAGCCGCCTGTCGCTCCCAAGCTGGCCTGTTGTTTCCAGGGTCGTATGAAAATGAAAATCAGGACCCAGCATGGAGAGTGCAAGAGTGGAGGTGAAAATCTTCGCATTCGACGCCGGCGTGAAAAATCTATCGGCATTCATCTCGTAAAGGGTTTCCCCGCTGTCGCGGTCTGCCACCAATACGCCCCAAAACGCCTTCTGCGCATGAGCATCAGCGAGCGCGGCATCAACTCGTGCCCGAAATCGCATCACGTCTGGTCGTTTTGCGGCTGGTTTTTTCTTCGCTGAAGCAGCCTTTGGGACCGCCGTCAGATTCTGCGCTTCGGCGAGCGGCCCGAAAACGCTGAATGCAATCAGTAGCGCCAAAACGACAGAACAACGGTGGCTGCGAACGGGTGAAGTTATGGCGTATTTGATCATAGTGATTTGTACCGAATTGAAACGGAACTGATTATATTCGAATGTTCTCCCGCGCGCCTCGCTTGCAGAAAGGTTGCGATTCCACGTCGAAAACCATATGATATGTGCTCCCCATAGGAGGAAATCCATGAAAAACGTTTTATCGGCTCTGCTGATGCTAGTCCTAGCCGGAATACCCGCGATGTTTACGGCATCTACCCTACGCGCGGATGATGACACCACAAAAGACGAAGACCGCATTAAGAATGCAGGTCAAGTCGTAAAAGAGATTATGAATATTCCCGACAACATTCCGCAAAGCCTCATCGACAAAGCGGACTGCGTCATTGTATTTCCTTCGGTGCTCAAGGCCGCATTCATCGTGGGCGCCAGCTACGGCCGCGGCGTCATGACCTGCCGTCGTGGCGATAATTTCGATGGTCGCTGGGGCGCGCCATCGATGATGGCCCTGGAAGGCGCCAGTTTCGGCTTTCAAGCTGGCGGACAAGCAACCGACTTCGTTCTGCTGGTCATGAACGAAGATGGCGCTAAGGGTATTCTCGCCAGTAAAGTGAAAATCGGCGGAGACGCATCCGCAGCCGCAGGCCCGGTCGGACGCAACGCCTCAGCGGAAACGGACGTCACTTTGCGCGCGCAAATTTTGACCTATTCCCGAGCGCGTGGTCTTTTCGCTGGCGTCTCGCTCGCGGGTTCCACGGTACGTCCGGACAACGATGCGAACGAACGCATCTATGGAAAGAAAATTTCGGCCAGGGACATTGTCCTTCATGGCGCCGTTCCTCCGCCACCGTCGGCCGCGCTGCTTCTTTCGACCCTAAGGAAGCATTCACCAAAGCATAGTTCCTAATCGAAGCGCTACCCTAAATTCCCGATATTCGGCTTCGGTTTGGAAGCCGAACGAAGCAGGTTGATGTACAATCAGCCTGCTTCGGACACTAAGAGAAAATCCCAGGTCAGGTAATACGATTCCGAGCTTCAGCTCCGAGTCCATCCTAGTCAAGAAAGGTTGAACCGTGAAAAAGAAAATGATCGTTTTCGCACTTTGTTTAGCTGTAGCTTCTCCCATGTTCGCTCAGAAAAAAGAAGAGGAGCGTCTATCTAACTCGGCCACCGTACTGCGGGAGATTCTCGTGGATCAGGGCCTGCCTACCAGTATCGTTGACCAAGCCGATTGTATCGTCGTGTTTCCCAGCGTCAAGAAAGTAGCCATCGGCATCGGCGGCAGTTATGGACGCGGCGTACTTGTTTGCCGCAACGGCGCGAAGATGGATGGTGACTGGGGCGCACCGGCGATGTACCGGCTCGACCAGGCCAGCATTGGCGTGCAACTCGGCTCTACGGCCACTGATTTTGTGCTGGTGGTCATGAACCACACCGGCGCAGAGCAAATCCTGAATGGGAAGACAAAGCTCGGAGCAAATGCCGCCGCCGCTGCTGGTCCCACGGGCGCTCAAGCTGTCGGTTACAATGCCGCTTCCATGAAGGTTGACGTCCTCACGTACTCGCGGACCAAGGGACTATTTGCCGGTGTCTCTCTGGAAGGCGCGTCGATGGACTCCGATGACGATGCCAACAAGGCTCTGTACGGCAAAGCGATCAGCGCGAAAGACATCGTTGAAGGCGGACAGGCAGTTCTTCCGTCAGCCAAATCGCTGATTGACGAGCTCGACAAGACTTCAGGCAATCGCAAGTAGTTTCGAAACGAAACAGGAACACGCTGGTTTAGCTAGAAGGGTCTCTATAAGAACTTGGACCGTCCTTCCGAGCTGAAGCGGCCACTCTTTATCTGCTGCGCCGGGGAGAAAATCCCCGGCGCAGCAAACTTCCCGCTGAGTCCTTTTGCGCTGGTTTGATCGCCTTGACCTGCCATCCAAATATGACTTATAGTCGTATTCGTCTATAAGTCATTATTAGGAGTTCCTCACAAATGAAATCTTCCAGTGCGGTTCGCTCCCCTCGCCGCGCTTCAGGCTTCCGGCCCTCCGATCGGCGCGAGCGCCGTCGCGTAGAAACTCGCGAACGCATCTATCGTGCCGCCCTGCGGATCTTTGCCCAACGTGGCTATCTGGAAACTACCGTCGAAGACATCACGGACGCCGCCGATGTCGGCAAGGGAACGTTCTTCAATTATTTCCCCACTAAAGAACACGTCTTGGCCACCTACGGCGAGCAGCGCGTCGCCGCGATCGAACGCGCCTTAAACAAAGCTCGCTCGACAAATCACTCCGTGTCGGCCGTTCTCAAGGCATTGGCTACCGACCTGGCCGGACAGTCTTCGCAAAGTCCCGATTTGCTTCGCTCAATTTTCGCGGCTCATTTGTCGTGTGCGCCGGTGCGGGCAGAATTGCAAAACCGGCTTCAGCGCGCTCGGCGGCTCTTGGCGGAAATTTTTGTTCTCGGTCAGCAAAAGGGCGAGATTCGCCGCGATCGTTCTGCTGCCGACCTCGCTCGGCTAACCCACCTCATCCTAATGGGAGTAACTATAGCTTGGGCGTTGAATCCGGATTCCCTGCTGCGAAAGTCGGCAGAGGAAGTCTGGGAGCTGTTCTTTCCAAGCCTTTCTGCCGATATTTCTATGTCAAGGAAGGGGAATGGGAAAGGCAAGCGTCAGAGGAAAACAGCGCGCTGACTGCTTCGTTGCCGTCAAATTTGACGTGGCTTGGTGAATCTCGAAGCGCTGGGTTTCATCATACATAGCATAGAACTGGAGGAGATTCCGTGAAACATCGATTGGCTGCCATCGCCCTTATGCTGACAGTCTTCTCGCCAGCGGCCAAGAACCCCCTGTTGGCGCAGTCCCCCGTCGGGCCTGTCGCCTCCCAATCCGGAAACTCAAGTTCCAGCGCCGGCACCACTTCTTACTCTGCTCCTTCTTCCGCATCTTCACCCGCCGCTGCGCAAGGACAAAATTCATTCACAGGTAGCGTGCCATCGAAACTTGTTCCCGGCATTCTTCCGATTTCGCTCGAAGACGCCATCAATCGCGGCCTGAAACAGAACCTCGGCTTGTTGCTCTCGAGCCAGGACGTCGGTTCAGCGCGCGGCCAGCGCTGGCAGCAGTTGAGCTCGCTCTTGCCTAATCTCACGACCACCAGCTACGTCAATCAGTCTCAAATTGACCTTGCCGAATTTGGGTTCAGCTTCAAAATTCCTGGCGCAAGTATTCCTTCCATCGTCGGCCCTTTCACTTATTTCGACAGCCGCGCTTATGTGACGCAATCAGTTTTTGATTGGAAGGCCATCAACAACACCCACTCCGCTTCGCAGAGTGTGAAAGCCGCGCAATACACGTACAAGGACGCGCGCGACCTCGTCGTTCTCGCGGTCGGTTACAACTATCTTCAGGCCATCGCCGACGAAGCGCGCATCGAAACAGCCGAAGCTCAAGTCAACACCGGACAGGCCCTCTACAATCAGGCCTCCGATCAGCTCAAAGCCGGAACTTCCCCGGCCATCGACGAACTACGCGCGCACGTGGAGTTGCAGACGCGCCAGCAGCAATTGATTCAGGCTCGGAATGATCTCGCGATTCAGAAGCTGACCATCGCGCGAGTGATTGGACTTGCGCCAGGCCAGGAGTTTGATCTGACCGATAAATCTCCATACGAACCTCTCGAAGGCATTACCGTCGAGGACGCACTGAAGCGAGCGTATGCAACGCGTTCGGATTTTCAGGCCGCACTGGCAACTGTCACTTCCGCAGAGTATTCGCGGCGTGCGGCCCACGCCGGTTATTACCCGTCGCTCTCCGTCAGCGGCGATTACGGAATTGCCGGAACTTATTCGGATCTCTTCACGCATGGGGTATTCGACCTGCGCGCGACATTGAGTGTTCCGATCTTCCAGGGCGGCAAAGTTCACGGCGATGTCTTGGTCGCTGATGCACAGCTTCAGCAGAGCCGCGATCATCTCGACAACCTGCGCGGACAAATCGATGCGGACGTTCGCACCGCGCTGTTCAACCTCGAATCTTCGGGGCAACAAGTGGTCGTAGCTAAGAGCAATGTTGCTCTGGCAGATGAGAGCTTATTGCAATCGCGCGATCGTTTTG
Source organism: Acidobacteriota bacterium (assembly GCA_003153585.1). Lineage (GTDB taxonomy): Bacteria > Acidobacteriota > Terriglobia > Acidiferrales > UBA7541 > Palsa-295. Next base: position 3,615 of record PLZZ01000066.1, on the reverse strand, counting down.
CCGCGGGAGTTACCAACACGGTGGAGGTTGTCCAAGCGCAAGAAGCCGTCGCGAGCGCGCACGAAAACTACATTTCGGCTCTCTACAATTATAACTACGCGAAGATTTCCCTGGCGCGGGCCATTGGTTTCGCGGAAGAAGGCGTGAAGCAGTATTTCAAAGGAAAATAAATGGCACAGAGAACAGACGTGGAACCACCTAAAACTCCGCTGGACCAGAGCGTCGCTCCGGCTGAAAAACCTGCTGCAGCCGCCGCAGTTGCCCCGGAAACTCATTCGGCATCAGAGCCTCCACCGTCTCGTGCGGGAAGATTCATTCAATCGAATCCTAACGCTCGTTTTTTTCTGATTGCTGCGATCCTTCTGGTGCTGGTCGGTGGATTCTTCGCTTGGCGATATTTTCAAAGCTATGAATCCACCGACGATGCGGAAGTGGACGGCCATCTAATGCCGCTCAGCGCGCGAGTTTCGGGCTACGTCACAAAAGTGAACGTAGACGACAACCAGTACGTCACTGCCGGTACCGTACTCGTTGAAATCGATCCCCGCGATTATCAAGTCGCAGTCGATCAGGCCAAGGCCGCTCTAGAAGACGCGAGGGCCACAGCGCAGGCTTCCAACCTGAACGTCCCGATTACGAACATCAATACCGCAAGCCAAGTCTCGTCTTCGGAAGCGGACGTCGAAAATGCGAAGGCCGGGATCGCAGCCGCTCAGCAGCAGTACGACGCCGCTCAAGCGCAGCTTGCCGAAGCTCAAGCCAATGACACAAAAGCCCAGCTGGACCTCGGCCGTTACAAACAACTTGTTGATAAGCAGGAAATTTCCCAGCAGCAGTACGATCAGGCGGAAGCCGCTTCGAAGGCGAACTCGGCCGGCGTCGTGGCTGCACGCTCCTCCGCAGCAGCAGCAGCACAGCAAGTAACCCAGGCGCGCAGCAAGCTCGTCACCGCCGAAGCCGGNNCTCGATCAGGCTGAATTGAATCTCCAGTACACCAAGATCGTTGCGCCGGTGAATGGCGTGATTACGAAAAACGTCGAAGTCGGCATGAACGTCCAGCCCGGACAACAATTGTTCTCCATCGTTCCGCTGGAGGACGTGTGGGTTACCGCGGACTTCAAAGAAACTCAATTAAAAGGCATGCGCGTGGGTCAGTCCGCAAAAATAAAAGTGGATTCCAATGGACGCACTTACAACGGCCACGTGGACAGCTTTGCTAACTCCAGCGGCGCCCGTTTAAGCCTGCTGCCGCCGGAGAACGCTACCGGCAACTACGTCAAAGTAGTTCAGCGCATCCCGGTAAAAATCGTCCTTGAGCCAGGGCAGAACAAGGACCTTTCGCTGCGGCTGGGGATGTCGGTGGAAGCAAAAGTTTACGTGAAGTGACCCCGGCGCGCTTATGGCATCGGAAGCCTACCAACGGCCGCCTGTCAATCCTTGGATTATCGCACTCACCGTAACCCTCGCGACATTCATGGAAGTGCTCGATACCAGTGTCGCGAACGTCGCGCTTCCCCATATCGCAGGCAGTCTTTCCGCCGGCCAGGATGAAAGCACATGGATACTTACGTCTTACCTCGTTTCGAATGCCATCGTTCTGCCCATGAGCGGTTGGTTTTCGCAAATGATTGGCCGCAAGCGTTTTTATATGTCCTGCGTGGCGATTTTCACCATCAGCTCATTTTTGTGCGGACTGGCTCCCAGTCTTGGCATGCTGATTTTCTTTCGCGTACTGCAGGGAGCAGGCGGCGGAGGCTTGCAGCCCAGTGAACAGGCAATTCTCGCGGACACATTTTCTCCGGCCAAACGCGGAATGGCATTCGCGGTCTACGGCATGGCTGTCGTCCTTGCTCCGGCTATTGGCCCCACGCTCGGCGGGTGGATCACCGACAACTTCGACTGGCGCTGGATTTTCTTCATCAACATCCCGGT